>CAMJQJ010000006.1 GCA_946408025.1 uncultured Faecalitalea sp.
AAGTATGGTCAAAATATTTTGCGAGTGATTGTTTTGTTAAGTTTTCTGTTTTCATATTGTTTCTCCTTTTTCATTATTTTTATACCATTATGTAATGTATATGTCAATATAAATTATGCAAAATGTAATTTATATGTAACATAAATAAAGTGATAATAAATTAAAAAATTCACAAAATAATTGACAGGGATTCTCGATGATAGTATCATGGCAATGAGCAAAAAACTTCAGGGTCGGGTGAAATTCCCAATCGGCGGTATACTCCGCGAGCCATAAGGCAGGAACTGGTGAGATTCCAGTAGCGACAGTTAAAGTCTGGATGGAAGAAGGTTTTTTTGATAATCTTTTTTTGTTGTTTCCTGAGAGGTTTTGTGATCACCTCTCTTTTTATTTGGAGAGAGGATGCTGAAAGGGAGGAAAAATTATGTCAGCAAATTCAATGATCTTATCTAAAACATCTCGCGTACAGTGGATTGCTAGAGTGTCTGTCTTAGGAGCTTTGGCATTTATTTTGATGCTCTTTGAAATCCCATTGCCTTTTGCACCATCTTTTTATAAGTTAGGATTTGATGAAGTTGTTGTAATGCTTGGAGGTTTTGCACTAGGACCTTTAGCTGGAGCAGCAATTGAAACTTTAAAAATTGTATTAAATGTTTGTTTCCAAGGGTCTGATACAGCATTTGTTGGTGAACTTTCAAATTTATTGATTGGATTATCACTAGTAGTTCCAAGCGCATTCTATTATAAAAAACATAGGACATTGAAAGGGGCTTGGATTGCATTGATCATTGGTGTCATTTCTATGTCAATTATTGGTTGTTTAGCAAATTATTTTATTGCGTTACCTGCTTATTCTTATTTTTATGGATTGCCAATGGAAGTGATTGTTGGAATGGGTACTGCAATTTTCCCTTTAGTCACAAATACTTTTACTTTTGTTTTGTTTATGACATTACCTTTCAATATTGTAAAGGGAGTTGTTGTGGCTTTGATAACGAGATTGTTATATAAGAGAGTTTCTTGTCTTTTACATGGTTAGCGAAAATAAGCAGTTATTAGTTTGATAACTGCTTTTTAAATCAATAGAATAAATTTTATGCAATCTATGATAAAATCAAAGAATGAAATTAAAAAGAATATATATTGAAATAACAAATGGTTGTAATCTTTCTTGTGAGTTTTGTATACAAAAACATGAAGAACGAAGAAATATGTCTACAAAAAACTTTGAGTACATTTTAAAACAGATTAAACCATTTACATCATATATTTATTTACATATTTTAGGAGAACCTTTATCGCATCCGGATATAGAAGGTATCTTAAAATTATGTCAAAAGTATGATTTCTATGTTCAGATTACAACCAATGGAACTTTAATGAAGAAGATGCTTCCAATTTTAAAGAAATATAAGGTGAGACAATATAATATATCTGTGCATTCATTTAGTCAGCAAAATGAATCTATGCAAAAAGAATATTTGAAAAATATTATTGAATGTGCTGATATTTTGAGTCAAAATTCTTATATATCGTATCGTTTGTGGTGTATGCAAGATGGAGAATTGGATCAGCAGGCTAAAAAAATCTTAGATGTTTTTCTAAAACACTATCATACAAGTCTTGATATATGCTTAAAGAATCATCATACATTAGCAAAAAATCGATTTATTAGCTTTGATGATGTATTTGAGTGGCCATCTCTAGATCATTGCTTTGTCAGCAATGTTGGAACTTGTAGAGGAACTAGAGATATGATTGGGATATTAAGTAATGGCGATGTTGTCCCTTGTTGTTTAGATGCCTATGCTGAAGCAAAACTTGGTAACATTTTTTCAGAGGGATTTGAGGAAATACTCCAGAATAAAAAAACTTCGCAGATTCGAAAAGGTTTTTTAGAAAATAAGATAAGTCATCCTTTATGTCAGCGATGTCAATATCGTACACGATTTGATAACTAACATATAATTTGTGATACAATGTGAAATCGCTCATTATCGTTGACAAAGAATCGTGCAGAATCTATAATTTTTCTCAAGTTAAGAAAAAGGAGCATATTGTTAATGAGAGATCCATATGAAGTCTTGGGTGTTTCAAGAAATGCATCAGAAGATGAGATAAAAAGAGCGTATCGTAGATTGGCTAAAAAGTATCATCCAGATCTGAATCCGGGTGATGAAAATGCAGCGAAGATGATGCGAGAAATCAATGCGGCATATGAGCAGATACAAAACCCTGAAAAGTATCAAAATTACGGATATAATTCAGGTCAACAAAATCAGGCGAATAATGGTTATGCTCAAAATGGATTTTATGGATATAACTTTAATCAAAATCCAAATTTTAATGGTTTCTACTATAATCCATTTGGGTTTAGAACATATACAACACATCGTACAACTAGAATCCGCAATCCTTTTGTATATATATTCATCATATATTTTATTATCAACTTGATATCAGCATTATTTAGAGGTTTCTTTTATAGCAGTTATCAGTCGGATTATCAAAATCAATATAATTCAGATAACCAATATCAGGAACAGACCCCAGCTCAAGAGTATTCGAATTCAAATTCACAAGATGGCGTTTGGCTTTAAGCTAAACGCTTTTTTAATGAAAAAACAGCTTCCGCTGTTTCATTCTTCGATAAAATTTAAAATATCCTGCATAACAATATCTTTTCGTGCTTCATGAAGAATTTCATGGCGCATATAACGATACATTTTTCCCTTGACATATGTATAACCGATCTTGTTCAAGAAAAGTTGTGCTTGTCGCCAATCTTCTTTGGTTATTATAACGGGATCATTTTCTCCAGCTAGATATAGTATTGGAAGATTTAAGTTTGTTTTTGCCCAACCGGTATCATCGTATGCATTTTTCATCAATAAGAAAAGATTCTTAAAACCATTTAAAGTAAAAGTAAATCCGCAATTAATATTGGCATTATATAGACTTACATTTTCAGGATTGGCACTGAGCCAACAGTTTTTATTTTCTCCTTTAAACTTTTTATCATAGGAACCTATAGATAAATTTTGAATCAATTTAGAACGATGATAACTGCCTTTGATTTTTTCCATAAGAGTGACTAAGTTTATGGCAGCAGAACAAAGAGCATTGTTGCCTGGCATTCCACTTATGATTAATTTTTGAATTTCATTATCATAATTTTTTAGATAGTTTTGACCTATTAAAGCACCCATAGAGTGACCAAAAAGATATATTGGTAGATCAGGATATTTGGCCTTGATCATCCGGGTTATATCATGTGCGTCATATAGTATAAATTTTCCTGTATCATCATAGAAGTATCCTTGATCTGCCATATCACGAATGCTTTTACCATGTCCTCTATGGTCATGAATAATGGCAACGTATCCTTTTTGAGCGAAAAACTCCATTGTTTCAATGTACCTTTCTTTATTTTCAGCCATACCATGAAGGAATTGAATGATTCCTTTGGGTTGAAAAAGAGGTTGAATTTCAAGTACATCTAATTTTAAACCATCACATCTTGATACGTATTTATATTGATCGTGTTGCATAGGGATGCCTCTTTAACGAAGAATAATATAAATTGTATAAATAATATAACACAATACCATTATTGACCCTGTTTTTTTATCAAGAGGTCTGAATTTACATATTATTAGGAAAACGATAGATATTATAACCAAGATCAAAGAATCTATAAATGCAGTATATGCTACTGTAATCGGATTTAATACAGAAGAAACACCTAGAATACAAAATATATTAAATAAATTTGATCCTATTATATTACCCATCGCGATTTCATTTTCGTTTTTCTTGGCAGCTACTAGGGAAGTAACTAGTTCGGGAAGGGAAGTACCGAATGCAACGATTGTTAATCCAATTAATGTTTCGCTTAATCCCATGATTCTTGCTAAACTAGTAGCACCATTTACAACAAGTTGTCCTCCAATAACGATTCCAGCAATACCAAATAATAAAAATAGAATTAATTTACCATAAGATGTAGAAATTTCTTTTTTAGGCTCTTTGTGTGCAGATGCATGTTTGATTTGTACAAATAACATTGAAAAAAAGCACAATAATAAAACAGCCCCTTCTAAACGAGATATGTTTTTATCTCTTAACATGACAGTTAACATAATGGCAGCTAGAATAGATAGTGGCCAATCTCGTTTTAATATAGTTTTGTTTATAACCAAAGGGTAAATACACGCACTTAATCCTCCTACGATTAAAAGGTTGAACAAATTTGAACCTACAACATTTCCTACGGCAATTTCATTAGCTTCTTTAAGTGCAGCAGTTACACTAACAGCTAATTCAGGCATTGATGTACCAAAAGCAACGATCGTAAGTCCGATTATCAAACTTGATACGCCCAATTTTCCGGCAATAGCTGAAGCATTTTCGACAAAGATGTCTGCACCTTTTACCAAAAAGATAAAACCAAAAACAATAAAAATAACTGCAATCAATAAATTCATACAAATAAATCCTTTCTTTTTTATGTGCTATTCTTCATGACTTTGATCTTGATCAGGAACGATTTCGATTTTTTCAATAGAAAACTGTGTACCAAAAACTCTTTGAATATAAGATTCGATATTTAAGTTTTGAAGTTCTTCACTAGATAGATAAGCTCTTTCACCATAAATATTTTGTTTTATGACTTGATTTCCATCATTGATGTTTGGAACACAAACCAGATAATAAATAGTTGTATTTTGTCCCTGACTAGTATAGTCAAGTTGATAAACAGAGATGATCCTATCACTTGTTTGTGTGGATTTAAGAAATGCACAGTATAACATATGTGTATCATTTAATTTTATATCATCATTATCTGTATTTCTAGGATCTAAAAGATAAATTTCATCGCTATGTTCTTCTATATAATTTTTTGACTCTTGTAAAATGTCTGTTAGATACTCTTCAGGAATTTCTTCTTTTGATTCAAAACGATTATTTAATCCTTGAACGATGAATTCTTTTTCTGTATTGATAGGAAGATAATGATAAGTTGAAGCAAGTTCTTCATCATAAGAAGCAATTACGTGAATAGTATCACCATTTGATAAATTAGTATTAGGACTAACTTGATATGTAACACTTTCGATAAACTCTTGGATTCGTTGATTTAAATCTTCTGTTTTATTTTCAACAGTAACACTTGCATTACCGTTCTCTCCTGTATATATTAGCTTTATATTTTTCATAATATCTATTTCAACTGTCTTATAAAAGAAGTTATACATAATAAATACTAAAGATAAACACATTAAACCAAGTGCTAAAAAGTATATTAGTTTATTCTTTATTTTTTCTTTATTCATGCTACTGATCACCTTTTATTATTCTAATCAAAATATTGGGCGTTTTCCAGCGCCTTATCTATAAAATCAAGAAGTGTTTTATCTTCGTTTAGATATAAAATTTCTTGAGCATCTTTAATACATGCTTCCATCATGGCTTTGTCTTTTTGTATGTTTCCAAAGATAAACCCTGGTAAACCACTTTGGCGAACACCTAGGATGTCTCCAGGACCACGCATATGAAAATCATATTCAGATACTTGAAATCCATCGTTGAGTTCTTCCATCTTTTTTAATCTTTGTATCGCATTTGGTTCTTTAGAGTTACTTAAAAGGTAACAGTATCCTTGCATTGTTCCACGTGCGACACGGCCTCTTAATTGGTGTAATGTGCTAAGGCCAAAACGATGGGCATCATAAATTACCATCAATGTCGCATTTTTGACATCGATTCCAACTTCTATAACTGTTGTACTAACAAGAATATCTATTTTATGATTGGCGAAATCATTCATGATTTCTTCTTTTTCGTCAAAACTCATCTTTCCATGCAACAAAGAAATTTTTACGCTGTTTTTTAAAGTTTTTTTCATACCTTGATAGATAGAGGTGACACTACGTAAATCAGTATCTTCATTATCTTCAATGGCAGGGCATACGACATAGCATTGTCGTTTTTCAATTTGAATACCATCTAGGATATTTTTTAAAATACTGGCCATACTTTTGGAAGGAATATATTTTGTTATTACTGGTTTTCGACCTGCTGGCATAGTATGGATATTGCTGATGTTTAGATCGCCATAGATAAAATGAGCATAAGTTCTTGGTATTGGGGTAGCAGACATCATCAAAAAGTCAACATTTTTACCCTTTTCCAGTAATGAACGTCTTTGTTTTACTCCAAACCGTTGTTGTTCATCTGTTACTACCAAACCTAAATTTTTAAACATAACTTGTTCTTGAAACAAGGCGTGTGTTCCTACAACGATTTGGATTTTTCCATTATTTAACTCTTCTAATATTTTTTGTTTTTCTTTTGTGGGAAGACTAGATACATATAAAGTAGCTTTTAATCCGAGATTCAGCATATTTTTATAGTGCTGACGAGCCAATATTTCAGTAGGGACAAGAAAAGCAGATTGTAGATTGCTCAAATAACATGCATATATAGCGCTCATCGCAACAATTGTTTTACCACACCCAACATCTCCTTGTACAAGACGGAACATAATTTTATTAGATCTCATATCATTTAAAACATCTTTTATGCTGGATTGTTGATCTTTGGTAAGAGTATAAGGAAGTTGTTGAATCCATCCCTGGAGCTTATCTGTATCAAATACTTTTGGCTTTTTATGGCTATGTTCTTTTGTGTTTATCTGGGAGGCTTGCATCACACATTGAAAACATAAAAATTCCTGGTATTTTAAGGTTCTGACCGCTTGATCGAGTTCACTTTGAGTTCTTGGCTGATGAATCCAATGTATTGCTTGAGGATAGCTTAAAAGACGATATTTCTCCTGAAGTCTTGGTGGTATAAGAGATTCTATTTGATCTGCAAATTCCAAAGCTTTGGAAATCATAGCGTACATATCATTTTGCTTGAGACCTTCAATCAAGGAATACACGGGCTTTAATCCAATTTGCTCTTTTAGAGGGTTAAAATTGTACGTATTGACGACAACTTTATTATTTCCTTGATAAACACCAAAAAGGGTGATTTTTTTTCCAAATGTAAATTGATTTGTCCAAGGACGATTAAATATTGTAATTTCTAATTCTTCATCCCAAGAAATAACTGAAAATTTAGTCATAGAACGATTTTTTTGAAGCCGAATCACTCGACAAACAGAAGAGATTAATCCTTCAAAACAAACGTGTACAGATGGAGTCCAATCTTTATAGGGAATCGAATTAATGGTTTCATAGCGCATGGGATATGTTTTTAAAAGATCTTCGATCGAGAAAATAGACATTTTTTCTAGAAATTGTTTTCTTCTAGGGGTTAGTTTTAATAAGTTTAAATCCATATTCATGCTCCTTCTGAATTAAAGTTATATTCTTCTCCAATCCAAATAGCTTTGGCTTCTAAAGAATGGCCGACTTCATGTGTTCGAATGATTCCAATTGGATACTTTAAAACATAAGATTCTAGTAAATGATCTGTATTTGTAGTATCCAATTCTGTAAATTGGCCTAAGATCAGACCATTTATTTTATTGAATACATCCATCATTTCTAATTGTGTTAAATATGTGATGATTCGATTGATATTTCCTGAATGACTTTCTAGGAATAAAATTTTATTCTTTGTTTCAGGAAAGTAAGGAGTTCCGGCCAATTTTAAAAAACAACGAATATTTCCGCCTATCACGGTACCGTTCATGTTCTTCTTGTTAAGCCAGGTGAATTTAAAAGTATTTTGTGTATTGTTTATGTTTAAGTTATTTCGAAGCTGAAAAAAACAAGCCTTCTTTTTCGTTGTTGTATACAGTGCATTCAAAATGACACTAAGATCACTATAGCCAAAAAAATAAGCGGTACTTTTTTTATAAGCGTTAAAATCAATAAACGGAATACAAGTATTTGCTAAATCTCCTCCAGAAATATCAAAGATTCCTTCAAGATCTAGTTTACAAAACAAATTAAAATCATCTGCTTTTTCTTGTGGTGAAGAAGATTTTAATAAGCTTTTAGCTAAAATGATATTGTATCCCCTTGTTTCAAGTTTTGTAATAATATCTTTTAATTTTTCCTTATCTACAGGATTGGATAAACCAATTAAGCCTATTTTTTTCATAATTACCAGTATTATACAATAACTTGATGAAAATGGCTTGTTTGTTGTATTATCTATGAGTAAATGGAAAGGATTATTATGAAAACAGAATTAATTTTAATTACAATGGAAAATGGTGATGAAATCAAGGCGGAATTATATCCTGAAGTAGCACCAAAAACAGTAGAAAACTTTTTAAAGTTAGTAGATGAGAAATTCTATGATGGACTTATCTTTCATCGCGTTATCAAAGGCTTTATGATCCAAGGAGGAGACCCTACCGGAACTGGAATGGGTGGCAGCAAAGATACGATCATAGGAGAATTCAGGGCCAATGGATTCCAAAACGATTTAGCACATACTCGTGGTGTTCTATCTATGGCAAGGACCAACATGCCAAATTCAGCAAGTTCACAATTTTTTATCATGCATCAAGATGCTCCACATTTAGATGGACAATACGCTGCGTTTGGAAAAGTAATCGAAGGCATGGATGCTGTTGATAAGATTGCAGCAGTAAAAACTAACTGGCAAGATAAACCGCTAAAGGACCAAAGAATTAAGACAGTTCGTCGAGTTTAATGATTTTTCTTATCGATTAAAGTTTACTCGATGAAAAATATAAATATCAAAATAATTAAAAGGGCATTTAGCCCTTTCTTTTTTTTCTATGGAGTTGAAGTCTTTTTTTAAACCAAAGGTTTAAAAAACTTTGTATAAATGGAATTGTAAAACATACTATAAGTACAAATATAATTTGAGTGAAGTTCAAATAAACAATATAAAAGAAACTATGGAAGAAAAAGATCGCTATTGCAAAAATCGTTGCCATGCATATTACAAGAAGCTGTCTTAAACGAGTGAATGGGATGCAAGCTCCAGTAAGGACGCATAATGCATTAAAGCCTGCAATACATGTACAAATTGTTGAAAATTGCTCGCTATTAGCATTTAAAATAGGTATTAATACAGAAGTTAACGCAACAGAAACAACAACACATATTGCTCCAGGTAAAGCACGCGAGAAGACGTTAATAAGAAAGTTACCTTCAACTTTTGAGGCATTAGGTTCTAAAGTCAAAATAAAGCTAGGTAATCCTGTAGCCAATGTTGAAATCAAAGTTAGTTGAATTGGTTGGAAAGGATATTCTGAAAGCCAAATTAATGTTAATAAGCTAAGTCCAAATGAAAATAATGTTTTTACTAAAAATAATGAGGATGTTCTCTGAATATTATTTATAACGCATCGTCCTTCATGCAATATAGATGGAAGTGCTTTAAATTGGTCGTTCAATAAAACTAGGGAAGCAATTTTTTTGGCTGCTTCACTGCCAGATCCCATCGCGATTGAACAATCTGCTTCTTTTAACGCCATGACATCATTGACGCCATCTCCTGTCATTGCAACAGTATGTCCTTTTTCTTTTAAGGCGATGATCATTTCTTTTTTTTGTTCAGGTGTAACTCTTCCAAAAATGGCATAATCTTCGATTACTTGTTGTACATCTTGAACATCTGTCATATCAATTGATTTTCCTGTTACTCCCGCTTCTTTTGCTAAAGCAGAAACTGTTTTTTCGTCATCACCTGAAATTATCTTTAAGTCTACTTCTTGTTCTTTAAAATAAGAAAGAATTTTGTGAGCGTCTTTTCTTAAAACATCTTGAATTAGAATAAAGGCGAGAACCTCAAAGTCACCATAAAGCTGATGGTCTGTCGAGTTAGAGCGTGCCAGGATCAAAGTTCGATATCCTTTATTTGCATATTTACTTAATTTTTTTTTGATTTTAGGATCTTGTTTTTGGATGATGAAAGAATAGGCTCCAAGAATATATTTTGTATTTTGAAAAACAGCTCCACATGCTTTTCTTGTACTTGAGAAAGGAATGATGTCTTTTGTGATCTGAGTCGGCTCAACGTTTGATACATACTCACGTATAGCTTTAGCTGTTGAATTATCGTCTTGTAAAGAGGAAAAAATATTGGCAAGAATTTGTTGGATCATAGATATGTCATGATCTGTATCAATCTGAATTACTTTCATTTTTCCTTCTGTAATTGTACCCGTTTTATCTAGACACAATGTATCTACTCTGGCAAGTGTTTCAATGCAATATAGTTCTTGGACAAGAACATTTTTTTGTGCTAGTTTCATGACTCCAACACTTAAAGCGATACTTGTCAATAAAACTAGACCTTCAGGGATCATTCCAACTACAGCTGCAACAGTGGAAAGAATGGCATCATTAAGATGAGAAGGGTCTAACAAAAATTGTTTTAAAAACAACAGGATTCCGGCAGGTATTAAAATAATTGTACTATAACGAATGATTGTTTGAATACTGTCGCGCAATTGGCTTGGGTAACGTTTTTCACGTTTAGCATGTTTTAGAATGGAGTGGGCGTACGTATCCTCTCCAACGGTAATAACTTGCATTTTCGCTTGCCCTGATATAACGATGCTACCAGACAAAATTTTGTCATTTTCAAATTTTTCAATGGCATCGCTTTCTCCTGTTAACATGGATTCATCACATTCAATGCTGCCTTCTCTCAATACACCATCGCATGGGACCTGGTCACCAGATTTGATGATCAAGATATCGTCTTCAACGATTTGATCAACAGAAATACGAGATATGGTTCCATCTCTTAAAACATGTATCTTTTGTTGGTGAACTAAGGCAAGCTTGTCTAATTTATGCTTTGAACGGATTTCCTGAATTAATCCAATGATCATGTTGAAGATAACGACAAGCATAAAAAGCATGTTTCGATAGGAACCTGTAAAGATGACCAAGACAGCTAAAACGACATTGATCATGTTGAAAAAGGTAAAAACATGCTCTTTTAGTATTTTTATATATGTTTTGGAGACAGAAGCTTCTAAGGTGTTTTTTTTATGTGATAAAGCTTGATTTGAAGTTAAACCTGTTTCTTTATCTGTATAGCTTTTAACTTCTATTTTCATTAGACATCATCCTTTAATATGTTGCAGGGGCGTCTCTCCTAAAGCTTCTACAGCTTGTGCATATGTGTCGATCGCAAGATTCTGTTCAATAGCCACCTGTAAAGAAAACATAAGTAAGCGAGTATCAAATGCCTGTAAATCTTTGTTCATATAGATTGCAGGGTATTGAGACAGACTGCTCAAGATTTTTTGGATATCATCATTTGTTGGAACGTTGGAAAGTCCATTAACTAGAACATTTTCCATAGATACAGCTTTTAATCCGTTCAATAAGGCAACATAAGGAGTGTTTGCCATCTGTACTAAAAGAACTTTTGAAATTGGAGAATGAGCTAGTTTTAAAAGCCATTCTGCTGTACAGCTGACAACGATCTGTTTGCACGTTGGATCGTTTTTATAGACGTTGATCGTATCAACGAGATTCTCATATGAATCTGTTTCATCTTGACAGTCATCAAAAATAAGTGCTGTGTATTCCATACAAATTCCTCTTTCTATTTTGGTAAATCGCTTGGATTAGTGATTTTGATATTAGATGCATTTCCTGTAACAACTTTGATCAAAGCATTTGAATACCATTCGACAAGTTGTGCATCATCGGTGGCTTCTCTTTGATCTTCCAAAGCTTTTTGATGACATTCTTTTAACAAGGATGTCTTAAAACATTGTGGAGTCTGGGCGTTATATAATAAGGAGCGATCTAGGCTTTCTTTGACAAATCCATTTTCTACAATTTTTACAGTATCTACACTTGGAATCATTAATAAACAAGAATCATACTCCAAAAGCGTTTGTTTTAGTTTATTGACTTCTTTGATATTTAGATAGGGTCTAGCACCATCATGAATAAAAACATATTCGCTACAAACAAGTCTTAATCCATGAGAAACACTTTCTTGACGAGTTTTTCCTCCTATCGTAATCTTTATCTTATTTATATTTTGATAAAGCTTTTCGACATATTCTTTTTCGTGTTCAGCTACGACGAGAATGATTTCTTTGCAGTCTGGATCTTCATTAAATAAATTAACGCTTCGATCTAAGACACTGGTCCCATCTTTGAATTTAAAAAAAACTTTATTAAAGTCTAGTTGAGTTCGGCTGCCTTTGCCGGCAGCGAGTATGCAAACACTGTAATTCATAGTGCATATATTATAACAGATTTTATGATACATGCATCAACCAACTGTGCTTTTTTAGAATGAGAGAACAACTTCTGTTATACTATATTTAAAATAAAAAGGGGATTTTTGATGAAAAGAATATGTGTTGGTATATTAGCCCATGTGGATGCAGGAAAAACAACTTGTGTTGAGAGCATGTTATATAATGCAGGAAATATAAGAAAGATGGGTAGGGTTGATCATCAGGATACGTTTTTGGATTATGATCAACAAGAACGAGATCGAGGTATAACAATTTACTCCAAAGAGGCTAATTATAAATGGAATGATAATGAAATATATATATTGGACACACCAGGACATGTGGATTTTTCAAGTGAAATGGAACGTGTTTTGAGTGTTCTTGATTTAGCGATTGTATTGATCAATGGACAGGATGGTGTACAGAGCCATACGAAAACAATATGGAAGTGTTTAGAGCATTATAAAGTTCCAACCTTGATATTTATCAATAAAATGGATATTAGTTATCAAACCAAAGAGGAACTTACAGAAGATTTAATAACCAAGATTCATCCTAATTGTATCGATTTTTTAGATTCACAAAAAGATGAAAAACTAGCTTTGGTGAATGAAAATATGTTAAACGAATATTTGGAACAAGGAAGAATATCATTAGAATCTATTCAGTCATCCATTTACAAAAGAGAATGTTTTCCTTGTTTTTTTGGCTCAGCATTAAAAAATGAAGGTATTGTTGAATTGATGGATGCACTTTGTGAATTAAGTTTGACTAAAGTATATCCAGATGAATTTGGAGCAAGAATTTTTAAAATCAGTAATGATGAAAAAAATAATCGATTGGTTCATGTGAAAATTACAGGAGGCACGCTAAGTGCTAAACAAAAGTTAAGTGAAGAAGAAAAAATAGATCAAATACGTATATACAATGGTAGACAATTTACCATGGTCGATAAGGCAGAAGCCGGTATGGTTTGTGCTTTAAAGGGACTAAACGGTTTTGAAGCCGGGCAAGGACTTGGATTTGAAAAAGATATGTCAAAACCACTTCTGAATGCATATATGAATTATGAATTGCTGCTTCCAGAAGGAGTCGATGCTTTACAGATGATGCGCTATTTGAATATACTTTCCAGTCAGGATCCAAGTCTTGAAATTAATTATGATGAGGATAGAAAGAAAATATCTTTGAGCGTAATGGGGGCTGTACAAATCGAAGTTTTACAAAAACTGATCAAAGATAGAACAGGGGTAAGTGTAGGGTTTTCTAATGGAAGCATTGTCTATAAAGAAACAATCAAAGAACCGGTCAATGGTGCTGGCCATTTTGAACCATTACGACATTATGCAGAAGTTCATGTTCGTTTAGAGCCGCTTAAAGATAAAGAACGCATAGAAATCGCAAGTGAGGTTTCACAAGATGAATTAAGTGTTGATTGGCAAAAACAAATCTTAAGTTCTTTACATAAAATTCATCATAAAGGTGTTTTGACTGGATCCATGTTAACGGGAGTAAAAATCATATTAACGGCAGGCAAAGGTCATTTAAAACATACGGAAGGACAGGATTTTTACCAGGCCTCTAAAAGAGCGGTAAGGCAGGCGTTAAAAAAAGCAGAAAACATTTTGTTGGAGCCATATTATCGTTTTGAACTGATTATACCAGGTGAAGTGCTATCAAGAGCCTTATATGATTTAGAAGTAAGAAAAGCTCAGGTAGAAATCAAAGATAATCTTGATCAGACGATGACAATCAAAGGAGTTGGACCTGTAGCAAATTTAAGAAATTATCAGATGGATGTAGCAGCTTATACAAAAGGTATGGGAAGATTTTCTTGTGAACTGGACGGGTATTATCCGTGTCAGGATCAAGAAACCATCGTGGCAAAAATTGGCTACGATGATCAAAAAGATCTAGCAAATCCTAGTGGCTCGGTTTTCTGTGCACATGGAGCTGGATATTATGTACCTTGGGATGAAGCGGATGAAATGATGCATATTCAGCCAAAAGAATCCGGATCTTCAACATATCAAAGTACAAGATATAAAGTGAATGAAGAAGAAATCAAAAGAGTCTTCGAGGCGGCTGGAGGAAGAAACAAAAAAGAAAAGAAGCAAATGCGAAAGCCAAAGAAAGATCTGGATATGAAAAAAACAACGGTTCGATCCAATAAAGAATCTTGTTTGATCGTAGATGGTTACAATATGATCTTTGCCTGGGAAGAATTAAAACAACTTGCCAAAGAGAATATTGGAATGGCTCGAGAAAGACTTGTTGATCTTTTAGTTAATTATCAGGGATATCGAGGAATTCGCTTGATACTTGTTTTTGATGCATATAGGATCAAAGACAACGCAACACATACAGAACATAGAGCCGATGTAGATATCGTATATACAAAAACATCGCAGACAGCCGATGCTTATATTGAAAAGGCTGTACATGATCTAAAAGAAAAATACGATCTAAGTGTGGCTTCAAGTGATGGTTTGATTCAAAATGCTATCTTCGCTCAAGGTGCAAAACGAGTATCTTCTAGGGAATTGGAGTTACAGGTAAACAACGTGAATAAAAAAGCAATGCAAGTTCTAAAAGAAAAATTTTTAGATAAACAGCATTAAAAAAGTTACTGGATAGTGATGAAGATACGATATATTTTTATATTCAAAAATAGTATCCATAAAGTCTTAAAGTGCCAAACATGTCCGTGAATATTTGGTGAAGGAATAAGGATGCTTTATTCTAAATGAAAAGAACGTATATTTGACGGTACATTTTCATTGGTTGAATATGTAAAACAAATCATGATTTAACAAGGGTCGAAAGACCCTTTTTTCATAAACTTAACTTTTCCAGAGCATAGCTTGAGTGGTATAATACAAATAAAGATAAGGAGGGCTTATGTCATGAAACTTATATTGGCAATTCTTTCAAATGATGATAGTCCAGCCGCTAGCAATGCATTAAACAAGAATGGATTTCAAGTCACAAAATTAGCGACAACAGGTGGTTTTTTAAGAGCGGGGAATACCACGCTGATCGTAGGTTGTGAGGACGAGAAAGTTCAGGATGCAATCAACATTATTGGTGAATACTCAAGTAAACGCACAGAAATTGTTCCTAGTACTGCAAGTTATGATATTGGTCGTTATGCAAGCTTCCCAGTTGAAGTCCAAGTCGGTGGAGCAACTATTTTCGTGTTGAATGTAGATCAATTTATTAAATTGTAAAACACTTGAAAAACTTTATCTATCGGGTTAAACTAATAATAGTTCTTAGTTAGGAAGGTGGATGGATGAGTACTAGAAACTCAGTGCAGCGAGAGTGGATTTATGATTACATTCAACGGCAAGATGCGCATTTAAGCGCTGATGAAATTTATGAAGGTTTATTAAAAGAAGGAAAGAATATTTCTTTAGCTACGGTTTATCGTAATCTGTCGATTTTAGTTGATGAGTATAAGATCGATGCATTGATGACTAATTCTAAAAAACAAGTTTATGATAAGACGTGTAGACCTCATGATCATTTTGTTTGTACTGAATGTCATAAAATATTTGATATTGATTTACCTTATGATCGCTCAATTGAAACAAAGTTTGCAAAAAATCTAGATGTTTCCGTTGAATCACATGCACTTACGTTATATGGTATTTGTCACGACTGCCAATCAAGAAAGAAGAGGTAAATAAGAATGGAATTAAAAGGATCTAGAACAGAAAAAAATTTACAGGCAGCTTTTGCAGGTGAAAGTCAAGCAAGAAATAAGTACACTTACTTTGCTAATAAAGCTCGTCAGGAAGGTATGAACCAGATTGCAGAAATTTTTGAAGAAACTGCTCGTAATGAACAAGAACATGCACGTTTATGGTTCCAGCATTTAAATGGTGGAAAAATCGGAACAACTGCTGAAAACTTAAAAGCAGCTGCTGAAGGTGAAAACTATGAATGGACAAGCATGTACAAAGAATTTGCAGAAGTAGCTCGTGAAGAAGGATTTACAGCTATCGCATTCCAAATGGAAAAAGTTGCTCAGATCGAAAAAGAACATGAAGAACGTTATTTGAAACTTTTGAGCAATGTAGAAAATGAAAAAGTATTCTCAGGTGAAGAATCTGATACTTGGATCTGTGGAATCTGTGGATTCAAATACACTGGTGTAAATGCTCCTAAAGCTTGCCCAGTTTGTGGATATCCTCAAGCAGTATTCAGAAAAGAAGCTAAAAACTACTAAGATGTTTTTTGACCATGATATCGTGCATATTGTGGTCTTTTTTTTTGACCTTGTGTTAGAATAAACGTATGCAAAAAAAAATAATTGTGGCTTGCTCAGGAGGCCCTGATAGCATGGCACTTCTAGATAAACTATATAAACAAGGACATACGATCGTTGTGGCTCACGTCAATTATCATAAACGAGATACAGCAAATCGAGATGAGATCATCGTAAAAGATTATTGCAAAGAGAGGTCGATTGAGGTGGAAGTGCTAGAACCAACTTTTGACAATAAGTCTAACTTTCAGAGTTGGGCAAGAAAGGTTCGTTATGACTTTTTCTTTGAAATTGCTGCAAAAAATGATACAGATCAAATATATGTTGCTCACCATCTCGATGATCATTTAGAAACTTATCTTTTTCAAAAAAGTAGAAATATGCTTTGTGACCATTATGGGCTTAAATCAGAGAATATCATGAAAGATATGAAGATCATACGTCCTTTGTTGCATGAAACAAAAGCGCAGTTAATGGAATATTGTGATTCAAATAATATAAGATATGGAATTGATGAGTCTAATTTAGGAAATGATTATACAAGAAACAAGATTCGTCATTCTCGAATTGACAAGATGAGCTTATTAGAAAAAATACGATTAAATGAAGAAATTCAAAAAGAAAATATCAAATTAAAAAACAAAAGAGAAAAAGCAGATTCTTTTTTAAAAAATTGGGATCGATCGATAGAGGCGTTGTTGAAACAGAAAGATGCCTGGTTCATATTAGAGTATTATCTGCATTTAAAGACTGGGGATCATTATTCTAAAAAATATATGAAATCTCTAGTTGAGCAGCTTCAATCCAATTGTTTGTTAGAAATCAATGGGTATTATCTTGAATCTTATGAAGGGATGATGTATTTTAAAAAAATAAAAGAAGAGAAAAGTTATACAATTTCTTGTCTTGAATACATCACAAATGCTAGCTTTAGTCTATCAAAAAATGGAAAAGTAATTGAATCGATTCATGTATCTGAAAAGGATTTTCCTCTTGTGATTCGAAACATAAAGCCAGGAGATCAAATTAAGCTTAGATATGGAACTAAAAAAGTATCAAGGTTTCTAATTGATAGGAAGATTCCTAAAATTTATCGCAAAGAATGGCTTGTGATGGAAAATTCGGCCAAAAAAGTGATATTTGTACCGGGGATTGGCTGTGATGTCGAACATTTTAGTATAAAACCTAATTTGTTTATGGTACAATATTTGACGTGATTTAAGGAGAAATCAAATGATTAGTGACGATATACTCAAAGTATTATTAAATGAAGAACAAATTGAAAAAAGATGTATAGAATTAGCTGCACAAATTGAAGCTGATTATGAAAAGATGCATGCAGTTCCTATTGTTGTAGGGCTGCTAAAAGGAAGCGTTCCTTTTATGGCTGAACTAATTAAACGTTTTACGTTTGATTGCGAAATTGATTTTATGTCTGTTAGTTCATATGATGGAACGGAATCAATTGGAGATGTTCGTATTGAAAAAGATATGGATATTTCTTGTAAAGGAAGACATATTCTTGTTGTAGAGGACATCGTGGATACAGGACGTACTTTACGCGAAGTAAAACAGATGTTCATGAATAAAGGTGCGACCGATGTCAAAATCGTTTCTTTGCTAGATAAACCTGAGCGAAGAGTAGTTGATATTGAAGCTGACTATGTCGGTTATACTGTACCAAATGAATTTGTCGTTGGTTATGGTTTGGACTATAACCAGAAATACCGCAATTTACCATTTATTGGGGTATTGAAACCAGAAATCTACGAGTAGGAGGAATATTAATGAAGAAATGGTTAAATTATTTACCAACCATTTTCATCATCACAATTGTGATGTCTTTGATTTTCTATAGTTCTCAAGGAACAACCGAACAAATGAACTATTCAAGATTCAAAGATGTAGCTGAACATGCGGAATTTGAAGATAGTACCTTAACGATCTCAACCACTATTATTCAGGTCGAAGGAAGTTATAAAACAGAAGGCAAAGATGCTATTTCTGGATTTAGGGTCATCGTGCCTAATACTGAGGCTAATCTTGAGTGGTTAGAAACAACGTTGACAGAAGATGGCGGACGCTTAACGATTGCTGATCCAAATCAGAATAGCATGTGGATCAACTTGCTTGTGAATTTGATTCCATTCCTGATCATCGGTGTATTCTTCTATCTTATGTTCTCTAAGATGGGTGGTTCTGGCAGCAATAAAGCGTTTGAATTTGCTAAATCAAAAGCGCGTGTTGAATCAAATGTTAAAGTTCGATTCAAGGATGTTGCTGGTTGTGAAGAAGAAAAAGAAGAAGTTAAAGAAATTATTGACTATCTACGTTCACCAAAGAAATTTACGGATATGGGTGCTCATATTCCAAAAGGTGTCTTGATGGTAGGTCCACCAGGAACAGGTAAAACATTATTGGCGAAAGCAGTAGCCGGAGAAGCTAATGTTCCATTCTTCTCAATTTCAGGTAGTGATTTCGTAGAAATGTTTGTCGGAACAGGTGCCAGCCGAGTTCGTGATATGTTCAAAAATGCACAAAAGAGTGCTCCTTGTATTGTCTTCATCGATGAAATTGATGCCGTTGGTAGACAGCGTGGAGCCGGAATGGGTGGCGGAAACGATGAACGTGAACAGACATTGAACCAGTTGTTGGTTGAAATGGATGGTATGACGGATAACAATGGTATCGTTATTATTGCCGCAACTAACAGACCGGATGTTTTAGATCCTGCATTATTGCGTAGTGGACGTTTTGATCGTCGTGTAACGGTAAACTTGCCAGATATTAAGGGACGTGAAGAAATTCTTCAAGTTCATGCCCGCAACAAAAGACTTGCAAGCGATGTATCTTTAGAAAACTTGGCAAGACGTACACCAGGATTCTCAGGAGCTGACTTAGCAAACGTATTAAACGAAGGTGCTATCTTAGCAGTTCGTAATAAAGAAACTCAGATTACGATGAATGACTTAGATGAGGCTATTGATAGAGTTATGATGGGGCCAGCTAAAAAATCTAAGAAATATACAGAAAAAGATAAATTGTTGGTTGCATATCATGAAGCAGGTCATGCAGTAATTGGTTTAAAACTAGAAGATGCAGATATGGTCCAGAAAGTAACAATCATTCCTCGAGGAGAAGCTGGTGGTTATAACTTAATGACTCCTAGAGAAGAAAAATATTTTCATCGTAAGAGTGAATTCCTTGCAAAAATCACAGGTTTATTAGGTGGACGTACTTCTGAGGAACTTGTATTTGGAGAAATCAGTGCCGGTGCAGTCAATGATATTGAACAATTGACAAAGATTGCTAAAAACATGGTTCGTGTATATGGTATGTCTAGCTTAGGTCCTATTCAATATGCAGACCCACAGGGAAATGTATTCCTTGGTCGTGATTACACACAAGGTGGTAACTATTCGAATGGTGTTGCAGCCGAAATCGATAAAGAAGTTCGTAAGATCATTGACGAGTGTCATGAAAACTGTCGAAAAATCTTGGAAGAAAATAGAGATTTATTAGATTTAATTGCGAAATCATTGGTTGAACGCGAAACTTTAACAAATGAAGAAATTACAAATTTGATGAAATATGGTCAGATTACTGATCCTAATGAACCAGTTGAAGTTCAAAAACCAAAAGAAGCAGAAGTTCAGGAATCTGTAACAAACGAAGTTCCACCTAAACCACCGGTTGGTGTGGAAAAACAAGATTTAGATGATGCATTAAATGAACTAACAAAAAAGAAAGATTAAGACGCTAGGCGTCTTTTCTTTTGGAGGAGACAAATGAAAGATCAATTATGTAGAGCTTTAGTATGCCAGGATAGAGTACGTTTATATATTGCGAGAACGACAGATATGGTGCAGGAAGCAAGAAACCGCTTTGATTTACATCCTTGTGCTTGTGCAGCTTTAGGAAGAACGCTTTCTGTAGGAAGCATCATGGGAAGCATGTTGAAATCAGATGAAGAAATGTTAACTATTACGATCAATGGGCATGGGCCTATTGGATCAATTATAGTGGATGCTTATCATGATGGAACTGTTCGTGGTTTTTGTTCCAATCCGCATGTAGAAGATGTTTTCTTAGATAAAGGAAAATTAAATGTAGGTGCTGTTGTCGGTAAAGATGGTACGTTGACCGTAACAAAAGATCTAAACATGGAAGAAAACTTTTCAGGAACTGTAGAACTTGTATCTGGAGAAATTGGAGAAGATTTTGCGTATTACTTTACTTTATCTGAACAAATTCCAACAGCTGTTAGTGTTGGTGTTTTGATTGGCAAAGATGGCAATGTGCAAAGTGCTGGTGCCATGATCATACAAATGTTACCAGATGCAACCGAAGAAGATATCTTAATTTGTGAACATCTATTACAAGGGTTAAAACCAATGTCTACTTTGATGTTGGATTATGATGATATGGAATTGAAAGATCTTGTGAATGATATGTTTGAAGATGCTAAAATTCTGGATACAAGTGATGTGTGTTATTCATGTCCATGTTCTAAGGAGAGAATGGCTAATGCTATCTCTACTTTAAAGGATGAAGAAATTCAAGATATGATCGATAAGGATCATGGTTGTCATGTTACTTGTAATTTCTGCAATGAACGATATGATTTTAGTGAAGAGGATCTAAGAAAAATACTGGAGTCAAGAAATGTTTAAAATTGGCGATGTGACAATCGATAATCCCATCGTAATAGCGCCTTTGGCTGGTATCAGTAATATTGCTTTTCGTGTAATTGCCAAAGAGTTTGGAGCAGGTCTTGTCTGCAACGAAATGGTAAGTGATAAAGCATTATACTATGATTCAAAAAAAACATTTTCAATGTGTGATGTTGATCCAAACGAACATCCGGTAAGTTTTCAGTTGTTTGGACATGATATAGATACGGTTGTATATGCTGCAAAATATCTTGATACCCAAACAAATTGTGATATCATCGACTTTAATATGGGATGTCCAGTTAATAAAGTAATCAAAGCTAAAGCTGGAAGCTATTTGATGAAAAATGTTGACTATGCAAAAGAATTGGTTAGTCATATAGTGCAAAATGTAAACAAACCAGTTACCGTTAAAATGCGTATCGGATTTGATAAAGATCATATAAATTGCGTTGAAATGGCTAAAGCTATGGAAAGTGTTGGTGTAAAAGCTGTTGCGGTACATGGTCGAACAAGAAGTCAGATGTATGAAGGTAAAGCAGATTGGACCTATATCAAGCAAGTAAAAGATGCGGTGTCAATTCCTGTCATAGGAAATGGTGATGTTCGCAGTGTGGATGATTTTTTTCGGATGCAGCAAGAAACAGGGTGCGATGCAGTAATGATAGGAAGAGGCATTATTGGAAATCCTTTTTTGATTCAAGAATGCAAGGATGCTTTGTTTAACGAGCACCATACATATGATTTTAATGATCGAATTGATATTTGTTTAAAACATGCTAATGGATTGATCAAAAATAAAGGTGAGGTCATCGCTATCAAAGAGATGAGGGGGTTAGCTTCCTGGTATTTAAAAGGACTTCCAGGTTCGCATTATTTTAAAAATGAATGCTCCAAAATTAATACACTGGATGATCTTAAAAAGGTTTTGAATGAATATAAAATAGAATATATGAAACGAAAGGCAGAGTAAAATCTGCCTTTTTGTACATTTTAATGAATTAAAGGAAAAATGGACCAAAAAGGAAATTTAATCTTAAAAGATGTGTTAAAATATCCATGAAAAGAAAAAGGAGATAGTCAAATGAAAATTCTTGTTGTTGGTAAAGGTGGACGTGAGCATGCTTTAGCTCAAGCAGCTCATGCATCTAAATTATGTGATCAATTATATTGTGCACCTGGAAATCCAGGAATGGCAAAGATCGCAACTTGTTTAAATGTCAGTGATTCAGATATTCAAGGCTTGGTCAATGCAGCTAAAGAACATGAAATTGATCTAACAATTGTTGGTCCAGAGGCAACACTTTCTTTAGGAATTGTTGATGCATTTGAAAAAGAAGGATTAAAAATTTTTGGTCCTACTAAAGCAGCCACTCAAGTGGAATCAAGTAAAGATTTTGCAAAGCAGATCATGGCAAAATATGATATTCCTACAGCAGCATATCAAACTTTTGATAATTATGAAGAAGCTTGGAAATATGTTGAATCTAAGGGAGCTCCAATCGTAATTAAAGAAGATGGTTTAAAAGCAGGTAAAGGTGTTACGGTTGCAATGGATCTTGATCAAGCTCAAGAGGCATTAAAGATTGCATTTGATATTGAAAACAATCAAGTTGTTGTCGAAGAGTATTTAGAAGGATTTGAGTTCTCGTTAATTTGTCTAGTACACAATGAGTTAGTTGTTCCATTAGAAGTAGCACAAGATCATAAATGCGTTTTTGATGGAGATAAAGGGCCAAACACAGGCGGAATGGGATCTTACAGTCCTGTAAAAAAGATCAATTCAGAAATTATTCAAGAAGCATTAGATACGATCCTCTGTCCTATGGCTCAAGCAATGGTTAAAGAAAATGTACCATTCACCGGGTTCTTATATGGTGGATTGATGATAACAAAAGATGGAATCAAAACGATAGAATTCAACGCTCGTTTTGGGGATCCAGAAGCAGAAGTGATCTTACCAAGACTTGAAAGTGATTTTGTTCAGGCTATTTTGGATGTTATGGATAATAAACCAGTAACATTAAAATGGAGCGACAAAGTTAGTCATGGTGTTGTTCTAGCAAGTGAAGGATATCCTGCTGGGTCTACATCTGGAGCAATTATTGAAGGTGTAGACGATGTAGATGGTTTTGTGTACCATATGGGAACAAAAGAAGTTGATGAAAATTTGTTGACCGCTGGAGGTCGAGTATTGATGGTCGTAACACTTGAACCAACTTTAGAAGAAGCATTTGAACATACATATAAAGAAATCAAGAAAATTCATTGTGATAAATTATTCTTTAGAACAGATATTGGAAGAAAGGATATGGATTAATTATGGCTAAGACAGATTTAGAAATCGCTCAAGAATGTGTAATGGAACCTATTGAAGAGGTTGCTAAAAAAGTTGGGATTCAGCCTGATATGCTGGAAAATTATGGAAAGTATAAAGCTAAATTATCTTTTGATTTTTTACGTCAGATTGAAAATAATGAGCCAGGGAAATTGATTCTGGTAACTGCAATTAATCCTACAAAAGCAGGGGAAGGAAAGAGTACCACAACAGTTGGACTAGGAGATGCTTTAAATCGTTTAGGTAAGAAAACAATGATGGCATTACGTGAACCAAGCTTAGGTCCGGTATTTGGCTTAAAAGGTGGAGCAACTGGTGGAGGTTATGCACAAGTTGTTCCAATGGAAGATATAAATCTTCATTTTACAGGTGATATGCATGCAATTACTACAGCAAATAACTTGGTAAGTGCTATCTTAGATAATCATTTACATCAAGGTAATGAACTAAACATCGATCCAGAAAAAATCACATTTAAACGTTGTTTGGATATGAATGATCGTACATTGCGTAATATCAATATTGGGCAAGGGCCTAAAGCCAATGGTGTAGAAAGAAATGATGGTTTCAATATTACTGTAGCTAGTGAAATCATGGCTGCTTTGTGTTTGGCAGATGATTTGATGGATTTGAAAAAACGCTTTGGACAGATGCTTGTAGCTTATACTTATGATGATAAACCTGTATATGTACATGATCTAGGCATTGAAGGTGCTTTGGCAATGGTCATGAAAGATGCTATTTTACCAAATGTTGTACAGACTCTAGAACATAATCCAGTATTGATCCATGGAGGGCCTTTTGCGAATATTGCTCATGGATGCAACTCTGTGATTGCAACAAAAGCTTGTCTTCGACTAGCGGATTACACAGTGACAGAAGCAGGATTTGGTGCAGATCTAGGAGCTGAAAAGTTCCTTGATATAAAATGTCGTTTGGCAAAATTAAATCCAAGTGCAGTTGTAATTGTGGCCACAATTCGTGCTTTAAAACAACATGGTGGAATTGAATTAGAAAATCTAAAAGAAGAAAATGTTGAAGCTATGTTAGCAGGCTGTGAAAATTTAGCAAAGCATATTGATACGATCAAACAATTTGGTCTACCTTATATCGTTGCGATCAATGAGTTTGCAACAGATACACCAAGTGAAATTGAAGCTTTAGAAAACTGGTGTAAAGAAAATGGACATCCAATGTCATTATCACAAGTATGGGCAAAAGGTGGAGAAGGAGCTCTTGACCTAGCTCAAAAGGTTATTTCACTTTGTGATCAAGATAATAATTTTGCTCCATTGTATTCAGTTGAAGCTTCTATCGAAGACAAAATTGAGACGATTGCAAAAAAAGTTTATGGCGCAGATGGCGTAGATTTTACCGATGAAGCAAAAGAACAGATTCATAAGTTTAATGAATTAGGTTGGGATAAACTACCAATTTGTATGGCAAAAACACAAATGTCTTTATCAGATGATGGTAAATTAATGGGTAGACCAACTGGATTTAGAATTACGGTTCGCGAACTTCGTCCTAGTTTAGGAGCAGGTTTTATTGTAGCCTTAACAGGAAAAGTACTGACTATGCCTGGACTTCCAAAACATCCGTCTGCATTGGATATGGATATAGATCAAGACGGCAAAATTAAAGGTTTATTTTAAACCTAAAAATGATATAATTAAAAGGCTTTAAAAGCCTTTTTTGCAGGAGTGGTGGAACGGCAGACACGCTGTCTTCAGGCGGCAGTGCGAGCAATCGCGTGAGGGTTCAAATCCCTTCTCCTGCACCAAATGATAGAAAAACTCCTTTGTTAAAAGGAGTTTTTTTGGTTTTTTAGCATAATAGATATTTATCTATATAAAAATATTATTTAATTATGATTCCTAAGAGTTTTAAAAATGCCATAGCTTGTTGAGGGTTGATAATGACACCTTTTAACATGTTATCACTAACTCCGATATTGTTAATTTGACTTGTTGAAAAATCAACTTTATTTAAATTCGTATTAAAGAAATCACTGTCATCAAGCTGTACGTAATTAAATTCAATATCTTTGAATTTGCATTGAACAAAGCCAGAATTTTCAAGGTTTGAATTTTCAAAACGGACTTTTTTAAAAGATGACATACCATAGTTTGAATAAGCGTTATTGCAAGCATCAAAAAGGGTGTTTTCTAACAAAGAATCGCTGATTTCAATTCCCATACAACGACAGCTAATGAATTGAACACGACAAAGAGTGGATTTAGTAAAGTGAATGTTTTCGAATTCACAATGATCAAATATTAAATCTAAGAATTCAGTTTGATCTAAGTCTATGTTTTTAAATGTAACATGGTCAAAGCGACACGAGTCAATAGTAATATTACTGTTTTCTATATTTTGAATTGTAGTATTAATGAATAAAATATCTTGTATATAGTTTTCCTTAAATATTATAGGATTACCATTATATAAATTTAAATCATTAGAAATTTTTGGCGTTTGTATTTTCATTGTTTTCTCCTTTACTATTAAAACATAAAGATTGATAATGGTCGATAAATAATAAGACAAAATTGTTGAAGTAAGTTATAATCAAGAAAGAAGTAATCGGAGGTAATTATGAAATTATTCGATATTGACAAAAAAATATGGTCATACATTATAGGAATTGCTTTTATAGTTGTGTGTATCTTAAATCTTGATAGGGTTGGACAAATATTTTCAGTTTTATGGAATGCAACAAAGGTGCTTGTGTTTGGAGGAATGCTTGCTTATGTCTTAAATTTGGTAATGAGCCGTATTGAAAGCTTATTTGAAAAATCCAAAAAAGCGCTTTTATTAAAGTTTAAAAGAGGCCTTAGCTTATTGATTTCTCTTTGTTTGGTTGCATTTATTATTTATTTTATTTTAGCTATCGTAATTCCGACTTTAGGTCAAGCTAGTCAGGTTTTGATCAATGTTTTACCACGTTATTTTAATGATATTGTCCGTTTTTTAACGAATCTATTTGAAAATAATCCGAATATTGTTGAGATGATAAATAACATGCAGATAAACTGGAAGGATTTAATTGATCAGTCTATTTCTTTTTTAGGTAGTGGTATAGGAAATGTTTTAGGCTCTACATTTAATGTTGTAAATATTGTTGTGAGCTCGGTGTTTAATGCAATTTTAACTATCATTTTTGCGATTTATGTTTTATTGGATAAAGAGAGATTTATTCGGCTTTATCATCGTTTAGGAAATCTTTACTTAGGTAAAGAACGTAAAGATAAATTGACAGAGGCTTTAAGGGTGATCGATCGTTCTTTTGGAGCTTTTATTGGAGGACAGTGTATCGAAGCTACTATTTTAGGAACTTTGTGTGCAACAGGAATGTATTTGTTACATATGCCATATCCATTAATGATAGGTATTTTAGTTGGGTTAATCAATATCATTCCTATGATTGGTGCTTATATAGGGGGAGCCATTGGTATGTTCATGGTATTCACTGTAGATCCTATGTTGTCTTTAGGTTTCCTTGTTTATTTATGTATTCTTCAACAGTTTGAAAGCAATGTAATTTATCCTAGAGTTGTAGGTAGTAGCGTGGGGTTGCCTGGGATTTATGTAATGATGACTGTTGTTATTTTCGGATCTTTGGCAGGAATACCTGGAATGTTTTTAGGAATTCCAACAGTTGCCAGTATTTATAAATTGACAAGAATTCATATTGAAAACAAAGAAAAAGAACTGGAAATCAAAAATACAGAAAGTAAAACTTCTGTTAAAAAATAGTCAGTACATCTAGGTAAATGATATAATGTTTCCATATAAGAGGAGACGAATATGATTAAATGTTTAGCGTTTGATTTAGATGGAACTTTATTGAGGGACGATAAAACTATGGATCCTAGAACTATGGATTCTATTAAACAAGCAATGGATAAGGGTGTACAGATAGTCATTGCTAGTGGGCGAGATAAAAATGGATGTCGCTTTGTTTATGAACCATTGGGGCTAGAACACGGTAATAATTATTTAGCTTTAGTAAATGGACAAATCATATATGATTTTAAGAATAAGGAGTATGATTTGGATGATGTCCTGATGCCAGAAGATGGAATCAAAATTCAACAAATATGTAAAAAATTTGATGTTGAAGGGATATTCTGTTGTGGATATGATTTTTATAGTTATCTTTCAACGATGAATCGTTTGAAGAAGAAAATCAAAGAAGTAGTAGCTGGTAAACCGATGGATTATGGTTTGAAAGCAGGAGGAAGATATCGTAACTTCATTAATCTTCCTTATGAAGAAGTTCGTTTAACCCAAGATATCAATAAGGTTATCATGGTTCATTCTGAAAAATTCTTTAAACAAAATCTCGAGGCACTTAAGGAAGCTTTAAGTGATTATGATGTCTTGATGGTAGGTCCATCTTGGATGGAAATTATGCCCAAAGGTGTATCCAAGGCGAGCGCTTTAGAAAAGATTGCTTCTAAAAATGGATACACAATGAAAGAAATCATGGCTTTTGGTGACGCAGAAAATGATATTCAGATGTTAGAGCGAGTTGGAGTCGGTGTTGCGATGGGGAATGCCATGGATGAAGTAAAAGCCATTGCTGATGTTGTTACGGACACAAATTTAAATAATGGAATTGGCAAGATAATTGACAAAATGGTGTTAGGCAAATGAATAGACGTATGACAAATAATGTTCTATGATTAAACCAACAAATGGAGGAAATAATTATGAAAATTGTAAATACTCAAGAATTTAATGAATTGATGAACGAAGAAGCAGTATTAGTAGATTTTTTTGCAACTTGGTGTGGACCATGTAAAATGCTAGGTCCTGTATTAGAAAGTGTTGCCGAAAAAATGAAGGACAAAGTAACGATCGTTAAGGTTGATGTAGACAGAAGTCCAGAATTAGCTGAGAAATTTAGAGTTATGAGTGTACCAACAATGATCATGTTTAAAAATGGTCGTCAGGTAGATGCTTTCTCTGGATTTATGCCAGAAGCAAATTTAATAGCTAATATAGAAAGAAATCTATAAAATATTAACAGCTCAAAGGCTATTTGCATTGAGCTGTTTTTTTGCTATATGATCAAGGAGGGTTATTATGAATAGTATCTATAATCGTTGTAGTGTAAGAAAGTTTAAGCAGAAAAGTTTGGAAAAATCTGAAATCAGTCAAATATTGAAAGCTGCATTTTGTGCACCAAGTGCTAGGAATGCTCAGCCATGGTATTTTATTGTGACTGAAGACAAAGAAAAGCTTAAAGAATTGAGTGATTTTTCCCCTTATGCAAAATTATTGGCAGATGCTACTTTGGGGATCGTTGTATGTGCTGATACAGATTGCAATCCAAGTTTAGATTATTGTCAGCAAGATTGTGCTGCGGCTACTCAAAATATGTTGATTGAGGCAAAAGAATTAAATATCGGGTCTTGTTGGCTAGGCGGATATCCTAATGAAGATCGAGTTCAGATGTTGAAAACATATTTTAAATTACCTGAAAATATTGTACCATTATGGATGGTTGCTTTTGGTTATCCTGATCAGGAAGAAGAGCCAAAGGATAAATATAAGGAGAGTAAGGTACGATATGAATAGTCAACTTGAAATCATCGCTTGTCAAAATCAGGACATGTTAAAGGAAGTGGCTGCTTGTGCAGATGAGATATGGCATGAGTATTTTCCTTTTCTTTTGAGCAAAGATCAAATAGATTATATGGTCGATAAATTTCAAAGTTTAAAAGCAATGGATGAGCAGATACGCCATGACCATTATAAGTATTATCAAGTTCGAAAAAATGGACAGATGATCGGATATATAGGTTTAAAGTTTGAACCAGATCGTTTGTTTTTGTCAAAACTATATTTGAAAAAAGAAGCCAGAGGAAATCATTATGCTTCAGGTATGTTAGAATATATTTTTGAAATTGCTAAAAGGCAATGTTACGAGAGTGTTTATTTAACTTGTAATAAACATAATGTTAACAGTATTAAAGTATATGAGAAAAAAGGATTTAAAAAGATTGATGAAGATGTGACAGATATCGGAAATGGTTATGTCATGGATGATTATATTTTTGAATATAATTTATAAGATTCTTAATTGAAGTAGCAATAAAGCCATCTAGAAGATGGCTTTATTTGTATCAATTAAAACAAAATTTTTCGGGATGTCATTTGCATCTATATTGATATTATTATCACTAAATATAGCATCGAAATCATCAGTTGAAATAAAACTACAGAATCCTTTTACACCAAATTTAGACGAATCTACCAAAAGATAACTTTTTTTAGCAAGAGACATAGCCTTCTGTTTGACGGCCATCGTATCCATTTCAGCCGTATAAACAAGCTTTCTTTTAATATCAATGCCGGCACATCCAATAAATGCATAGTCAAAATTAAACCGTTCAAGACCGCTCAAAGTCAATGGACCAGTGCACATGGCGAACTCTGGAATGAGTTTTCCACCTATACAAAAAAGTTCCGCATTATAATCGCAAAAGTTACTGACAATTAGCTTACTATGAGTTACGATCTTATTTTTTTTTCCTTCGAGATACTTTAACATTGCAAGGATACTAGTACCTCCATCGAGAAATATACAACTTCCATTTTTAACCATGGATGCTGCTTTTTTTGCGACAATATCTTTTTCTTTAGTATTACAAAAAGCGTGATCTTTCATAGTACGTTCATTTCGGTCTGAAAGAATATTTTTGTGTAGAATACTTTTTGCTCCTCCATGCACACGAATGATCATTTTTTTCTTACTTAATTCTTCACAATCGCGACGAATTGTCGTCTCTGTAACATTTAACTTTTGTGCCAAGGCTTTAGTAGAAATGAAACCCTTCGCATTTGTGATTTCTACGATTTTGGCATATCTCTCATCAGTAATCATGATTTCACTCCTAGTTTTATAATACTAGTATAGCTTAATAATACGATAAATTTCAAAATAACTAAGCAATTTTTGTTAATTTTGATAAAATGAAAGTAATAAAGGAGATATATTATGACAAAAAAATTAATTAGTCCGGCTAAGTACATCCAAGGTCCCGGAGAATTAAAAAAGCTTGGAGAACATGTAGGAGCCATGGGGAAAAAAGCTCTGATTCTAATTAGCCAAGGAGGATATAGGCGAATTGGAAAAGTGGTAGAAGATAGTTTTAACGAAACCAATTGTGAAATACTCTTTGATTATTTTAACGGAGAATGCTCAAAAAATGAGATCGATCGTTTAGTTCAATTGGCTAAGGATAATTGCTGTGATATGGTTATTGGAATTGGTGGCGGAAAGATCTTTGATACAGCAAAGGCAGTAGCTCATCATTTAAAAAGCCCTGTAATTATTTGCCCAACAATTGCCAGTACAGATGCACCATGTTCTGCATTATCTGTAATTTATACAGATGAAGGAGTCTTTGAGGAATATTTGTTCTTGCCAAAAAATCCTGATGTTGTATTGGTGGACACACAAGTTATTGCTGATTCTCCAGTACGACTAACTGTTGCTGGAATTGGAGATGCATTAGCCACATACTTCGAAGCTCGTGCTTGTGTTCAAAGTCAAGCAACAACATGTGCAGGCGGGACAGCAACGAATGCTGCGTATGCACTAGCAAAATTGTGCTTTGACACTTTAATGGAAGAAGGTGTAAAAGCTAAGGTTGCACTTGAGGCCAAGGCTTTAACTCCAGCGGTAGAAAAGATCATTGAAGCAAATACTTTATTATCCGGAATAGGGTTTGAAAGTTGCGGTTTAGCAGGAGCACATGCTATTCATAATGGATTTACAGTATTAGAAGAATGCCATTCTATGTATCATGGGGAAAAAGTTGCTTTTGGTACGATCGCACAACTTGTTTTGGAAAATGTTCCAGCTGAAGAACTTGAAGAAATCATCGAGTTCTGCATTGAAGTCGGCTTACCAGTCACTTTAAAACAGTTAGGAATTGAAGAAGTGACAAAAGAAAAAATCATGGCAGTTGCAAATGCTGCATGTGATCCTTCAGATACACTTCATAATATGCCTTTTGAAGTAACTCCAGAATCAACATACGCAGCTATCATGGCAGCAGATGCATATGGACGTTATTATTTAGGTGAATAAAAGTTGCACTTGATGCAACTTTTTTTCTTAGGAAAAGTATAAAATCGGTCTGTGTGCTATAATAGTACAGTCAAAGGAGGCATTGATCATGGAACAAGATTCATTATTTCAAGTCAAAGAAGATATTCGTCCCTTGGCTGATCGTATGCGTCCTGAAACATTAGAAGAATATGTAGGGCAGCATCAACTTGTTGAAAAGGGTAAATTGTTATGGCAGATGATCGAAAACGATCAAGTAACTTCTATGATTTTCTGGGGCCCTCCAGGAGTAGGAAAAACAACTCTAGCAAGAATTATCGCACATCAGACAGAGAGTTATTTTGTTGATTTTTCAGCTGTAACAAGCGGTATCAAAGAAATCAAAGAAGTAATGAAACAAGCTGATCAAAGGAAAATATTAGGCCAAAAAACGATCTTATTCGTGGATGAAATCCATCGTTTTAATAAAGCGCAGCAAGATGCATTTTTGCCTTATGTTGAAAAAGGCAGCATTATCTTGATTGGTGCAACAACAGAAAACCCGAGTTTTGAAATAAATAGTGCGCTTTTATCAAGATGTCGTGTATTTGTGTTGAATGCATTAGATCAGAAAGATTTAGAGGATCTGATTGTTCGCGCTATATCTAGTTCAAAAGGTTTAGGAAATTTACGAATCGATATTTCACAAGAAGATATTGAAGCTATTGCAGCTTTTTCTGGAGGGGATGCACGCTTTTGTTTGAATACATTGGAAATGGTAGTTTATAATTCTCCATCGGATGTAAATGGAATACATGTATCTAAAGATATTTTGAAACAATGTCTTCAAAAACGATCTTTATTGTACGATAAAAAAGGTGAAGAGCATTACAATATCATTTCTGCTTTGCATAAAAGTATGCGTAATTCTGATGTTCAAGCTTCAATTTATTGGCTGGCACGAATGTTGGAGGCCGGAGAAAATCCTTTATATGTCGCTAGAAGAATTGTAAGATTTGCCAGTGAAGATATTGGAATGGCTGATTCAAGAGCTTTAGAAATATGTGTGGCAGCATATCAAGCGTGTCATTATTTAGGAATGCCAGAGTGTAACGTGCATTTGACACATGCTGTTACATATTGTGCTTTAGCACCAAAATCGAATTCTTTAGAGGTTGCCTATTTAAGCGCAAAAGAAGATGCAATCAAAACTTTGCAGGAACCCGTTCCTCTACAAATACGAAATGCACCTACGAAATTGATGAAAGAACTAAATTATGGAAAAGATTATGAGTATTCTCATGATTATAAATATCACATGACAGATATGGTTTGTATGCCAGAAGGCTTAATTGATCGACAATACTATAAGCCAAGTGATCAAGGTTCCGAAGTAAAAGTGAAGAATCGTATGGACTATATCAATGCAATCAAAGCGCAACTTAGAAAGAGTAGGAGAAAAAAATGAAAATTGCGATACATTCATTAGAAGATACGCAAAAATTTGCTCAAAAAATGGCAAATCTTTGTAAAGATAAACAAATTGTAATCACTTTAGATGGAGATCTTGGTGCCGGAAAGACTACCTGGACAAAATGTTTTGGAAAGGCTCTGGGTGTTAATGATGTTATTAATTCTCCAACTTTTACGATCCTTAAATCGTATAAGATGGAAAATGGAAAACCTTTGCATCACATTGATGCATATCGTTTAGAGGGTGTGAGCCAGGATCTAGGCTTTGAAGAATGTTTTGATGAAGGAATCAGTGTAGTAGAATGGGCAGATTTCATCAAGGAACAACTTCCAAAAGATCATATCTCTATTTCAATTGAAGAGGGGATTGATGAAGAAAGAATGATCACAATGGTTTCTACAGGAGTGTTATCATCATCTATATTGGAGGGATATCATGATTAGTTTATGTATGGACAGCGCCTATAAAAATTTGATCTTGGGTGTATATAAAGACAAAGAATTGTTAGCAGGAGTATCTATTGAAGCGTTTAAGAAGCAAAGTGAAACGGTTTTTGTTGAATTAAATCGAATTTTAGAAGAAGCTAAATTGGATTATGCTGATATTGATCGAGTTATAATTACGGATGGTCCAGGTTCTTATACGGGAATTCGTATTGCGATGACCATTGCCAAAGTATTGTGTACAACAATGCATAAGGAACTGTATTGTATTTCAACGATGCAGCTATATGCTGGTAAAGAGCCAATGGCTAATGTAATTTTGGACGCTCGCAGTAAACGAGCTTACGTTGCTCACTGTGAAAATGGGAAAATCATTGGGCAAACAACGATACTAAATGTGGAAGAATTAGATGATTTTTTAAATAGTTGTCCGGGAACTTTATTTGGAGATGGATATTTAATTGAAAAAGAAACAAAACAACCAGATTATTTAAAGAATTTTATTGAATTAGAAGACATGTATCGAAAAGTTGATAATATACATGCCTTGGTTCCACAATATTTAAAAGAAAGTGATGCATATAAAGTATGATGAAAATCATGCGTAAGGAAGATTTTTCACAAATCGAAGAATTGGAAAAAAAATGCTTTAATGATGCATGGAGCTTAGAACAACTTGAAAATGAATTGGAAAAAAATCCTTTCAGTAATGGATATATACTTCAAGAAAGTAAAAAAATAGTTGCCTATGCTTTTATGTGGGAGACTTTCGAGATGGCTCAAATTGCCAGAATTGGTGTTGATCCAGATTATCGAAAGAAACATTATGGTCAAAAAATAATGGAAGAGTTATTTGAAAAAGCAAAGTCTAGTGGCTGTGAATATATGAGTCTTGAAGTAAGAGAATCGAACACGGCAGCATTAAAATTGTATGAAAAATTAGGGTTTGTGACCGTAAATGTTTCCAAGGGCTATTATTCAGATAATGAAAATGCCATCATCATGACAAGAGCGTTGTAGGAGGATATCTTATGATCATATTAGGAATAGAAAGCAGCTGTGATGAAACAGCTGTTGCGGTAGTAAAAGATAAAAAAGAAGTGTTGTCATCAATTGTTGCTTCACAAATTGACGTTCATAAAGAATTTGGGGGCGTCGTTCCTGAAGTTGCAAGTCGAATTCATGTTGAGAATATTTCATATTGTATTGAGCAAGCCTTGACACAGGCCAATGTAACAATGGATATGGTGGATGCAGTTGCTGTAACGAAAGGGCCGGGATTGATTGGTTGCCTTCATGTAGGTATGCAGGCTGCAAAAACTTTAGCTTTTGCATATCATAAACCTTTGGTTCCAGTTCATCATTTAGCGTCTCATATTTATGCCAATGAATTGGTGGTAGATATGAAATATCCTGTATTGGCATTAGTCGTCTCAGGAGGGAATACAGAACTGGTTTATATGAAAGATGAAACAAGCTTTGAAATTTTAGGACAGACGCAGGATGATGCGATAGGTGAAGCTTATGATAAAGTAGCTCGTGTGTTAGGCCTTGGTTATCCTGGAGGACCAAAAATTGATAAATTAGCCAGAGAAGGAAAAAATGTATATACATTGGCAAAACCTAAGACACAAGGGAAATATGACTTCAGTTTTTCTGGTTTAAAGAGTAGTGTACTGCAGTTTGTTAAGCGTATGGAAAGAACCAATCAGACATTTGATATGGCTGATCTAGCTTGTTCTTTCCAGGAATGTGCCTTGGATGAAATATTTAGTCGTATCAAAGTATGTTTAGATGATCATCCAGATATTCGTCATTTTGTCGTTGGTGGTGGTGTGTCCGCAAACTCTCGTTTAAGAGAAAGAATTGAAGAGTTAAAAGAACAATATCCAGATATCACTTTTACGGTCCCACCAATGTATTGCTGCACGGATAATGCCAGTATGATCGCAGTAGCAGGAACGATTGCTTATGAATCAGGAAGACGAGCTGAAGCGGATCTTACAGCTGATGCTGGATGGGAGATCCAGTAATGAGTCAAATTCGTCTATTTGATCCTTCGGATATTGAAGCTATTTATGATATTTATACTTATTATGTAAAGAACAGTACAGCTATTTTTGACATAGTTCCAAAGGAAAAGGATGAATTTAGAGCAGAGATGTTTGATATTTCAAAAGAATATCCTTTCTTTGTTGCAGAGCATGATGATGAGCTCATTGGGTATGCTTATGTTCATAAAGCTTTTGCGAAAGAAGCATATCGATTCTGTGTAGAACTTTCTATTTATTTTAAAAAAGGTAATCATTATGGTATGGCAGACACTTTATTAAAGAAAGTTGAAGAAGCTTGTATTCAAAAAAATTTTAAATGGATTATTTCTTGTATTACAGATACTAATGAAAAGAGTATTAATTTTCATTTAAAACATGGTTATGTAAAAACAGGGAGTTTACCAAACTGTGGATATAAATGGGATGAATGGCATGGTGTACATTGGTTTTGTAAGGATTTGATGTATAAAAAAGCTTCATATTATAAGGCAGATAGTGCAATCATTGATGGAGATGTTACCATTGCCAAAGATGTTAGTATTTGGCATGAAGCTGTGATTCGAGCGGATTCAGCCTCAGTGGAAATTGGTGAAAGAACCAATGTTCAAGATATGGCACTGATTCATGTTGATAAGGATCATCTAGTAAAAATTGGTAAAGGAGTCACGATAGGGCATAAGGCCATTATCCATGGTGCCACGATTGAAGATGACGTGTTGATTGGTATGTCAGCTTTGATTATGAATGGTGCAGTGATCAAAAAAGGAAGCATTGTTGGAGCTGGTGCTCTTGTCAAAGAAAACATGATTGTTCCAGAGGGAAGTGTTGTAGTAGGAATGCCTGCAAAAGTTATAAAACAAACAAATTCAGATCAAATTCAGATGATCAAAGAAAATTCCGATCATTATATAGAACTGGCAAGACAATCATTAAATAAAGCGTAGAAGATTCTCAAGTGAGGATCTTTTTAGTTTATTCTATTAAAATAAAAGGGTATAATGAGGACAATTATCAAAGGAAGCGAAGGTGATAAAATGGAAAATATTTTAAACTATGTTCGTTTGCGTCAGGACATTTCTTTTCAGATAAGTCCATTTAATGCTATTGACGCTTTGATATTAAGTAATCTTGCTTATGTTGATTGGAATGACATTGTAAAGGATGAAAAAGTAGATCTTCAGCAAGCATGTGTACAATATCTTAAAATGTATACACCAGAGGAAATTCAAAGAAAGTATACATTTTCTAATAATGTGCCAAACTTGGTGAAAGAAGTTTCTCATGCAAGTCGTTTTAAAGGTATATCACTGATGAAATATCGAGATACTTTTGATGAAGAAAAGGTCATTCAATTTTCCGTTGTTACATTTGTATTGCCTGATGAAACATTGTTTATTTCATATCGAGGAACGGATGGAAGTATAAATGGTTGGAAAGAAGATATGCAAATGACGTATCAGAGTCATTTGCCTTGTCATCATATGGCAGCAGAATATGCTGAAGAAATTATTAATGGAATAGAAGAGAAGAGTTTCTGGTTTGGATTGGTGCATAAAAAGATCTATCCAAAAATTTATTTAGGAGGTCACTCTAAAGGTGGAAATTTAGCAATGTATGCATCTTTATTTGGAAAAAATATTCAAGAGCATATCACATCTGTTTTTGCCTTTGATGCTCCTGGATTTAGGAAAGATGCTTGGGATTCTCTTGAAGATAAATCTATTTTGAATAAAATCACGAACTATAAACCTAAGGATTCCGTTATTGGCTGTTTGTTGGAACATCAAGAACAATCAAAGATCATAGATGCAAAAGACTTTGGCTTAACACAGCATGATTCCTATAGTTGGAGTGTAGGACCGGATGATTTCTATTATGTCCAATCGCTGACCAAGCAAAGTGAAGAAGCTTTAGCTTATATAGATAAGATCTTAATGAGCAAAGAGGATAAGGACAAACAAGCATATATCGACTTGATTTTTTCGGTGATCGATAAATTTGATGTTAAGCAGCTTTCGGATTTTAGTGAAATTGGTATTCGAAAAGGACTCTCTGGAATCTTGGAACTAAGACAATTATCTGGAGAGGAAATAAAATTTTTGTTTGAGATAGTTACATTTTTAAAAACACAAATATCGACATTGTTAAAGCAAGGGAAAAAATAGGAGTGAAGAATATGAAAATAGGATGGATTGGTGCAGGCATTATGGGAAGTCCAATGGCCATGCATTTGATTGATAATCATTTTGAGGTACATGTTTATGCAAGACATGTAGAGAAAATTAAATCTGTATTGGATAAAGGTGCAGTTTTAGAAAAAACGATTAAGGATTTAGTTCAAGCTAGTGATGTTATTTGTACTATGGTTGGTTTTCCTACGGATGTAAAAGAAGTTTATGAAGAAATTTTTAAATGGATCACACCGGGGAAAGTATGTATAGATTTTACTACTTCATCACCAAAATTGGCAGAAGAACTTAGCTTGCTTGGAGAAAAGAAGTACGTAGATGTATTGGATGCTCCGGTTACTGGAGGAGATGTAGGAGCTAAAAATGGAACGCTTACGGTTTTGGTTGGCGGTAAGAAAGATATTTATGAGAAAACCAAGATGATCTTTGAAACATTCGGAAAAGATATTTATTATTGTGGAAAAGCCGGAAATGGACAATATGTCAAGATTGCTAACCAGATAATGATTGCTAATAACTTACAGGGAATCTGCGAAGCTTATCAATATCTTTCAGACATGTCTGTGGATGAAAATATGATTATTTCTTGTTTGAAAAATGGAGCTGCCGGAAGCAGACAATTGGATCTAAACGGGCAAAAGATGTTTGATGGAGATTATGCCCCAGGATTTTATGTAAAACATTTTATTAAAGATCTAAAAATCGCGACAAATGAATCAAAGATTCCTTTAACTGGTGTAAATACTGTTATCAATGAATATCTAGACCTTGTTGATAGAGGATATAGTGAAAAAGGAACACAGTGCTTGATCGAATATTTTAAATAAAGTCCACTCATACGAGTGGACTTTTCTTTAAAGATAGTTTTTCATGAAATTATATGCATTGTTGAAGCAAATAGACTCGATTTCTTGTTGGTTAAAACCATGTTGCTGTAGGGAAACGGCAATATTTTGGATTTCAGTAATATCTTTCATCCCAATGACATTACTTTCTTCCATGCCAGGAATATAATCCATAAAATCAAAACCAAGAGCTATATGATTTGTTCCGATTTTTTCTTTGATATAGATCAAAACTTGAATGAAATCTTCTAAAGTAGCATTGTTTTCTTTTTTATCTACAAACCAACGAACTGGAATCCCTCCGATTAAACCTTTTTTTGATTGAATGATTTGAAGCTGAGGGTCACTTAAATTGCGATAGTGATTGTAAAGTCCCTTGACATTAGAATGGGAAGCTATAATTGGTTTTGTACTAATACGTGCAATGTCATAGAAGTTCCATTCGCAACAATGACTAGTATCAATTGCCATATTTACATGGTTCATTTCCTTTATGACTCTTACTCCTAAATCGGTTAAAGGCTTGTTTCCTTTTTTGGCACCACATGCAAGAGCATTGTCATCATTCCAACATAAACTTGCCAGACGAACATGATGTTTATATAACCAATCTATTCTTTCTTCAGGATCTTTATCGATACCGCACATTCCTTCTACAGCCATGAATACTTGAATATCTTTAGTATCATCAAATGAAAAGTGTTCGCTTTGAAGAATGGAGTTTTCAACAAATAGAATCGTATCACGCATTGTATCCCAGTCTTGGTTTCCATCAAAACAGCTTACAATAGCACTAAAACACATGTTTCCTTTTTTAAAACGAGGATAATGAAAAGTATCTAAACGATTTTTTTGATCTTTATGGTCGTAGATATCATTTCCTATATCATCATGTAAATTCGCAAACTGCATGATTATTCTCCTTTAGCCAATTTCAAAAATTCATCCATCTGATTGACAATTGATTGAAGGCTATCTTTCCAGAATGTTTCTTTTGATAAATCAATTTCAGCAATCTTAGCTACATCTTCACAAGTGTTTGTTGTTGTTGCCGCAAGAAGCTTTTCGTATTTAGGGATAAAGTCTTTGCCTTGTTTTGTATAAAGAGCGTATAGACCTCGTGAGAAAAGGGCTCCAAATGTATATGGGAAATTGTAATATGCGATATCAGGAATATAGTAATGAACTTTAGTTATCCAACGATATGGATGGAGCCATTCTGGGTCAAGTCCATCACCAAAGGATCTAAGGAGAGCTTCTTTCATTAACACGCATAGTTGATCAGCTGTTAAGAATCCTTCTTCTACATGTTCAAATACTAGTGTTTCAAATTGGAAACGAGCATAAATATCAAGGATGTTCTGTGATAGTGCGGATAATTGAGAATCAATGACTAATAATTTATCGTGATCATTCATATCTTTTTGTAGAGCATTATACATGATATTTTCATTAAATGTACTTGCTGTTTCAGCTAGTGGCATACAATAATCACGATTTAAGACAGGTTGATCTTCGATCATCATACCATGGAAAGCGTGTCCTAATTCATGAGCAACTGTAATGATATCGCTTAGAGTGTTGTTGTAGTTTGTGATCAAGCGACTTTGTTTGATCCAACCAAGATTTTCGCAGAAAGCACCAGGCTGTTTGCCTGGGCGTGTTGGATAGTCAATCCATTTTTCATCAAAGGCTTGTTTGGTCATGTTGTAAAGATTACTACTAACATCTTTAAAATGCTTTAGGATTAGTTCTTCACATTCTTCAATGGAAAAATTAAAGTCACATTCACCAAGTGTAGCATAGATCTCATACCATGGAAGTCCATTTTTATATCCTAGAAGGTTTGCCTTTGTGCGTAAATAATTTCTAAATTTAGGCAGATATGATTGAATGCTTGACATCATGGCATCCAGTGTTCCTTTATCCATACGTGATTCAATCAACATTTTTTCTAATGGATCTTTATAACCGCGAAGTTTAGCTTCTTTCAATTGTTGCTGTTTAATAGACGAAATGGCAAAAGATAGTGGAGTTGCTATAGATTTATAGGCTTCCTGCTCAGCTAAAAAAGCTTTTTTTCTTACTTCGCTAGAATTATCGTGACACATATTTTTTACTTGTGTTAATGGAAGTGGTTTTCCATTATAAAGAGCTTTTGCGTTTCCGGTCAAAGCGTAGTACATATCAGAAAAAGCTTTGAGGCTGGTAGGATAAACCATAGATAATATTTCTTCTTGTTTAGAGTCTAGCTTATGATCTCTTTTGTTTAAGTGCTCTAAAAGAATAAATTTGTATTGATGAACGAATTCATTTTCTTCGATTAGATTTTTTAGACAAGATGTTTCAAGTATTCTATCTAAAATCGTATTTTCATATGTTTTAAATGAGCTTTCCAAGTTTAATGTGGCATTTGCCCATTTAGTATTTTCTGGGTTGTTAGAATCTACCGCAAGACGCAATTGAGCATACATTTTTAATCGATATGTATAATCTTTTATAGTTTCTAAAGTTTTTAACCCTTCAAGAACAACATCTTTCTCACTAAAGGCTTCCATGTTCTTTAGCAGAGTTGGTATTTGTTCATGTAATTCTTTCATTAAGCTAAAGTCTTTCAAAAAGTCAGGATCATCATATCCTTTGTAAAGCGCATCTAAATTCCATAAATAATCTTTCATGATATTTTTCCTCTTTCTTTATTTTTATTATAGACATATTAGTTTTGTCTCAAATACCAATCTATTTCCTAAAGATAGGAAAATGTAAAACGTTGAATAAGAGTTGTTTTTGGTGGTACCTTTAAGCTAGAAAGAAAGAGGAATATGTATGCGTGTTTTAGTTGGTCAATTTAGTTCTGAGTCAAATGAACATTCCCGTTCATTGATGACATTCGAAAAATTTCTTTTTCGTTTTGGAGAAGAAATGCTAGATTCTATTTACTGTCGAGATATTTTTGAGGATGAGGGTATTGAGTTAGTTCCTAGTATTAGTGCTAGAGGGCATCCTCATGGATTGGTAACGTATGATGCATATCAGTTTATTCATGATCGTTTGATTCAAACAATCAAAGAAAATCTAGGCACTATTGATGGTATCTTTCTTTTTCTTCATGGTGCTAGTAAAGTGATTGGACTTGAAGGAGGTAGCGCTGAACATGCGTTTGTTCGCGATATCCGCAAGGTTGTAGGTCCATATATGCCAATTGCTTTAGTCATGGATCCACATGGAAATTTATCACAGGAATTAGTAGATAATGTGAATATACTACGTTGCTATCGTCATTCACCTCATACTGATATGGCTGAGACATATCGGTTTGTTGCGAAAAGCTTTATTGATTTGTTAAAAAATCGACAAAATATTCATCCTGAATACTGCAAGGTTCCTATTATTATTGGTGGAGAAAAAAGTGTATCGTTGGATGAGCCTATGTTGTCTATCAACGCTTTGTGTGATGAAGCTGAAAAGACAGGGCGTATTCGTAGTGCTTCTTTTCATATTGGTTATCTTCGTCATGATGGAGATAAACTAGGATGTTCTGTTGTTGTAGTGCCTAAAACGGCAAAGGATCAAAAATTTGCTCGTGTATGGGCGAAAAAAATTAGAGCGTTTGCTTATGGAAAACGTCATGAATTTCATTACCATGGAAATGTTAAAGAACCAGAAGATGCTATTAAGGCAGTGGTTGAGTATCCATCAGGAACATGTTTTTTAACAGATTCAGGTGATAATGTTGGATCAGGGGCAGATGGATTTAATACATTTGTTTTGAGGCAGATTTTAGGGTTAAAAGATTTCAATGGCAAATCTTATTTGGTCGCAGGAATTGTTGATAAGGTGGCTTATAAATATCTTTATAATAAACAAATAAACGATAATGTAGAGTTTGATTTAGGGGCAGATCTTGATGAAATGTGTAAAAAGGTACATGTTCGTGGAAAGATCATAGCTAAAGGATTAGCGGATAAAGCTTATGCGAAAAGAGAAGATATTGGGACGGCCATTACTGTAAAATTTGATGATGCTCCAGTATGTGTTGTTGTAGAATATGATGCGATACAATATGTTGATTTAGATCAATTTGAATGTTCAGGTTTAAATATTAATGATTATAATGTAATTGTAGTCAAAGAAGGATATATTTCAGATGATTATAATAAATATGGAGATTATTGTGTCATGTCATTGACCCAAGGGCCAACGTATCAAAAAAGTGAAGGGTTGGTGTTTAGACAAATTTTACGCCCATGTTTCCCTTATGACGATCTTGAATTAGATGAAATTTTTCCTAATGACTAGGAAAAATGGTTGATAAAACACTTAGTAGTTTTATACTATAATAATAACGAGAATAAGAGAAGGAGGAGCGACTATGGAAGGAATGGAGCTAGTAAGCTTTCAGATAATCGCTAGTGTTGGCGCTGCAAAATCCATGTATATGGAGGCTATGAAAGCAGCACAGGAATTTGATTTTGAAAAAGCAGAAAAATTAATAGAAGATGCTGAAGAAATGTTCTTAAAAGGACATGAAGCACATGCTTCATTGATTCAAAAAGAAGCTGGCGGTGAACCGGTTAATCCAACTATGCTGTTGATGCATGCAGAAGACCAATTAATGGCTTGTGAAACTTGCAAACAAATGGCAGAACAACAAATAATAATCTTTAAAAAGTTTCAATCTTTAGAAAAATAGATAGGAGGAACGGATATGAAACGTATTTATTTATTTTGCGATAATGGTATGTCAACAAGTATGATGGCTCAACGAATGCAGGAGGTAGCAGACAAACATAATCTACCTTTTGAATGTAAAGCCTTCTCATACAAAAAAATCTCTTCAATCATTGAAGAAAACAAACTAGACTGTATCTTAATTGGACCACAGACAAAGTTCTTGTTTGATGATATCAACAAACGTTATGGTGATAAGACTCCAGTTATGGTCATTGATGCTGCTGACTATGGAATGATGGATGCAGAAAAAGTACTTAAAAAAGCAATCGTTGCAATGAAAAAATTCAAAAATAATTAAGCTTGGATCGCTGATTAGTCAGCGATTTTTTAAAAGAGAGTAAAGAAAGGTCAATAAAGGAGAATAAATATGTACGGAATTATCGCAACATGGAGAATGGCTTTAGAGGGAATCAGTGAAGCAACTGAAATGTTGAAAAAATCAGCTGATGCAGGAGATTCAATTGAAACAGCAATTCGTGCTGTCGAAGATTTTGAATTCTATAAAAGTGTTGGATATGGTGGATTACCAAACGAAGAAATGGAAGTTGAATTGGATGCTGCTTTCATGGATGGGGATACGTTGGATGTTGGTTGCGTTGGAGCAATCAAGGACTATGCTAACCCAGTTAGTATTGCACGTATGCTATCTAAAGAACCAGTAAATAATTTTTTGGTTGGGGCTGGTGCAGAAAAATATGCTCACCGTCACGGGTTTGAAAGAAAAAATATGTTAACAGAAAGAGCTAAGATTCATTATCATAATCGTGTAAAAGAGACAACTGAAAATACTGAATTAAAGCCATATTCAGGTCATGATACAGTAGGAATGGTTTGTCTGGATGATAAAGGACATATGACGGCTGCAACAAGCACAAGTGGATTGTTTATGAAACATCCAGGACGTGTAGGTGATTCTCCGGTATCTGGATCTGGATTCTATGTTGATAGCGAAGTCGGTGGCGCTAGTGCTACAGGACTTGGTGAAGATGTAATGAAAGGGTGTGTTTCTTACGAAATCGTTCGATTGATGAAAGAAGGTAAAACACCACAAGAAGCATGTGATATTGCAGTAAATACATTCGACAAAGAGCTTAAAAAACGTAGAGGTAAAGCAGGAGATATGTCTTTGATTGCCATGAATAATAAGGGAGAATGGGGAGTAACAACAAATATTGAAGGATTCTCTTTTGCGGTGGCAACTGAAAAAGAAGAGCCTACAGTATATTTAGTTAAATTTGATGAGAATCATAATCAATATTTTGAAGTTGCTTCAAAAGAGTGGATGGATAACTATATGGCAACTAGAACAGCTCCATTAATTAGAAAATAAAGGCGATAATATGGAAACAAAAATTTTAGCTAAAATTGATGAAATTGAAGATCAGATGATTGAAGCAATTAAATCAATTGTTCGTATAGATTCTGTTAAAGGTGATGCAGAAGAAGGAAAGCCTTTTGGAAAAGGTGTTAATGATGCATTAGAAGCAACTTTGAAACTTTGTGAAGAGCTTGGCTTTGAAACTGAGAATGTAGATGGAAGAATGGGAATCGCAAAATACGGTGAAGGGGAAGATTATATCGGTGTTATAGGGCATCTTGATGTAGTCCCAGTTGGTGATGGATGGAAACATGAACCCTTTGGCGCTGAAGAAGTAAATGGAAGAATATTTGGGCGCGGTATTCTTGATAATAAAGGACCAGTTCTTTCTTGCTTATTTGCTTTATATGTTTTGAAAGAGTTAAACATTAAATTAAATCGCCCGGTGTGGATCTTATTTGGAACAGATGAAGAATCAGGATTTGAAGATCTTGAGTACTATTTGACTAAAAAGAAACCTCCAGTGATGGGATGGACCCCAGATTGTAAATATCCGGTTGTTTATGCGGAAAGAGGACGTGCAGCTATACATGTTTATGCGGATATGGAGCATCAAAAAGAGTTTAACCACTTTATAAATGAGTATCTTTTAACTAGTGATGACCATGCCAATAAACTGGGATTAAATATAGTGGATGAAGAATTTGGCGCAATGCAATTAAGAGGAAGAAGTTTGATTGATTGTGATGAAGATCTAGGTTTTGAATTTGTGCTAAGTTATCCGGCCAGCATAACAATTGAGGAAATCATGGAAAGAGTAAATTCTAAATTGTATAACGGCTTAAAAGCAGAATGTGCAAAGAATTATGATCCGGTACGTTTTGAGAAAACAGGTTTTTTATGCAGTTCATTACAAAAAGCATATGAAAAAATCACTGGTCTTGATGGTACTCCGGTTACGACAACAGGTGGGACATATGCAAAATTAATGCCAAACATCGTACCTTTTGGTCCAAGTTTCCCAGGTCAAAAAGGAATTGGTCATAATCCAGATGAATGGATGGATCGAAACGATTTGATAACTAATGCTAAGATTTATGCATTAAGTTTATTGTATTTAGGATCAGGTGAATAATATGACAAAAATAATTGAAGTTTGCGCTGGAAGTTATCAAGACTGTATTGCAGCGTATAAAGGTGGAGCAGATCGAGTTGAATTAAACAGCGCGTTAAGCGTAGGTGGCTTGACCCCTAGTGTTTCTGCTCTAAAAAAAGTAAAAAAAGAAACGAATTTAAAAGTTATTTGTATGGTTCGTCCTAGAGCTGCGGGGTTTTGTTATGATGCAGATGATGAGATGATCATGATGGAAGATGCAAAGCTATTATTGGATAATGGTGCAGATGGAATTGCTTTTGGATTTTTGAACAAAGATGGGTCTGTTAAAGAAGATAAAACAAAACAGATGATCGATTTAATTCATTCTTATCATAAGGAAGCTGTTTTCCACAGAGCTTTTGATGTCTGCCCGGATGCTTGTACAGCGATTGAGACATTGATTCGTCTAGGTGCAGATCGTATCTTAACAAGCGGACAAAAAGCTAAAGCTTTTGAAGGAAAAGAACTAATTAAAGATCTTCAAGACAAATATGGTGATAAAATAGAATTACTAGCTGGAAGTGGAGTGAATGCTTCTAACGCTAAAGAACTGATGGAGTATACAGGAATTCATCAAGTACACTCTTCTTGCAAGTCTTTTAACAACGATCCAACAACATCTAATAATGGTGTTAGCTATGCTTATTTAACTGGAGAGCATGAAATGGATTATGATATCGTAGAAGAAAATTTAGTAAAAAATCTAGTGAATACAGTAAAACAGGAACTTTAAGGTTCCTGTTTTCTTTTTGTGAACAATAATTGATTTTTGTTTTGATTTATATTGTATTATGCATATACTAAATAGTATGAATGTTGAAAAGTTGTTAAATGTAGTGGTTCGAGCAGGAAAAATACTCATAGAAAGTGGAGCAGAAATATATCGTGTCGAAGAAACTATGATTCGCTTATGTAAGTCTTATTCTGAAGTGCAAATTGCGGATAGTTTTGTTACGGGAACAGGAATCATGCTGTCAATTACAGTTGATGGTAAAACTAGTACCCGCATAGGTCGTGTTCGTTCCAAAAGTGTTGACCTGAATGTAATTGATATGGTTAATTCGTTGTCACGAAGGGTTAGTTATGATCCTATCTCTGTTGATGAACTAGAAAAAGAAATTGATAGAATTGAAGGGAAAGAAAGGTATTCTTTTTGGATCACATTATTGTTTGCTGGTGTGGGCGCGGCAGGTTTTGCGATTTTCTTTGATGGAAATATAGTCGATAGCGTCGCTGCTTTCTTGATTGGAATCATCATTCGTTGTGTCACTACATTTTTTGAAAAATATAGGGTCAATAGTTTTTTTACAAATGCAATTGCATCAGCTATTGCAGTTTGTTGTTCAATAGGAAGTGCATATTTGTGTTATGGAATCGACTATAATGTCGTTATTATCTCGAGCATCATGCTATTAGTTCCGGGATTGGCAATAACGAATGCGATTCGAGATACGGTTGCAGGAGATTATTTGTCTGGTTTATCTAGAGGAACTGAGGCTACATTAACGGCATTGGCTATAGCTATTGGTGCCGGTTTTATGTTGAGTATATTGTTGTAGGAGCTGAAAAATGATTGATTTGATTATAAAGGCTGGCATTTCTGCTTTCTTAGCCAGCATTGGTTTTGGAATTCTTTTTAATATCAGAGGAAAAAGGCTGATCCTTGCCGGATTGACTGGAGCAATAGGAGGTATTTTGTATAAGTATTTCTTATTTCTTGGAATGAGTGAATTAGTATCTAACTTTGTTGGGGCTTTAGGGCTTGCTCTTTTTGGCGAGATATTTGCTCGTGTATGTAAGACTCCGGTCACGACTTTTATTGTATGTGCTTTGATTCCGCTAGTTCCTGGTGGAGGTATGTATTATACAATGTTGGAGGTCATTCAAGGTGATGTTCAAGAGGCTTTATCAAAAGGGTTACAGACATTAAGCATTGCTGGTGTTCTTGCTTTGGGAATCTTAGTTGTTTCAACTGCTACGCAAGTTTATTTAAGGATAAAAAGAGCATTAGAAACGTATCGTTTAGATGATAATTTCAATAACTTATAAAACAGGCAAAAGCCCTTTAAGTAAGGGAAATTACCTAAAGGGCTTTGCCAGAAAGTTTTAAGAAAGGGAATTTGATTATGAAGTGAGCCTCTATCCTTGGCTCGACTATATAGTACAAATAAAAAATAAAATGATGATGTATGAAGTGTGTGAATTCATGTGAAAAAGAGAATTAATATGTAAAAATGTCAAATTTATTAATGTTGTTCAATGAGGTTTACATCCAATAAAACAGTTGAAAAATGAGTGATATATGTTACAATATTTCCGATAAGAAAAACGAGAAAAAATGAATGTTTAGATTCATTTTTTTTTAGGCAGGAGGATATTTTATGAATAAAAATTCGTTATTATCCATGCAAGATTTATCGGCTGAACAGATTCTTAGTATTCTTGGCGATGCTAAAAGTTTTAATAGTTCTCATAAAGATTGGCAATTGCCAAAGCATAATGCTTTAGTTGCTAATCTTTTTTTTGAAGCATCGACGAGAACTCACTTTTCATTTGAGAGCGCTGAGTTTCAGTTAGGTTGTAAAGTTGCGGATTTTAATGCTTCTACATCAAGCGTAACAAAAGGAGAAACTTTATACGATACAGTAAAGACCTTTGAATCAATTGGTTATGATGCGGTTGTAATTCGTCATCCTAAAGATGAATATTTTAAAGAGTTGGAAAATATCAATATTCCAATTTTAAATGCAGGTGATGGAGCTGGAAATCATCCTACCCAGTGCTTGTTGGATTTATTGACGATGTATAACGAGTTTAAAGATTTTAAAGGGTTGAATGTTGTTATTGCAGGAGATATCCAGCATTCAAGAGTTGCTGCTTCTGATAAACAAGCTTTAGAAAAATTAGGAGCTAATGTTTTCTTTGCTGGTCCTGAAGAATGGAGAAGAGAAGGATATCCTACGATGGATTTTGATGAAGCTTGCAAATGGGCAGATGTTGTCATGATGTTAAGAATTCAAAGAGAACGCGGTGCTTCATTGGCTAATATGAGTGATGCAGAGTATTTGGAAAAATACGGTTTGAATGAGCGGCGATATCAAATGATGAAGGAAAATGCCATCATCATGCATCCAGCGCCAGTTAATCGTGGTGTTGAGATTGCCGATCATCTAGTAGAAGCGAAAAAGAGTCGAATCTTTGAACAAATGAAAAATGGTGTATTGGTTCGTAAGGCTGTTATTAAACGTGCATTCGGCTATGAGCCATTTTAGGGGGCATTATGTTAGTAATAAAAAATGGTAATGTCTTGATAGAAGATGCTTTGAAAAAAGTGGATATCTTGATTGATGAAAATAAAATAGTAAAGATTGCGGAAAACATTCAAGGAAATTATGAAGTAATCGATGCAACAGGACTTACGGTCTTACCAGGTTTGGTGGATGTGCATGTGCATTTAAGGGAACCTGGGCATGCTCAAAAAGAAACAATTAAAACAGGGACAAAAGCAGCTGCAGCTGGTGGATTTACGACTGTTTTATGTATGCCAAATGTGATTCCATTTCCAGATAATGTGGATGATGTAAAAAAATATCTAGAATTGATCAATGATCAGTCTGTTGTAAATACATATCCATATGCCTGTATCACTAAAAAAGAAGCAGGTAAAGAAGTAGTGGATATGCATGCTTTAAAAGAATTAGGCATTCATTGGTTTAGTGATGACGGAGTGGGTGTAGCCAATGATACAATCATGAAAGAAGCTATGACTAAAGCCAATCAGGAAGGTGTTATGATCGTTGCTCATACAGAAGATATGAGTTATCGTAAACCAGGTGCTTGTGTTCATGAAAGTGAAATCACAAAAGCAAAAGGCTGGTTGGGAATTCCAAGCGCCTGCGAAAGTGCGCAATTGATTCGTGATCTTGAAATTGTTAAAGAATGCAAAAATGCTTATCATGCCTGCCATATTTCCGCAAAGGAAAGTGTAGAGGCATTGAAAAAAGCTAAAAATGAAGGATTAAATATCAGCGGTGAAGTTACGGCACATCATTTATTGCTGGAAGATAAAGATGTTCAAGGGCCAAACTGGAAGATGAATCCACCTTTACGTAGTCACGAAGATAGAATGTCTTTGATTGAGGGATTGGAAAATGGAAGTCTTGATATGATCGCAAATGATCATGCTCCGCATACTGCTCAGGAGAAGAATCAGCCAATGGATAAGGCACCTTTTGGAATTGTCTCATTGGAAACAAGCTTTGCGCTTTTATATACAGAATTTGTAGTAAATCAAAAACGATGGAGCTTACCACAGTTAGTTAACTGGATGTCAAATGCACCAGCTAAACGATTTAAATTAAATGGCATTGGAGAAATCAAAGAAGGCAATGATGCCGATATCATCTTGGTTGATATGAATCATGAATATACAATTGATGCTTCTAAATTCGAATCTATGGGGAAAAACACACCATTTGATGGATGGAAAGTTTCTTGTCAGATCAAACAAACCATGGTCAAAGGAAAAACTGTCTGGAAAAAAGAAGCATAATATATAGAAAGGATTGATAAAAATGCCTAAACGAACAGATATACATAAGATCCTGGTAATAGGATCCGGACCGA
>CAMJQJ010000007.1 GCA_946408025.1 uncultured Faecalitalea sp.
ACAACAATTGGCAGTGCTCATATGGAAAATCTCGGAGGAAAGAAACAAATTGCTCAAGCAAAGTTGGAAATCTTAGAGAATCTAAAACCAGGTGGTCTTTTCTTATATGACAAAGAAAGTCCGGAAATTCAGGAATGCCTGCTAGAAATGGACGTTGATCCATCCAAACGTTTGATTTCCTTTGGCTTTAAAGGAGATATTTCCGTTACTTCATCTATTGATTATACAGAAAATGGAATTGAGTTTTATTGTTCAAGTCTAGCTGATAAAATCACGTTACATGCACTTGGAGATTTTCAGGCAAAAAATGCTTTACCATGCATTTATGTAGCATTGGATCAGGGAATCTCGAATTCGTCAATTTTAAAAGGATTAAAAGATTTAGAAATGACGAAGATGCGTACAGCACTTTTAAAGATTCATGATGCCAAGATCATAGATGATACATATAAATCCAATCCAGAAAGTGCTAAAGCGGCAATCGATACCTTGATGAAAGTACAGGCGAAAAAACATATAGCCGTGTTGGCAGATATGTTAGATTTAGGCCCAAAAGAAAACGATCTGCATGCAATGATTGGACACTATGCAGTTGAAAAAAATGTGGATATAGTCTATGCGACTGGTCCTTTAAGTAAATATACGATCGAAGCATGTACAAACATAGATTCTAAATGGTTTGAAGCAAAGGATGAAATCGTTGAGGAATTAAAACATTTACTGAATGAAGATTGTGCAATCTTGATCAAGGGAAGTCGTGCAATGAATATGGATGAAATTGTAGATAAATTGAAGGAGATGTAAATTATATGTTGAAATTAGGTGTTGTCTTTGGTGGACAGAGTAGTGAATATTCTGTTTCTTTACACTCTGTTGCTTCTTTTTTAAGACAGATTCATAATGAAAAATACGATATTACGATGATTGGCATTGACCAGAATGGGCAATTTTATGTTTATGATGGTTCGATTGATGATATAGAGCATGATCATTGGATTCCTCAGGCTACAAAAGCTGCGTGGGTTCATAAAGGAATCATGGCTTTGGATGGAAAAAATACAGTAAAAGAATTAGATTGTGTATTCCCGGTTTTACATGGAAAGAATGGGGAAGATGGTTGTGTACAGGGTTTATTGGAATTGATGAATATCCATTATGTTGGATGTGATGTTATGTCTAGTGCAATTTCCATGGATAAAGAAATCATGCATATTTTATGTGATGAAGCAAATATACCTTGCGCTGATTATGTTTGTTTAAAAGCAAATGAAGATAATCCTACTTTCGAAATGATCCAGGAAAAAATTTCACTACCTTGGATCGTAAAACCATGTAATGCGGGAAGCAGTTATGGTGTTCATAAAGTAGAGAATAAAGAAGAATTTGAAGAAGCTTGTAAAGATGCTTTCTTCTATGATGGTCGTGGTAAGATCCTAGTTGAAAAAGTAATTGAAGGCTTTGAGATTGGCTGTGCTGTTATGGGAAATGAAGAAGTATTTACAGGTAGCTGTGATGAGATTCAGATTTCTGGAGGAATCTTTGATTTTGAAGGAAAATACGAAATGAAAGGGGCTGAAATCATCTGCCCTGCACGAATCGATGAAGAAACTTTTACCAAGGCCAAAGAACTAGCAGCTAAAACATATAAAGCTATGAATTGTTGTGGAATGGCTCGGGTAGATATGTTTGTAACGTCTCAAAAAGATGTAATTTTAAATGAATTGAATACTATTCCGGGTTTTACAGCTACTTCACGTTATCCATCAATGATGAAAGCAGCTGGAATTGAATTTAGTGATTTAATTGATAAATTGATCGATCTAGCAATGCAAAGGACGATTTCAGCATGTTAAAGAGTTATAGCCGAGCTTGGTGTGAAATTGATTATAAAGCAATCGATCATAATTTGGATGAAATTCAAAAACTGGTGGGAAAAACTAAGATCATGGGAATCGTTAAGGCCAATGCCTATGGTCATGGAGATGTGGCTTGTGCAAAGCAAATGGCTAAGTGGGGTGTTGATTTCTTTGCCGTTTCCAGCGTTGATGAAGCTTTGAATCTAAGAGAAAATGGAATTGATCAAGATATCTTGATTTTAGGATATACACCTGCTGAACATTTTCATTACTTATTCGAAAAAAACATCGTACAGTCACTGGTCTCTTTTGAGTATGCTCAAAAATTAAATGCATTTGCCAAAGAGAACGATGTGAAGATTCGTTGTCATTGCAAGGTGGATACAGGAATGTGTAGAACTGGTATTATATACCAGGATCAAGATAAGCATATGGATCAGATTGTTGCGGAATATCGCCTATCAAATTTGAATATTGAAGGAATCTTTTCGCATTTTCCTGTTAGTGATGATCTTGGAAAAGATAGTCGTACATTTACCGAGAATCAGATTCGATTGTTTAGAGAAGTTATTGACAATCTAAAAAAGGAAGGCATTGATTGTGGTATCAAGCATATTCAGAACAGTTATGGAATTTTAAATTATATGGATCTTGGTATGGATTATTGTCGTCCAGGTTTGTTGTATATGGGCGTTACAAGTGATGATCATGTTCCTATTCTTTCAAAACCAAACTTTATTCCAATCATGTCGATCTATGCCAATGTTTCTTTGGTGAAATGGATCCAAGAGGGACAAAGTGTTAGCTATGGGCGTAATTTTATCGCCACAAAGCCAACTAAGGTAGCTACTATATCGATTGGATATGCAGATGGGATCCCTCGTCTATTAAGTAATCAGGGATTTGAGGTATTGATTCATGGAAAACGTTGCAAAGTAGTTGGAAATATATGCATGGATCAATGTATGGTTGATGTAACAGATGTAGAAAATGTAAAAGAAGGAGATATTTGTTGTTTTGTTGGTCAAATGGGGAATGAAAGAGTTACGATTGATACGATTAGTCGTTTAGCCAAGACCATCAATAATGAAACGATGAGCGCTGTTGCTGCTCGTGTGCCACGTTTAGAGAAGAGGTAGATTATGAAAGTAAAGAGAAAATATGCCGCAATTGATATTGCTAAATATGTTTCGGCATTATTGGTTGTATGCATTCATACATATCCGTTTTATGAAATTAGTGAAACGTTTAATACGTTTTTTATGCAAACGATATGTCGAATTGCTGTACCATTTTTCTTTACGACTTCTGGTTTCTTCTTTTTTCGTAAATATGGCGATGATCCTGAAGAAAACACGAATAATCTGCGCAAATATATAATGCGCTTATTAAAGATTTATTTGATTTGGACCGTGATCTATCTTCCATATACAATATGGGATCAGTATCAGGCAGGGTTTAGTATTCTTGGTGTTTTCTCTTATATTCGAGATTTCTTCTTAAATGGAAGTTATTATCATCTATGGTTCTTACCAGCCTTGATGTTAGCAAGCGTGATCGTCTTCTATTTATATAAAGAAAAAGGTTTGATGTTTACCTTAAAGGTAAGCTTAGGTGCTTATTTTCTAGGTTATTTGATCAATGTTTATACACCAGTCTGGGAAAGCATTCCAGGAATTAACTTCTTGTTTGCGTTTTTTACAAAAACTTTAGTGACAGCACGAGATGGAATCTTCTTTGGGCCAATCTTTGTGGCTTTAGGGCTTTTGTTGGCGAAAACAGGACGTTTACCATCTAGAACAAGCCTAGGAGGCTTTGTAATTAGTTTTTTATTAGTGGTTGTGGAAGTGTTGATCTATAATATGACAGGCATATTGCGAGATTTAACGAGCATGTATTTGTTTTTGGTACCAGCAGTCTATTTCCTTGTAAATTGGTTGTTAACAATCAAAATGCCATATAAACCAATTTATAGAGTATTAAGAAATGATTCGTTATTGATTTATACATCACATATTTTATTCGCAAAAATTTTATTGATATTGATGCCAAATGCACATATCGTTATTTATTTTTTGACAATTGCCCTAGCGCAGGCTTTTGCAAGTCTTGTGATGCATTATAAGGAAAGATTTCCTGTATTAGAAAATTTATTGTAGCTTATGATTAGAGTATTTCAAGTTAAATGTGCATTTGAAAATGAGATTGAAGCACAGTTGATTAAAAAACTGCATATAAAAAAAGAAGATCTTTTGGGGTATACAATACACCGCAGAAGTGTGGATGCCCGCCATCAAAAGGTCTTATTTTCTTATGTCATAGACTGCTCATTAAAAAATGAGAAAAAAGTTTTAAAGAACAAAGATGTTCAACCTTGTCCGGATGAAACATATCATTTTGTTTCTAGTGGTAGTCGTATAATGAATACAAGACCTGTAGTCGTAGGATTTGGTCCAGCTGGCATGTTTGCATCATTAATCCTAGCTGAAGCAGGATATCAACCTATTGTAATTGAGCGTGGTAGTATGGTTTCTATTCGAAAACAGAAGGTAGATACTTTTTGGCAAACGGGAAAGCTGGATCCAGAATGCAATGTTCAGTTTGGTGAAGGTGGTGCCGGAGCTTTCTCAGACGGCAAATTAACGACGCGTTCTAAAGATTCAAGAGCACGAAAAGTTTTAGAAGAATTAGTTGGATTTGGCGCTAAAGAAGATATTTTGATCGATGCTCATCCACATATTGGAACAGATGACTTTTTGAAGATCATTGAAAATTGTCGTAAAAAGATCATTGATCTCGGAGGAATGTTTTATTTTGATTCATGTTTAAAAGATATAAAAACAAAACAGAATAAATTGGTAGAAATTAAGATCAACCATACATGGATTCCATGTGAAAATATGATCTTAACAATTGGACATAGTGCAACTGACACGATACGAATGTTACATCAAAATAGAGTCATGATGGAAAATAAACCATATGCGATTGGAGTTCGTATCGAACATAAACAAGAATACATAAACCGAGCAATGTTAAAAGACTATGCTACGGATCCTAGATTGATTCCAGCAAGGTATCAGCTAACACATACAGCTTCCAATAATAAAGGTGTCTATACATTTTGTATGTGTCCAGGTGGGTATGTCATTCCTTCCAGTAGTTCTAAAGAAAAACTTGTGGTCAATGGAATGAGCTATGCATCAAGAAGTGGAGAGAATGCTAATAGTGCTTTATTAGTACAGGTCAATGAAGAAGATTATGGAAGTGAACTTTTTGCCGGACTAAAGTATCAGGAAGACTTGGAAGAAAAAGCGTATCATATGGCCGGTGATTATAAAGTGTGTTTGCAATTGGCAAAAGATTATTTAGAGAATAAGGTTTCATCTGGTTTGGATGATGTAAAACCAACTTATGCCTTGGGATATCGATTCGTTAATTTAAATGAATTATTTGATCCAGCAATCAATCAGGCGTTACATGAAGCCTTGATTGCCTTTGAAAAACGCGTGCCTGGGTTTGTAAGTGAAGGGGCTTTATTAAGTGCTGTTGAATCAAGAAGTAGTTCTAGTGTTCGAATTATTCGTGATCATGATCTTAAATCTAACATTCAAGGAATCTATCCTGGAGGTGAAGGAGCTGGATATGCCGGTGGCATTATGACAAGTGCTATCGATGGAATAAAATGCGCAGAAAGTATTATTTGCCAATATCAAAAACATGATACAATGAAGCAGAAAATGGAGGGATGAGATGGCTTTATTAAAACCGAAATACTATGTTTCCAGTTTTGAACATATGTCGATAGAGCGTTTAAAACAACAGGGAATCAAGCTATTATTATGTGATATTGATAATACATTGGTTTCTTATGATGAAAAACATCCAAGTCCTTCTGTCGTTGCGTTCATTGATCGAGTGAAAAGTTCTGGAATCGAAGTTGCGCTTTGTTCTAATGCAACCAAAGAAAGGGCAACACGATTTTCTAAAGATCTAAATGTGTCTACAACTTATTACTTTTCTATGAAACCATTGCCGAAAAATTTTATTCGAGCAATGAAAAAACATAATTTAAAAGCCAATCAGGTTGCCATTATCGGGGATCAGATGTTTACAGACATATTAGGTGGAAATCTTGCAGGACTTTATACGATATTGACTGCGCCAATCGCAGTGAAAGATAGAGGCGTTACGAAAATCAATCGTTTCTTTGAAAATATTGTATATAAAGTATTAGAGCATAAAGGAGATTTTAAGAGAGGTGAATTCGATGACTAAATATTGTAAAGGGTGTGGCGCAAAGCTGCAAAATGATGATAAAGATGCAATCGGATATGTTCCTACATTGGATGCATCGTATTGTGAAAGATGTTTTCGAATTCGTCATTATGGAGATGTTACAATTTCCATGGCACAGAAAATCGAATCCAATCAAACGCTAGATAAGATTGCCAAAGTCAAGGGAGTGATCTTTTGGGTGGTCGATCTTTTTGCATTTGAATCAAACATGATTTCTCGCTTGAATCAAAAATTGGACACCGATGAAATTGTCCTTGTCTTAACTAAACGTGATGTTCTCCCTAAAACATTAAGTGATAAAAAAATTCTAGAATTTGTCAATCGCCGTTTAGATGAAGAAGGTATCAAAGTAAAAGATATCGTGATTTGTGGATATCTTTTAAAACATAATGAACAGTCAAAGGCATGCATTGATGAAATCTATTCCAAGATACAAATGTATCGTAAAGGAAGAGATATTGTCTTTATGGGAGTTGCCAATGCAGGGAAATCAACAATCTTAAATCAATTGCTGGCTATGGAAGATCTAACGACATCTAGACATCCTGGTACAACATTGGACCTTGTGCCAATTGAACAAGATGGATATACGATTTATGATACCCCGGGGATTGAGAATCATCATAGTGTATTGACTTTTTTGAATTCAAAAGATCTAAAAATGGTTATTCCAACCAAACCTATCAAGCCTTTTGTTTCTCAGATTTATGAAGATCAATCTTTTGCGGCAGCTGGGCTTGCAAGGTTGGATATCGTAGTAAAAGGAAAAGCCAGTGTAGTAGGATATTTCTCCCGTTCTTTATCAATTCATAGAGGAAAATTGGAAAATGCGGATAATCTTTGGAACAAACATTTAAATGAAATGCTGGTTCCTTGCCTTGATACTTCTATGTTGACAATGCATACATTTCAGGCGCCAAAAGTAACAAATGAAAAATTGGATGTCGTGATTCATGGGCTTGGATGGTTTTGCATAAGTGGGCAGATTCAAGATGTTTATGTTCGTGTTCATAAAGGCATCAATGTTACATTCAGAAAGGCGATGATCTAATGTTAAATAATAAAGATAAAAAATATTTACGAAAATTAAGCATGTCATATAGACCTCTTTTCCAAATTGGAAAAGATGGAATCAGCTATAATTTGATTAAAACAATAAGTGATTCTTTAGAAGCTCATGAGCTTGTCAAATGCAATTTGTTGCAGACATGTCCAATTGATACAAGAGAAGCGGCTATTGAGTGTGCCAGTAATACACATAGTGAGATCGTACATATTGTAGGACATACATTTGTATTGTATCGTCGCTCTAAAGAAAACAAGCTGGGGCTTAAAAAATGAGGATTGCGATCATAGGAGGGTCTTTTGATCCAATTCATTATGGTCATATCCATATGGGGCTGGAGTCAATTAAACAATTGAAGGTGGATGAAGTCTGGTTCATGCCTACAAAGATTACACCACTAAAAGATCGTGAATTGACCAGTGTTGAAGATCGTGTATCTATGATCAAGCTCGCAATTGAACCATACGCTAATTTCAAGCTTTGTACACTGGAATTAGAGCGTGAAGAGAAAAGTTATACGATCGACACATTAAGAGAGTTAAAGAAACGATATGCACATGAATTCTATTGGATCATTGGAAATGACCAACTTGAACAGTTTGATCGTTGGAAAGATCCAGAAAAACTAGTTAAAATGGCTCAGTTTATTTGCTTTGATCGAGATCATATGTTGACAAAGACATCTTATGATATCAAAAGATTACATATGGAATGCATGCCGGTCTCTAGTTCTGAGATTCGTATGGGAAATAAATTGAATTATTTACCATTGAAGGTTTTAGATTATATATATGCGAACAGGTTATATGTTAAAGATTTTATAGCCAGTCGTGTACCTGAACATCGTTATAAGCATTCGCTATCTGTTGCCAAACTTTGTGAAGAGTTTGCCCAAAATAATGGCTTGGATATCAATGTGGCATATTATGTTGGCTTGTTTCACGATGTTTGTAAGGCGATGCCTAAAGATCGAATGTTATGCTGGATCAAGGCTATTTGTCCAGAAAATGAAAAATATGCACCTCCGGTTTGGCATGGTTTTGTAGGGGCAGAAGTTGTAGATCGTATCTTTTATATCAAAGACTGGCGCATCAAAAACGCTATTTATCATCATGTGCTTGGAACAAGTAAAGATCCATACGCGATGGCAGTTTTTTGTGCAGACAAATTAGATCCGTTAAGAGATTATGATACTAGTAAAGGTATCCAGCTTTGTAACCAAGATCTATATAAAGGCTTTTTAAAGGTAAAAGAAGATAATGAGCGATATCTTAAGAAAGGAAAATAAAGTGGAATTTAAAGAAATCGTATTAAAGGCAATTAGTGAGAAAAAGGGATTTGACATTAAAGAATATGATACGCGTAGCTTAACTCCATTTATGGATAGCATGATCGTTGTAAGTACAACTAATATTCGTCAAAATAATGCGATAGCACAGAATATCAAGGATCGTTTAAAGGAAAATGGATTTGATGGTACGATTCGTATCGAAGGAAATGCCGATTCAAAATGGCTTTTGATTGATCTAAAAGAAATTGTAGTACAGTTGTTTGTCAAGGATGAAAGGCAGGTGTATCAGCTGGATCGTTTGTATCGAGATGTTCCAGTAATTGAATATGATTTATGATACATTAGCGCAATATTATGATGCTTTAGTAAAAGATGAAGAGGCATCCAGAATGTGGGTGAATTGGATCGAATCCAAATGTAGCCCTTGCGATGTGCTTGAACTAGCCTGTGGCAGTGGAGAAATTACCGAAATGCTGGTACAGGATGGTTTTGATGTTTCTGCTCTTGATCTTTCTGATGAAATGATTGAACAGGCAAAACAAAAAGATACAGGCAACAAGATTCATTTTTATTGTCAGGATATGAAAGATTTATCCAATTTTTCTAAATTTAGTGCAATCTTTTGTCTTTGTGACAGCTTTAATTACCTACTTGAAAAAGAAGAAGTTTCTAAATTTTTTAAAGAGGTCTCTGACCATTTAAAAAAACAAGGATATTTTTTCTTTGATACCCATTCGCTCGATCGCCTGGAAGAGTTTGAAGATGAGTTTAATGAAACAGGTTCTTTTGAAGACTGCGATTATCAATGGTCAATCATGAGTGAAGATGATCTAATCTATCAAGATTTTGCGTTTTATTTTCAGGAAGGACATGTTGTTCAAGAACATCATATTCAAAGGGTGTATGATCCAGTCTGGCTAGAAAAAGAATTATCAAAACACTTTAATATTCTTTCTGTTAAAACAGATTTTGATCTTGAAGGAATTCAGGAAGGCGAAAAGTATTTTTATATTTGTCAAAAGAAATAAGGGATATATATGATTATAGGAATAGCTGGAGGAAGTGGTTCAGGAAAGACTACATTTACCAATGCTATAAAAGAAATATTTAAAGAGGATATTTTGATCATTCATCATGATGACTATTATAAAGATCATTCCAATTTGAGCTTTGAAACAAAAAAACATATCAATTATGATCATCCAGATGCATTGGAAACGAGTTTGTTGGTTGAACATGTAAAACAACTAAAGGCAGGTCAACCAGTTGAAAAACCGCTTTATGATTTTTCGATACATGATCGAAAAGGCAGTGAGACGATCTTTCCTAAAAAAATCATTATTTTAGAGGGCATCCTTGTATTAGAAAATGAAGAATTAAGGAACTTGATGGATCTAAAAGTCTATGTAGATGCGACAAGTGATGAAAGAATTTTACGACGTATTCTTCGTGATACAAAAAACCGAGGAAGAACAGTTGAAGATATATGCGATCAATATTTAAAAACTGTGAAACCTATGCATGAAAAATATGTTGAGCCTACAAGAAAACATGCGGATATCATTATAAATGGTGGGATGAATAAAATGGCTCTTGAGTTAATCAAAACAAAAATAGAATCAGTTTTATAGGAGGAAGTATGATTGGAATTTTAGCAGCTATGGATACAGAAGTAGAAGCTATCAAAAATATCATGGAAATAAAGAAAGAAGAATTGTATCAGGGAATGAATTTCATTTACGGTACGATTGAAAACAAAGAAGTGGTGTTGTGCAAGTGCGGCGTAGGAAAATGTCTTGCGAGTATGAGTGCTACTTTGTTATGTACAAAAGAAAAGCTTTCCACATTAATTAACGTTGGTGTTGCCGGTGGTTTAAAGAAAGATCAAAAGGTATTAGATATTGTGATTTCAGATAAAATCGTCCAGGCTGACTATGATACCTCTCCTATTGATGGGGATGAAGGAATTGGATTGGTTTTTGAAGCGAATGAAAAACTACAAAAGAAATGTATTGAAGCCGCTAAAAAGGCAGATATTCCCTATCATGTAGGAATGATTGCTTCGCAGGATATATTTATGGCAAGAAAAGAAGACTATGATAGATTAATGTCAAAATTTGCCGATTCGGCTTGTTCAGAGATGGAAGGTGGAGCAATAGGTCAGATTGCTCATGTATTTAATGTACCTGTGTTGGTCGTTCGTTCTTTAAGTGACGTCGTAGATCATCATGATAATCCAATGGAATTTACCACTTATGCTCAAATCGCATCGAAACAAGTCGCAACTTTGATCAAAGAAATGATGAGACTCTAAGGGGTCTCTTTTTTTTCAGATTAATTTAGGGAAAGGATTGTATTATCGTAAGTACAAGTTCATAAGAGAATCTTATAATTTATGTCAGAATGCATCCTGTTATTCCCAAAACCTGACTACTTATTCTTATGTTCTTGATACATCAAAATTATTTGACTATGATAATACGGGTTAGAAAGTAAGGCGATGATATGTTATTAAAAAATATCTCTGAAGAGGAATTTAGTAATTTTTATGATGAATATGAACAAAAATGCTTTTGGCAATCGACATCAATGGCTCATTTTGAATCTTCACATGGATGGAATGTTCATTATTTAGGCTTATATGATGAGAATGTGATTCGTGCAGCTACGATATTGATTTCTAAGAAAGTGATGGGGAAGTATGCTCTTTTTGAGGCATTGCGAGGATTTTTGATTGACTATGATGATCTTGACCTTGTGGACGCATTTTTAACAGAATTAAAAATATATCTTCACGATCATAATTGTTTATATATGAAAACCGATCCATATTGTGAATACCAGCCTCATGATAAAGAAGGGAATGCCCTAGAAGGTCATAAAAGAGATGATCTAATAAATTTGTTTGAAAAACATGGCTTTATTCATCAAGGCTTTCGTAATGGGTCTGACAATAATTATGAACCACGTTGGATGTCTATACTGTCATTGGAAGGTAAAGATGAAGACGGTATTTTGAAAAATTGTGATTCAAAGACTCGACAAAATATTGTCAACACACAAAAAACCGGCCTAAAAATAGACCGTCTGAACAAATCGGAGTTAAATCGTTTACATGATATGGTCTCTACAACCGGAGAACGACGTCATTTCATGAATCCGAATCTTTCCTACTATACAGATTTTATGACGAGTTTCCATGAAAATATGCAGGCATATTGTGTGTATTTGGATACACGTGATTACTATGAACGTTACAAAAAGAATTATGAAGAACTTTTAAAGGAAAAAGACCACATATACAAACTAATTGAAGAAACGGATTCCAAAAAGAATCGTTCAAAACTAAAAAATTGTGAGAATAAGATCACAGCGACTTTAAAGCGAATTGATGAAGCTAAAAAACTTAGGGATGAATATGGCGATAAGATTGATCTAGCGGCAGCTATGTATGTCATCAATGATCGTGAAATCGTATATTTATTTAGTGGATCTAATGATAACTTTAAACATTTCAAAGCTGCGTATGCCTTGCAGTGGCACATGATTAAATACGGTATTGAGCATCATATCAAGCGTTATAATTTTTATGGTATTAGCGGCATATTTTCACCTGATGATGAAGAATATGGAGTATATCTTTTTAAAAAAGGTTTTGATGCAGACGTTATCGAGCTCATAGGAAATTTTGAATATATAGATCGAAAAAAGACATTTACTGTTTATGAAGAACTAAGAAAAATCAAACATCTTGTACGAAAATAACATCTTTTGATCCAGTAAGAGATTTTTGGTAATCAAGTATGGTCTTGGATACTTCTTGCATCATGTCATACATTCGACTGACTTGATTCGAAAAGATAACAAGAATATAGTCTCTTCCAGGAAGATAAACAATTCCACCATCGTGATATAGTAGATCAGCAGCGCCTGTTTTATGGGCGAATTCAATACCTTTATCCAAGCCTGCTTGGATTTCATCACGATCTTCACATGCTTTTAAGATAGAAATCATGTCTTGGCAGGCTCTGTCTGATATGATTTCTTTTTTATATAATTTTTCAAAAAGAGTACCAATGTCTTTTGGATTGGAAGTATTGCCTCCTCCATCGGTAAAGAAGTTCTCACCAGGAAGAAGTCCATGGTGAAGTTCTGTGTTTTCTAAGCCGAGTTCAATGCACATCTGATTAACTTGATAAAGACCATAAACTCCATTGCCACCACCGAGCAAAGCAGCTAAATTATTGTATGCTGTATTGCTGCTGATGGTGATCATTTGTTCGATTTCAGTGGCATGAGCAGCATAATCTATATTTCCGTTCTCGATTTCTTGAAAGACTTTGATTAATGTAGGTACTTTGATCATGCAGCAAGGATACATATTTTTAGGATTAATATAAAAGGATTGGCTAGTGCGTAGATCTTTAAAATATACAGAGGTATCACCGTCATATTTTGACAGAACCTTTTGCACTTGCGCCTGGATTTCTTCAATATCAAAATCTACGTTTTGTTTGGTCTTTTTTCCATTTTTGTCGTAATAATCCAGATGCAGCTGTCCATCTTTTGAAAATGCTACATAAGTATCTTTTGCCATTTTTCCATTATTATCAAAATAGTATGTATGATTATTAATGGTTTGAAAGCTATATAGTTTATGGCCATTTTGACCATAATAATATGTGCTTTCTTTTTGTGTTACAAATCCCTTTTTCATAAATCCGGAATCCTCATCAAAATAATATGATTTACCATTGATTTCAAGATTTCCATGATGTAGGTGACCATTTTGATCCACATAAACCATGATGGCATCTGAAAAGGGGAGAATTTGTACAAATCCTCTTTGGGTTGATAACCAGACACAAAACACAAGAATTAAGATTGAAAAGATTCCAACAGACAAATAGATTTTTCCAGTGAAATCCAAATGTAAAAACTTTTTTTGCTGCATGAAAATGACCTCTTTTATTATATGTTATTATAATATTTAATTATTGTATCTAAAATCGAGATAAGTGGTCTTGTTTTGTACTTAACAGGTTTAATAGTCACCACCCTCTACATGTAGGTATTCTTCAAGAGTTAGTCCAGATTGATAAATATTTATAGCTTCACTTCCAATATATCGCACATGCCAAGGTTCTGCCATATAGCCGGTGATGCTTTCTTTACCACTTTGATAACGAACGATAAAACCATATTTATGAGCATTTTGAGCTACCCATTGAGCTTCATTAGGGCTTTCCAACAGAGCACCATTTGGTTGTATCAAATCAAAAGCCAACCCGGTTTGATGTTCAGAATATCCAGGTCTTGCCGAGAATGTGTCGGCGCTTGCCTGACCATATGAGTTAACATAATTTTGATAAAGATTACTTTGATATTGATAACTACGATATCCGCTGTAGGAATTGCTAATTGAAAGTCCAAGACTTTGCATATCGGCAATCATTTTTTGTAGTTGAGATAAGGCCGTTGAATCTTCTTGAGAACCATAGTTTGCCGGTAATGGATGCTTCTTGTTAACAACGAGTATACCATTTACATAGTATGGTTCAATGGTGATTTGAGGTGTTGAAGGATTATTTTGACTTTGTGTGGTTGAATTATTTTGATTAGAAGAAGTATCATTTTGATTTTCTTCATTTTGAATGACAATATTGAATTCTTTTGAAGTAGAATTATTGTATTTATCTGTAGCTTTGATTTTGCCAATATATGTTCCAGGGGTGCTAAAATCAACATTTTGGGTATCAAAGCTTATAGAACATTCACTTAGATCTTCTACAATGAAATACTTAGAAAAATCATAATTGTTACCATTGAGAGCTATATCTATAGAATCTGAGGAAGTAGTGATTTTTGGCTTTGTTGTATCTTTTACTTTGATCGTTAGTGTTTTTGAGTGATCAATCAAAGCATGGTAAGTTAGCATAATTTTGTAAGTTCCAACAGCCGGATAATTTTTATCGGTTTCATTTTTGATTTTAGATGTATCTAATTGAATATTTGTTGGTTCAATGAAAGATGAATTAAACAATTCTTTTGTATTAAGATTTATGGACTTTCCATATTCCATTGTATAAGATGTTTGTTTTAAGGAAGGCAAGGAAAAATAAATTGCCAAAGCAATGAGGATTATACAAATAGCTGTGCCTATACCAATATAAATTTTAGTATTTTTCTTCATAGTATCCCTCTATTCTAAAGTGAATAAGTTTATTTCGTATGTATAGAATAAATTTGACATTTCTTTAAAAAAATCTGTTTTATTTGAAATTTGATCTGTAAATAATACAAGAATATAATCTTTATCAGGAATGTACACGATACCACCATCTAGATATAGATCATAAGCCCATCCGGATTTATGAGCGAACTGTATTGCATCAGGTAAACCTTGTCGAATCGCTCTTCGGTCAGCGCATTGTTTTAATAAATCTAACATCTGATCACATGCATCTTGCGAAATGATTTCGCCTTGATACAATAAGTCAAATAATAAACCTATATCGCTAGGACAGCTGATGTTTGAACCGCTATCACTAAAATAGATATCACCGGGAGATAAACTATGATGCAGTTGTGTGTTCTGTAATCCTAGTTGCATCATATATGTATTTACAATTTGTAATCCTTTGATTCCATCTCCATTTCCTAACATGGTTATTAGGGCATTGTAAGAAGTATTATCACTGTGTATGATCATATTTTCTAAATAAGTTTGACAGGAATCATACTCTAATAAACCTTGATCTATATAGTTATATACAGTAACTAAAACGCAAACCTTGATGATCGAACATGGATAGAATGTATTATCATTGATGGAAATCTCTTGTTGTGTTCTTAAATCTTTAAAATATAAGCCGACATTCCCTTCGTATTTATTAATGATAGTTTGAGCTTGCATTAAGAGCGTATCTTCGTCAATTAATAATTCACCGTATTCATTAAATATTTTTCCTTTGTATTGATTTGTTACCATTTTTCCATCCTCATCAAAATATGATATCTGGTTCTTTTCATTTATTGAAATTTTCTTAAATTGATTCTTAACTTGTTTTCCATCTTCATAAAAATAGTAATAGTCATCTTCAATTCTATAGAATCCTTTTACCATGGTGCCATCTTTTTTGAAATAATAGGTATTGTCATCTATATCAGCAAAGCCAGTCTGCATGACTCCAGTTTCTTCATCGAAATAGTAAGTTTGGCTTTCTATAGTATGGAATCCATAAAGAAAATTACCTTCTTTTGTCCTATAAACAATCTGGTCTTGTTTAAATATGTTTTTTGGCATAAAGCCAGATCGAGAAGAGGCAAACATAAAAGACAAAAGAAAAATGCCTATACATACAGAACATAATATGATTAAAACCTTTCTTTTCTTCTTTTTGCGCTCTTCACTCATAATGTTATTACTCTTATTCATTCATATTATAATCAATTTTCAATGTGTTTAGCGTAGTAATAGAATAAGTTGCGCGAATTTAGGAATAACAGGCAACGTTATGAAGGATAAAATTGAAATATTATAGTTAAAAAGAGAGTTTAAAATTAACGCAAGAAACTAGATATATTGATCGTTGATATAGTAGAAATGATTTTAGGTAAAGGAGGTTAAATGAGAATGTTGATTTTTGATGACAACAAGAAGATAGAGAAAGATTAAAAAAGAGAATCAATAAATTCTTTAAAGATCATCAATGAGAATATTTGCTGGATAAATATGATCAGGCGTAGGAAGTATTGGATAACTCAGATAAATTGTCATATTATTCTTATTTCGAATTATATAAAGTACTTGATATATGGATATAAGGTATAAGTAAATCAATATTTGTTGAAAACGATCAGTCAGTAACAGTTTGAGAGTGAAATGGTGTCTTTGTTGCACGAGTATTATGCAGAAAACACGACCATTTATGGTAAAAAAATTCATAATATCGTATTTGTTTAAATAGTAGTATGTTTGTGGAATTTTTAGACAAAAATTCATATCTTGTATTTAATGATGGGAAATATTTGAAAACACTGTATTCTTTATATTATTGGGGAGAAAAATTATCCAAAGAATATTTTACGAGATGCTACAAAAGTATATTGGTGAATTTAAACTATGTAGATTCAATTGTTAAAAATGATATTCTTTTAATAAATAAACAAAAGGTTCCAGTTTCAAGATTTTACCGCAAACAGTTTGAAGAAAAGTGGTTATAAAATATTCAACGAATGTTATAATATTGTATATATGAAAGAGATTATCCGCGATTTTTGTCAAGGCATCTACGATGCGATGTATTCAAATCGAGAATTTATGGAAAAATATACATTTGAAGAGCTTTTTGATATCGTCTTAAAGGCTTTTTATGCTTTGGTGCTCAAAGTGGTCACCTTGATTTTAGGTGTTGTTGCTTGTGTTTTGGCTGTTGTTAAACTAAATATTAATTTTTATACTATTTTCTGGATCGGAATTACGCTTTGGCTTTGTTGGTTTATGGCAGATGGAGAGCTTAAAAAAGCTGCTACTTTGATACGAGATATTTCCAATCTAAATGAAAAACCAAAAGAATGATCAAAAGATCATTGTTTTACTTGAAACCAAATATAAAAAATGATTTAATATCTGTGCACATTATCAAGAGATGGGTTAGAGAGTTAGCTCGAAGATCCCACACCAACCTGATTCGAAAATTAAGGTGGTCCCGCTAACAACGATAAGAAGTATAAATAATTACAACATACTTCTTAGAGTATGTTTTTTTTATGATATGATATGTGTAAGGAGGAAAAAATGAAAAACTATATTTTCACTAGTGAGAGCGTTACAGAAGGGCATCCAGATAAGGTATGTGATCAGATTGCGGATGCAATCTTGGATGCAGCTCTTGAGCAGGATCCATATTCAAACATGGCAGTTGAATGTACGATCAAAGATGATTTTGTATTGATTTATGGAGAAGCTAATACAAAAGCGGATATTGATTATGCAGCTATTGCGTTAGCAACAATCAAAAAGATTGGGTATGAGGAAGAATATCATGTTCATGTTGTTGTAAATCAGCAAAGTCCTGAAATTCACAATGCGGTAAACCGTGATGATGTTTGTGCAGGTGATCAGGGAATTATGTTTGGTTATGCATGTGATGAAAGCAAAGAATATATGCCTCTACCAATTTACTATGCACATAAGTTGGCTATGCAGTTGACAAAAGTAAGAAGAAACAATCCTAAATTAAAACCAGATGGCAAGACACAGGTGTCTGTTGAATATGAAAATGATGAAATCAAACGTATTGATACAATCGTTGTTTCTACTCAACATGCAGCGGATGTTTCACAAGAAGAAATCAAAGATATCATCATGAATGATGTCATTAAACCATGCATCAATGAGAATCTATTGGACGAAAATACAAAATACTTTATTAATCCAAGTGGAAGCTTTGTTGTAGGTGGATCTTTTGGTGATTCTGGAACAACAGGACGTAAAATTGTATGTGATACATATGGTGGACGTGGACGTATTGGAGGAGGATGTTTCTCTAGTAAAGACCCAACGAAAGTAGACCGTAGTGCGGCTTATTATTGTCGCTATGTTGCCAAAAGTATCGTAGCAAATAATTTAGCCCGTCGTGCAGAAGTACAAGTATCTTATGCGATTGGTAAAAAAGAACCAATTTCACTTTGTGTAGATACATTTGGGACAGGAAAATTTGAAGATGAAAAGATTCTTGAAATCATTGAAAACAACTTTGATTTTAATGTAGATAACATCTTAAAAGAACTTGATCTAAGAAAGCCAATTTATCGTAAGACAAGTTGTTATGGTCATTTTGGAGATCCACAGTTCTCATGGGAGAAAATCAAAGAGTTAAAATTCTAGGAAGGAAAGAAGTATGAACACTACATTAGTTATCATGGCAGCAGGAATCGGTTCTCGTTTTGGAGAAGGAATTAAACAGCTTGCCAAAATGGGACCAAATGGAGAAATCATTATGGATTACTCTATTTATGATGCCAAAGAAGCTGGCTTTAACAAAGTCGTATTTATCATTCGAAAAGATATTGAAGAAGAATTCAAGAACGTTATTGGAAATCGTATTCAAAAACATATTGATGTTGAGTATGTTTTCCAAGATATCAATGATGTTCCAGAAGGTTTCTCTGTACCAGAAGGACGTACAAAACCTTGGGGAACAGGGCAGGCAGTTTTATGTGCTAAAGAAGTAGTTAAAGATCCTTTTGTTGTAATCAATGCAGACGATTATTATGGAAAAGAAGCATATAAGAAACTACATGATTTTTTAGTTTCTAATGAAAAACTTGATGCAAAATATACTATGGGTATGGCTGGTTTCGTCTTGAAAAATACTTTAAGTGAAAACGGAACTGTGACTCGTGGTATTTGTAAAGGCGAAAACGGGTTGTTGAAAACCGTTATTGAGACAAAAGGAATTAAAGAAGAAAATGGTAAGATCTTATGTGATGATCCTGAAGTAGAAGCCTGGGTAAAACCAGAAGATCTTGTATCGATGAATATGTGGGCTGCTTATCCAGATTTTATAGATTATTTAGAACAAGGCTTTAAAGAATTCTTATCAAATGTTGATGATGATCCAATGAAAAAAGAGTACTTATTACCAATCATTGTAAATGGTATGTTAGAAGAAAAGAGTGTGCAAGTTAAGATTTTGGAAACGAATGATCGCTGGTTTGGTGTTACATACAAAGAAGATAAAGAAGCCGTACAAAATTCGTTCAAAGAATTGATTGAAAAAGGTATTTATCCAGAAAATCTTTGGAATGATTAATAGATGAGCTTGGTTAAGACAAGCTCTTTTTTTGTGTTATTTTTGCAAAAACGAAAACGGTAACATAGTTGTAATATGTGAAATTGTCAAAATAACTGGACTTTTTTTGAAGAATCCTGTAAGTTTTTTAACTGTGTGTTTTAGAAAAACATACAAGAAATAGAAAAATTTGTCAGGAGGCAAGAAAAAATATGATTAATAAAATCAAAAATACTGCTCTCGTTGCCGGATTATTTTTGAGTTTTACAGCAGGAAACACAGCTGTTTTCGCTAGTACAAAAACTGAAGCGGAAGTAAAGTTTCCAGTTTCTTTATCGGAAGCTTCTTATCAAGATGAAAAATCCCTGATGGAAATTATTCAAGATTCTTTTGATGAAGAATTAACGGGGTTAAAAGTAACGAACTCGACAAAGTCAAGCATTGAAATGGAATCTGATGATTATATTATCCAGGCTGAAGGAATAAATTTGGATAAAACTGGCTTGCAGAAGGTGATTTTGAAATTGACAAAGAAAGAGAATCTAAACGCTTTTCCAATTGAATTGCCAGTCACAGCTCAGCAGACTAGTACAGTTTCAAAATCTACGACCAAAACAGTAATTGTAGATGTTAAAGATGTAGTCGCTCCAACGATTGAAACAGAAGATTCATTTGTGACAGATCAAGGAGTTAGCTTAGATCTAGCTAGCCAGATCAGCGTAAGTGATGATAAAGATGAAACAGTTGAAGTATCTTTAAATGGAGATGTTGATTACAACACAATCGGTTCTTATGAAGTAGAAGCAACGGCTACAGATGAAAGTGGAAACACTACAACAAAAACAATAACGGTTAATGTTGAGGAAAACTTTTATGACAAGATTGCATCAGCTGCATTAGCTCAGCTAGGCGTATATCAAGATTGTACAATGTTGGTAACAAATTCTTTGAAGGCTGTAGGAATCAATTTTCATGGCTCACCCGCAGCTTATTTATCTTTGGGAACTGTTACAGATAATCCAGTACCAGGAGATATCATTGTATATAGTGGCCATGTGGCAATCTATATTGGAAATGGGCAAGCTGTTCATGGTGGCTGGTTAGGAAATCAGACTGTTGTTTCAACAGTTGAATGTGATAAACCATTTATAGCTTATGTGCATGTTACAAAATAAGCGCTAATGCGCTTTTTTTTTTATTGACTTTTATGAGGAACATGACTAAACTGTTTTTTGTTTACAAGTAAACAAAATGGAGGCCGAATGAAAAGAAATGTAGAAAATCTTTTGTCTCTTTTTACGAAAATCAGACGATTTTATGCTATTGAATTACAAAATAAATTAGAGGGAGAAAACTTGACGCCTAATGAAATTTCAATTTTGATTATATTGGCTAATAATCCTTCGATTTCGACAAGTTCACAACTTGTTTGTGTCTTACAGGTTTCAAAAGGATTGGTTAGTCGAAGCGTTGATAGTCTAGTCAAGAAAAGGTTGATTCAATGCACCCCGGATTTAAATGATAGAAGAGTTCAAAGGATTAGTCTGACACCACATTCTATAAAATTAACAAAAAAAATTGCTGAAGAAACTAATAAAATTAATGAAAGAGTATTACGAGATGTTTCTGATCAAGAAATCATGCAGCTAGAGAACACAATATTAAAAATTATCAATTGTTTTAATTTAGAGAGGGAAGATACATATGAAATTAACGATGTCCAATGAAGTAGATTTAGGAAATGAATCAGTAAAAAAATTATTTTGGATTTTGGCTTTACCAGCTATATTGTCTCAGGCTATCAATGCTTTATATAATATCGTAGACAGAATGTATATTGGACATATACCAGATGTAGGTTCTATCGCTTTAACAGGTGTTGGAGTTTGCTTTCCAATTATTATGATCATTAGTGCGACAGCTTACTTATTTGGCGTTGGTGGAGCTCCTCGTGCAAGTATATATATGGGGAAAAAAGATAATGGAACAGCAGAAAAAATATTAGGAAATTGTTTTGTATCTCTAATTGTGGTTTCATTGGTATTAACAGGTATCGTGTGGATTTTTAATGAACCTTTATTATATTTATTCGGTGCGAGCGACAATACAATCGGTTATGCAAAAAGCTATATTTGTATTTATGCAATTGGAACCATTTCTGTAATGTTAACACTTGGAATGAATGCTTTTATTTCAACACAAGGTTTTTCCAAAATTAGTATGCTTACTGTACTTATAGGGGCAATTACTAATATTATTCTAGATCCTATTTTTATTTTTGTATTTAATTTAGGTGTTAATGGTGCAGCTTGGGCAACAATTATTTCTCAAACGATTAGTGCAATTTGGGCATTAAAATTTTTATTGTCTAATAAAACTTTGCTTCATCTTAGAAAAGATTGTATGAAAATTGAAAAAAATATTTTAGGCCCATGTATAGGGCTAGGGGTTGCTCCTTTTGTGATGCAGTCAACAGAAAGTATTTTAGTTTTATGCTTTAATTCTTCATTGTTAGCTTATGGAGGGGACCTTGCGGTTGGAGCGATGACTATTCTCTCAAGTATTATGCAATTTGCCATGCTTCCTTTGCAGGGGATGACACAGGGTGGACAACCAATAATAAGTTTTAATTATGGTGCAGGTAAACTTGACCGTGTAAAAAAAGCGTTTAAATTACAATTGTTATCTTGTTTTGTATATGCATTGATTTTGTGGTTATTGGTAATGTTTGCTCCGTCTTTTTTTGCTTTGGTGTTTACTTCTGATTCTAGTCTTGTTGATATTTCTTCATGGGCAATGAGGATTTATTTCTTTGCGGTTCCAATGATGGGAATACAGGTTGCTTGTCAACAAACATTTATTGCATTTGGGAACTCAAAGACTAGTGCTTTCTTAGCTATATTCAGAAAACTAATTTTATTGATTCCACTAATTTACATTTTGCCAATAATAGTAAGCGACAAAGTGTTTGCAGTATTTTTGGCAGAGCCGATTGCCGATACAATCGCATCGATTACAACAGCTACTCTATTCTATTTTAACTTTAAAAAGATGATCCAAAATAAGAATCAGGAATAAAATGAAGCGAACCTAATAGTTTTGGCTTTTAAACTAAAAGGTTCGCTTTTTTATGTAAAAGGATAATAATAAGATAATGGAATTCATTATAGATAAATACATTAAATATTGAGATAGACAAAAACCATGAAAAGAAGGACTCTGATACTTATAGAATACAGAAATTACCCTTACAATTTTAAAATTATTATTTTAACTACATAAATAATCTAATTTTCTATAAACTTTTTATATAATTGAACGATAATGATTAAAAATGAATGAAAATGATTGAAAATGGTTTGTTTGGGTGATATAGTGAAATTGTAGGGAAAGAGGTGCATCTTATGGCTAGAATTAATATTGACGGTGCTCAAAATGTGGAGGTTTCAATTAAAATTCCATGTGAAAAAACACCATTAGAGCAGTTGGAAATTATGGAAGCTTATACAAAAGCTCATCAGGAATCAAAAAATGAAGATAAAGCAGTTCGCGAATTAAATTGTCTTAAGACTATATTTCCACGTTTATTTAGAAGTATAGAAGAAAATGATCTTATCGCTGGTAGACTTGATTTTTTACCAATTGGGTTTGGTAGTGTGACAAGTATCGGTGGTGTTGGCCATTATTGCGTATTTCATAAATTAAGAGCGTTTAAAGATACTTTAGAAGATGAAGAGTTAAAAAAACGAGTAGATGTTTTGTATGATTATTGGCAAGATAATGATGTTAAATCCATCTATTGTCAAGACATTTTAAATGATACGACAACAGGGCGCTTTATTGATTGTAAATTTCCTTTTATGGCCACAGCAAGATTGAGTGGAATGATGTTGGACTATAAAAAGTTAGTTAGATTTGGTGTAGATGGTTTGATCAATTTAATTAAAGATAATGAATCCAATACATTCATGGAAGCGTGTCTAGGAACGATGTATCTATTTAAAGATGTCATTCGTAAACAAATTGAATTGGTAGAAGATGCCATTGAAAAGACACAGGATGAGCAGAGATTAAAGGATCTTTACCTTATGAAAGAAGACTTGATTTATATTTTGGATCATAAACCAGCTACTTTCCATCAAGCCTTACAATTATTCTGGCTATATGCTCTATGTGCAGGATGTATCAATTATGGTCGTATGGATATTGTCTTAGGACCATATCTAAAACATGATATCGATACTGGTTTGATTGATGAAGATGAAGCTTATCGTTATGTTAAATCGTTGTGGACCATGATTGAAAATCGAAGAACGACGGTGAATGGTCGTATTATCGTAGGTGGCAAAGGTAGAGAAGATGTAGAAGCGGCAGATCTATTCTGTAAGATTGCCTTAAGAGTATGCAAAGATACTCGTTATGTTGAACCACAATTTACACTTCGTTTTGATCATACAACTCCTGACTACATCATGGATATGGCTTATGAATGTATCGCATCTGGGGCAACTTATCCAACTTTATATAATGATGAAGTTAATGTACCAGCTGTGATGTATGGTATGAGAGTAGATGAAAAAATTGCCGAACAATATATTCCATTTGGATGCGGTGAATTTGTCATTCAAGGAAAGAGCGTCGGTACCCCTAATACATTGTTGAATCTAGTTAAGATCATGCAGCTTGCATTAAATGAAGGATATGATCCTATGGATCATGTTTATAAGGCTGGTCCGGTTAAAGTGCATCCAATTGAATCTTTTGATACATTTGATAAATTCTATGATCAATATAAAGCTTTATTAGATTATTACTTTGATTTAAGTGTATATGCACAAAAGCACAGTTATGAAATTATGAATCAAGAAGTTAGCTTCTTATTTACATCTATTTTAATGGATGATTGTCTAGCAAGACAAAAGGCATTATTAGATGGTGGTGTTGAAATTCTTGGTGGTACCAATGAGACATATGGAAATATTAACGCCAGCGATGCCCTTTACGCGATCAAAACATTGGTATATGATCAGAAAAAGTATACTCTAAAAGAATTGAATGAAGCAGCATTGCATAATTATGTTGGTTACGAAAAAATTCGTAAAGAAATACTGGCTTTGCCTAAATATGGAAATGATATTGAAGATGTTGATGAGATGGCCAATGATTTATATGAATATGTCGCAAAAAATATTCGTCAACGTGGAATTGATGAAGGTATGGGCTATTATTTGATCGTAATCTCAAATAACCAGACCAATACCGATTGGGGACATCAAACGGATGCAAGTTTGGATGGAAGATTACGTGGAGTTTATATGAATCCGGCAAATAATCCTCAAGGTGGAGCAGCGAAGAGTGGACCAACGGCTGTGTTAAATTCTTTAGCTCGATTTGATGCGAAATATCATGGCGGTAGTGTTCAAAACATTAAGTTTACACCACGAATGATGCATGAAGATAAAGAAAAAGTAAAACTTTTATTTAAAACATATTTTGATAAAGGTGGATGTCAATTGATGGTAACTGTTGTCGATCATGGCGTATTGGAAGATGCTCAAAAACATCCAGAAAACTATCCAGATTTGATCGTTCGAGTCGCTGGGTATAGTGCGGTGTTTGTCAATTTGACAAAAGATGTTCAAGAAGAATTGTTAAGTAGGACTTTATATGATTAATGTTTCAAATATTGAACGCTTTGCGACCCATGATGGGCCGGGAATTCGTACAACGATTTTTCTAAAAGGTTGTTCGTTACATTGTCCATGGTGTGCTAATCCAGAAACATGGGCAGAATATCCAGTGTTGATGCATGATACTAAAACATGTGTTCGTTGTCTTGCATGTCAAAATAATTGTTCAAACATGGCAATTCATTTTGATCCAGAATTTAAATGGAACTCTCAAACATGCCAACGCTGTAATACTTGTATTGAAAACTGCCCAGTTGAAGCGCTTGAATTTTCAGGAAAGAGCATGGAAATCGAAGAAATCGTTAAAATTGTTTTAAAAGATATTGATTATTATAAAAATAGTCAGGGTGGTGTAACAATTTCTGGAGGAGAAGCCTTTGTACAATTTGATGCGTTAATGGAGTTGTTGAAGGCGTTAAAAAAACATAATTTACATGTTGCGATTGAAACAACGGGGAATTATTCTAATGAAAAAATAAAAAGTGCATTATCATATATTGATTTATGGCTAATTGATTTTAAACACATCGATAAAGATATGTTGCAGAAAGTAACCGGTGGTGATTATGATCAAATCATGGAGAATATTATGTATTTAATGAATGCTTGTCCAGACCAAGTGATCATACGAACGCCAGTTATACCGAACTTTAACTCTGATCAAAAAACACTGTGTGCCATGATTGAATATGTTTCGAAATATCCTGTCAAAGAGATGGATCTACTTCCATATCATTCTTTAGGAAAATCAAAATGGGATAAGATGCATAAAAACTATGTTTATTCTGATTTAAAGATGATGGATAAAAGTGAACTATCTGACTATGTTGAAATTGGCAAAAAACATGGTTTGAAGATCAAACTGGGAGGTTAGTATGTTAACAAAAGAAAGAAAGCTAAGGATCATGAATCTTTTAGAGGAGCGATCCTTTGTAACGATTAAGGAATTGATTGAAGATTTTAATGTTTCTCGTTCCAGCATTGTTAGAGACTTGATTGAATTAGAAAACCAAGGCTTGATTCAAAGAGAACGAGGCGGAGCGAGCTTAAAGAGCGTTAATATTACTCTAACGAGTTTTAATGAACCGGCCGTTCAAGAAAAAGAGAATCTTCATATCGTACAGAAGCAAAGGATTTGTAAAGAAGCAGCTAAATCTATTCGTGATGGAGATTGTGTTTATATTGATTCAGGAACGACACCTGTTTATTTATTAGATTATTTGCAAGATAAAAAGATTACACTTGTGACTCCCAGTACATTTTTGATTCGTAAATTATCTGCAAATTTTAAAGGAGATATTTATCTTCTTGGTGGTCAATTTAATAAGTCATATGATATGAGCTATGGCTCTTTGACTTTAGAAATGATTCGTCAATTCTATTTTGATCATGCGTTTTTATCTACAAACGGTGTTGATCTTGAAACCAAAGAAGTTTATGTTTTTGATTTTAAGGTGGGGGCTGTTAAAAAGGAAATCATGTCTCGCTGTAAACATACCGATTTATTGATCGATGCATCTAAGTTTGAAACTAGAGCGATGTGTACATGGGCGAATTTAGATGATTTCCATACTGTATATACGGATTCAATCAAAGAAGGAATCGAACCATTGGAAAATTTTGTGATTTGTGAAAAGGAGTAGACTATGAAAACAAAAGACCCAAGAAAATCTGCGATTTTAGAAAGTTTAAAAGGAGGTTTGATCGTATCATGCCAGGTACAAAAAGATGATCCAATCTATACTGATGATATCGTAGTAAAGATGGCAGAAGCTGCAAGATGGGCTGGTGCTGTTGGTATTCGTGCAAATTCACCAGAGCAGATCAGCGCAATTAAAAAAGCTGTACCTGAACTTCCTGTTATTGGCTTATGGAAAGTTTGGCATGATGATACAGATGTCTTTATTACACCAACGATGAAAGAAGTGGACGCAATCTATGAAACAGGTGCAGAGATCATTGCTCTTGATTGTACAGCTCAGATCACGCATGAAAAAACTGTTGCGTGGGACTTATTAAAACAGGCAAAAGAAAAATATCCAGATGCGATCTTCTTTGCGGATGTATCAAATTATGATGAGGCTAAGCATGCGATTGAAAATGGTGCTGATATCGTAGCTCCTACTTTATATGGTTACACAAAAGAAACCGCGCATATCGAAGGACCGGATTTAAGAGAGTTTGCGAGAATGTGCCGTGATTTTAAAGATGATGCATATGTGATGATGGAAGGGCACTTGTATACACCAGAAGATGCAATGAAGTGTATTTTCTTAGGGGCTCATTCTGTCGTTGTAGGAAGTGCAATCACTAGACCTCATCTTACCGCAAAACGTTTTGTGGATTTGTTAAGCGGATATCAGAACAATTGGCGTGATGCAGAGAAAGCGAAACACTAATGTCAGAAGATTTTTCTGACATTTTTTTCTTTTGTAGTATTCTATAGGTATGAGTAATATAGATAGACTTTAAGGTTTATTTAAGGAAGCGGAAGTAGTATTAGAAAGGAAAGGACTTTTCAAAGATGAAGAAAATAATTGGAAGAATAGCGGCAATTGTCATTGTACTGGGATTAGTTGGTGGCATCGTTTACTGGAAGACTTTGCCTGAAGAAAATGTTTCCATAGAAACGATTTATACCGAAGAATATCAAAATGAGGTTGCTGATGAACTAGAATCAAAGAAATCACTAAATGATTATGATGAAGATAATATGTTGATTGAATATAATCCATTCAAGACGAATACTTTATCGCTTTATGTTTATTTTAATACTGAAGATGCCACAAAAGTATCTTATACAGTGAAGGCACCGAAAACAGACTATGAAGATTTTAGTGCTACTGTAGATGGTAGCTTTCGAACAGAACATGAATTTCAAGTTCTTGGTTTGATCCCTGATACATTAAATGAGGTTGAGTTTACAATAGAAGATGAAGAGGGAAATACAATTTCACGAATATATGAATATACTACATCCTCTCTTCTAGGAAACGAAGATGTTCAACTTGAAGAAATGGACAGTACGGTGGATTCTGTAGAAATTGGAAATGGATTATTTGCCTTTATGGGGAATGATAGTGATGAACAGGATTTCATGTATTACTATGATGAAAATGGTGTGATTCGTGGTGAAATACCAATTCTTGGGTATCGCAGTCATCGTTTGTTGTTTGAAGATGGTTTAATGTATTTTAGTGTTTCCGAAAGTAAGATGGTAGCGATGAACGGATTAGGCCAAATCGAAAAAATATATGATTTAGGACAATATGAACTGCATCATGACTACGTGTTTGATAACGATGGAAATATTTTGATCTTGGCCTCTGATACAGAATCCGATACTGTGGAAGATCGAATTATCTTGTTGGATGTAGAAACAAAAGAAGTAAGTGAAGTCTTGGATCTTGAGGATTTATTTGGTTCATATAAAGAGATGACCACACATGCTGAAGATGAAGACTGGGATTGGATGCATATCAATACGCTTCAATGGTTGCCAGATGGTAGTGCAATCTTGAGCTCAAGAGAAACAAGTACGATCATTAAGATCAATGATCTGGAAACAAATCCAAGCATTGATTATTTGATCGGGGAAGAATCATTCTGGAGCGATACTGAGTATGCGGATTATTTGTTAACGCCAACGAGTGAATTCTCCAACACAGGTGGACAGCATTCTGTGACATATATGAGCGATGACTCTTTAGAAGAGGGCCAATATTATCTATACTTATTCAATAATAATTATGGAGTTAGCTCAACACGCAGTGATTATGATTGGACACAGATTGAAGGTATTGAAACAAAATTAGCTACAGAAGGAGATACTGATGTTGATAGTGTATCTTACTTCTATCAATATTTAGTAGATGAAAATGAAGGAATATATTCTTTAGTACAATCTTTTGAGATTCCTTATTCAGGAATTGTGAGCAGTGTTCAAAGAGTTGATGATTATATTATTACAGATTCAGGCATGCAAGGTGTACTAGGTATATATGATGCTCAGGGAAATCTATTAAAACAGTATAAATCAATGTTGAACAAGAAATATATTTATCGTATTTACTATTATGATTTTGATGGATTCTACTTTAATATTTAATGGAATCGGCTTTATGCTGATTCTTTTTTTGACCGTTGAACTGTCTTGTCAGCTGTAAATAAAAGATGTATAATTTGACGGTATAAGTTTAAAAAAGAGGGAAGATTATGTCATTGTTTAGTGAAATAGAAACATTAAAGAAAGAAAAAAATGCGATTATCTTGGCGCATTACTATGTGCCTGATGAAGTGCAAAAGGTAGCCGATTTTGTTGGGGATTCATTTGCTCTGGCAAAAAAAGCTAAAGAAACGGATGCCAAGATTATCGTTTTTGCCGGAGTTCTGTTTATGGCGGAAAGTGCTAAATTGTTAAATCCAGATAAAAAAGTATTGATACCCGATATGAGTGCGGATTGTCCAATGGCACATATGGCCACCATTTCAAAGATTGAAAAGATGAAAGAAGAGTATGAAGATCTTGCGGTTGTATGTTATGTGAATTCGACAGCAGCTTTAAAAGCAGTTAGTAATGTTTGTGTAACATCTTCCAATGCGATAGATATAGTGAAATCATTAAAGAATCAAAATATTTTCTTTATACCAGATCAACATCTTGGATCATATGTTAAAAAACAAGTTCCAGAAAAGAATATTATTTTAAATGATGGCTATTGTATCACGCATCATGCGATGACAAAAAAGGCGGCTTTATCTGCAAAAAAACAACATCCAGAAGCATTATTGTTGGTACATCCAGAATGTAAAGAAGAAGTGGTGCAGCTAGCAGATTATGCGGGCAGCACGGCAGGAATCATCAATTTCGCAAAAAAAAGTCCCAATAAAGAATTTATCATTGGAACAGAACTTGGAGTTTTATGTGAATTGAAAAAGCAATGTCCGGATAAAACTTTCTATCCTATGTCTGAAGATTTGATTTGTTCTAATATGAAGAAAATTTATCTTGAAAAAGTACGAGATTGTTTAAAAGAGGAAAGTAACGAAATTATTCTAGATGAAAATATGATGATTAATGCGAACAAACCGTTGGAAAAAATGTTGGAGCTGGCATCATGAAACGAATTGAAACAGATATCTTGATCGTAGGAACAGGAGCTGCAGGATTGTTTGCAGCATTACATGCAGATTCAGATAAAAAAGTTTTAATGATCACAAAAGTTGAGAAAGATAAGAGTGATTCCTATTTAGCGCAGGGAGGAATATGTGTCTTAAAAGATGAAGAAGACTACGATAGCTTCTTTGAAGATACGATGATAGCCGGTCATTATGAAAATCGTAAGGAATCAGTTGATATCATGATTCGCTCAAGTAAAGAAACAATTGATGAACTCGTAGGTTATGGCGTTGAATTTGCCAAGAAAGGTGACCATTTTGACTACACAAGAGAAGGGTGTCACTCTAAACCTAGGATATTGTATCATGAAGATATTACGGGAGAAGAAATCACTTCAAAACTTTTAGCTGAGGTATTAACACGTAAAAACATCACGATCCTTGAAAATATGCCTATGGTTGACATTTTGGAAAGAGAAAACGTTTGTTATGGCGTATTGGCAAAAAAAGAAGATGAATTTTATGCAATCTGGGCGGATCATACAATTTTGGCAACTGGAGGAATTGGAGGACTTTTTTTAAACTCAACAAATTATCCGCATTTACGAGGGGATGCAGTTGCGATTGCAATTCGCCATGGTATTCAATTGGAACATCCAGAATATATTCAATTTCATCCTACGACCTTATATTCAAAAAAACATGGTAGAAGCTTTTTAATTAGCGAATCAATTCGTGGAGAAGGTGCTAAACTTTATGGAGCTGATGGAAAGCGATTTGCCAACGAAATATTACCTCGCGATCTATTGACCAAAGAAATCTTAAAGCAGATGAAAAAAGATCATAAGCCATTTGTTTGGCTAGACATGACTGTGTTAGGAAAAGAAAAGATTGTTTCGCATTTTCCACATATTTATCAACATTGTCTGAATGAGGGATATGATTGCACGAAAGAGTGGATTCCTGTTGTTCCAGGACAGCATTATTATATGGGCGGAGTATATGTAGATAAAAATTCGAAGACTTCAATGGAACGATTGTATGCAGCTGGAGAAACAAGTTGCAATGGTGTGCACGGAAGAAATCGTTTAGCCTCTAATTCTTTATTAGAAAGTCTAGTTTTTGCGAAAAGAGCAATGCAGGATATAAAAACAAAGAAAGTAGTTCAATCTACATGCGATTTAGAGGGTTTGGTAAAAGAAACGATTGAAAAACTACCTGAGGATTATGTTGAAGCATATAAAACTATTATTTTAAATGAGATTAAAAAACGAAAGGAGAACTAATGAACACAATAACAATGTCAATGAATGTGGATGGATTGATTCTACAGGCTTTGAGAGAAGATATCACAAGTGAAGATATTACAACTAATGCCATTATGAAAAAATATCAGGAAGGATCTGTACAATTGATTTGTAAACAAGATGGTGTTATTGCCGGCCTACCTGTATTTGAAAGAGTGTTCCATTTGACAGATCCTAAAACAGAGGTGTTCTTGTTTGTGGAAGATGGAGCCAAAGTAAAAAAAGGTCAGCAGATTGGTGAAGTGCATGGCGATATTCGTGTACTTTTGTCTGCGGAAAGAACGGCTTTGAATTTTCTTCAAAGAATGTCTGGAATCGCGACATATACACATGAAAGTGCAAAACTTTTAGAAGGAACAAAAACAAAATTATTAGATACAAGAAAAACGACACCAAATATGCGTGTGTTTGAAAAATATGCTGTTAAAGTTGGTGGTGGTTATAATCATCGCTATAACCTTTCGGATGGCATATTGTTAAAGGATAACCATATTGCTGCAGCTGGTGGTATTACTGAAGCTATCAATCTAGCCAAAGAATATGCATCATTTGTTCGTAAGATTGAAATTGAAGTTGAGAATATGGATATGGTCAAAGAAGCGGTTGAGGCTGGTGCAGATATCATCATGTTAGACAATATGAGTATTGATGAAATGAAAGAAGCGGTTGCATATATCGATGGTAGAGCGTTGACAGAATGTAGTGGCAATGTCACAAAAGAAACAATCAAAGATTTAGCACAAGTCGGAGTGGATTATATTTCAAGTGGTGCTTTGACACACTCTGCTCCTATCCTAGACTTATCTTTAAAGAATCTAAAAGCGGTGTAATCATGTCCAAAAATCATCGTTTGGATATAATCGTCAAAACTTTGTGCGATTCAAGTCAGCCTGTTTCAGGAACGAAGCTAGCAAAAATTTGTGATGTGTCTAGGCAAGTCATTGTTCAAGATATAGCTTTGTTGAGGGCGAAAAAAATCGATATCATATCTACCAGTAAAGGATATATCATCTTAGATCATGATGTGAAAAGAGAAATTTATGTTTGTCATACTGATGAGATGATCGAAGATGAGTTGAATACGATTGTTGATCTAGGTGGAAAAGTAGAGAATGTTTTCGTGGATCATGCGATTTATGGAAGAATTGAGGCAAACTTGAATATTCATTCGCGAAAAGATGTCAAAAATTTTGTAACCGAAACCGCATTGAAAAAAATTAAACCATTGACAGAACTCACTGGTGGGAAACACGGCCATTTGGTTTGTGCTTCTAGTGATCCTGTTTTAGATGAGATAGAAGAAGCATTGGCTAAGAAGAATATTCTGACAAAAAAAGGTGAGTGATTGTCTAGTTGTGTTATAATCATTCAAAGGATGTGATTATATATGCAACCACCAGTGTTTGATAAATTTCAAAATGAAGATCGTGATTTTAAATCAATAGGAAAAAGTTTATGGGTGTATTTTGCTGTAATGCTTATCATAACTATGCCTTTTTCCTATATCGATAATGGATTGTCGGCAATTATTTCCATTATTACGATTCTTGTCACGATCTTTTATTGTAAGCGAAAAACCAAAATACAACTACCAGGCTTTATATATAATTTAAATTGCTCTGTAAAAGAGCTGGGTAAGTATTTTGTCTTGATGACCGGATTATCCATGGTTGCTATCTTGTTTATTGGCATTGTCAGTGCAGTATTTACCATGATCACAAACTTAGATATCCCTCAGGCGGATTTTACATTTGATTTTAGTTCTTTGTCAGGGTGGCTTTTTTTATTCTATGTTTGTTTGATTGGACCAATCTTTGAAGAAGTTTTATTTCGTGGAGTAATCTTAAGAACACTTAATAAATATAATCGTTATTTTGCTATTATCGCTTCAGCATTGATTTTTGGCTTGTTTCATTTATATTTGGAACAGGGTGCACATGCATTTGTACTAGGCTTGGTTCTAGCATATGTTTCTTTGAAGACGGATTCTTTGATGACTTGTATTTTGCTACATATTTTTCATAATACGATAACGACATTTTCTTCATTCTCAACACCATTGACCATGTTTGATTTAGTATTTCGCCTTGCCTGCATGATTGTCGCAATAATTTGGTTATCAAATCATATGAAAGATCTAAAGAAGGAATACCAAGGGGATCCAATAAGTTATCCGTTTTTCTCAAAACTTTTTTTACGATTTTCTTTTATATCTTGGTTTATTTTGTTTATATTTGAGACTATTGCTAGTTTTTTTGTGGGTTGATTTAAAGATAAATCAACCTTTTTTGTTAAATCGTATCATTTGAAATCGATAAACCTGTATGTTATATTTAGGGTGCTTATATTACTGACGGAAAAAGTGGAACTGACCACATGGAAGTATAAGAGTTTAAATGCCGTCCGTCTGGGCAGCCATAGAAAAGACAGGAGGACAACATGAGAAAAGAGTGGCAAGGTTTCAAAGGAACAAAATGGCAAGATGAAGTGGATGTTCGTGAATTTATTCAGAACAACTATACTCCATATGATGGGGATGAAAGCTTTATGTCTGAGCCAACAGAAGCGACAGAGAAATTATGGGGAGCTTTGCAAAATCTTCAAAAAGAAGAGCGTGCCAAAGGTGGCGTTTTAGATATGGAAACAGATATTGTTTCTTCATTAACATCTTATGGGCCAGGTTATATCGATGAATCATTGAAAGATTTAGAACAGATCGTTGGGTTACAGACAGATAAACCATTAAAACGTGCTTTTATGCCATACGGTGGAATTCGTATGAGTGAAGAAGCATGTACAACATATGGTTATAAACCAAGCGAAAAATTACACGAAATCTTTACGAAATATCATAAAACTCATAATGATGCGGTATTTAGTGCATATACGCCAGAAATGCGTGCAGCAAGGCGAAATAAGATAATCACAGGACTTCCTGATACATATGGACGTGGACGTATTGTTGGGGATTATCGTAGAGTTGCGTTATATGGTATTGACTATTTGATTGAGAAAAAGGAAGAAGATTTGGCACTTTGTGGCGATGGCACAATGCTGGATCATATTATTCGTCAGCGTGAAGAGTTGGCTGATCAAATCAAGGCTTTAAAAGGTATGAAAGAAATGGCTGCTGCTTACGGCTATGATATTTCTGGGCCAGCTAAAAATGCCAAAGAAGCCGCACAGTGGTTATATTTTGGATATTTAGCTGCAATTAAAACTCAAAATGGTGCAGCTATGAGTGTTGGACGTATTTCAACTTTCCTTGATATTTATTTTGAACGTGATCTAAAAGCAGGAATCTTAACAGAAAGTCAGGCACAGGAAATCATTGATCATATGACCATGAAGTTTAGAATGGTTAAATTTGCTCGTATTCCAAGTTACAATCAATTATTCTCTGGTGACCCGGTTTGGGCGACTTTAGATGTTGCAGGTATTGGCATGGATGGAAGACATATGGTAACTAAGACATGTTATCGTTTCCTACATACGCTTGAAAATATGGGGCCTAGTCCTGAACCAAACTTGACTGTACTGTATTCATCTCACTTACCTGAAAACTTTAAAAAGTATGCTGCAAAGATCAGTGTTGCGACTAGCTCTGTTCAATATGAAAATGACGATGTGATGCGCCCAGTTTGGGGTGATGACTATGCAGTATGTTGCTGCGTAAGTGCAACACAGACAGGTAAAGAAATGCAATTCTTCGGTGCTCGTGCAAATCTAGCGAAATGTTTGTTGTACGCAATCAATGGTGGTGTCGATGAGAAGACAAAAACGCAGGTAGGACCGGAATATAAACCTATTACAAGTGAGTATCTAGACTTTGATGAAGTAATGCATAAATATGACATCATGATGGACTGGTTGTCTGGACTATATGTAAATACATTGAATTTGATCCAGTATATGCATGATAAATATTATTATGAAGCAAGCCAGATGGCATTGATTGATACAAATGTTCGTCGTACATTTGCAACAGGTATTGCTGGTTTTTCTCATGTGGTTGATTCATTATGTGCTATTAAATACGCAAAAGTAAAAACAGTCCGTGATGAAAATGGTTTAGTTGTAGATTATGAAATTGAAGGAGATTTCCCTCGTTATGGAAATGATGACGATAGAGCTGATGAAATCGCTGTATGGTTGTTAAAAACGTTCATGCGTAAAATTGAAAAACATCATACATATCGCGATAGTGAACCAACTACTTCTATTTTGACGATTACATCCAATGTTGTATATGGAAAAGCGACTGGAGCTTTACCAGATGGTAGAAAAGCAGGGGAACCTTTATCACCAGGTGCCAACCCATCTTATGGTGCTGAAAAGAATGGCTTGTTAGCATCATTAAACTCAGTAGCTAAACTTCCTTATGAATATGCTCTTGATGGTATTTCAAATACGCAAACGATAAACCCTGGAGCCTTAGGCCATGATGATGAAGAAAGGGCAGAAAATCTAGTTCATGTCATGGATGGATATTTTGATCAGGGTGCGCATCATTTAAATGTCAATGTATTTGGCGTTGAAAAATTAAAGGATGCTATGGAACATCCAGAAAAAGAAGAATATCAAAACTTCACGATTCGTGTTTCTGGATATGCGGTTAAATTCATTGATTTAACTCGTGAGCAGCAATTAGATGTTATTGCTCGTACGTGTCACGATCATCTATAAAATATAAAAGCCTGTTTTCAGGCTTTTTTTAGAAAGGAAATAACTATGACTTTGGGTTCAATTCATTCAATTGAAACTTTTGGATCTGTCGATGGGCCAGGTGTTCGTTATGTAATCTTTATGCAGGGATGCAGGATGCGATGTCAATTTTGTCATAATGCCGATACATGGAGAATTCAAGAGCCTGACCAAAATCCAGTAGATGTATTAGATAAAGCCTTACGTTATCGTCCATATTGGAAGGATAAAGGTGGTATTACCGTAAGTGGAGGAGAACCATTGTTACAGATTGATTTTTTGATAGAACTGTTTACTCTTGCCAAAAAAGAAGGTGTTCATACAGTTCTTGATACCTGTGGGCAGCCTTTTACTTATAATGAACCATTTTTTAATAAGTTTAATCAGTTGATGGATGTATGTGATCTAGTTTTATTAGATATTAAGCATATAGATAATGATAAGCATCAACTATTAACCGGCCATACGAACCAGAATATCTTAGAAATGGCAAAATATCTTTCTAAGATAAATAAACCTGTATGGATTCGGCATGTACTAGTTCCACAAAGAACGGATGAAGATGTTTTCTTAAAAAAATTATCTCAATTTATTTCAGAATTAAAAAATATAGAAAGAGTGGAAGTTTTACCGTATCATACATTAGGGGCTTATAAATGGCGTGAGTTAGGTCTATCATATCCTTTAGAAGGGGTTGATCCTCCAACAAAAGATAGGATAGAAAATGCAAATAAAATTTTAAAGACAGGCTGGCGATAAAAAGTCAGCCTTTTCCTATCGAATGGAAAATATCTACTCTTAAAGGATAATGAATTTCTGTTATAATATCAAAGGTGATGAAATATGGCTGTATTACAAAAATCTATGACACAGGGAACCATTTGGAAACAAATGGTAGTATTCGCTTTACCAATATTCTTTAGCAATCTATTTCAACAGTTATATAATGCAGCGGATTCGCTGATTGTTGGTAATTTCTTAGGTAGTGAAGCTCTTGCTGCAGTAAGTTCATCAGGGAATTTGATATTTATGATGATTGGTTTGTTTAATGGGGTTGCTTTGGGTGCAGGTGTAGTAATTTCACGATATTTTGGTGCCCAGGATCATGAACGCCTTCGTATCGCTATACATACAGATGTAGCCTTTGGATTGATAATGTCAGTCATCTTAACGATTCTTGGTGTGGTATTGGCACCATTGATATTAGAATTAATGGGCACACCTGAAACTGTCATGCCCGAATCTATAAAATATTTCCGTGTTTATTTTGCAGGTGCATTAGGACTAGTTATGTATAATATTTTCGTAGGGATCCTTCAATCATTAGGAGATAGCAAACATCCATTGTATTACTTAATCGTTTCAAGTTTGATTAATATTATTCTTGATTATGTGTTAATTGCCTGGTTTGGTATGGGGGTTGAAGCTGCGGCTTTTGCGACAATTTTATCTCAGTTTGTAAGTGCATTTTTGTGCATGCGACTTTTGCATAAAAGTCAAGAAAGTTATAGTCTTTCTTTTCATGAAGTTCGAATTAATAAGGAAATGTTGATAGAAATATTGCGTAATGGAATTCCAAGTGGAATACAGAATTCAATTACTGGGGTGGCAAATGTTGTGGTTCAATCCAATATCAATGCTTTTGGAGCTATGGCAATGGCTGGGTGTGGTGCGTATTCAAAAATTGAAGGATTTGCCTTTCTGCCAATTATGAGCTTTAATAATGCGATAACTACATTTGTTGGTCAAAATCTGGGAGCAAGGCAGGAAAATCGTGCTCAGAAAGGGGCGATTTTTGGGATTGCGTGTAGTGTTATTATCGCAGAGCTTATTGGAATAGGGACTGTAGTGTTTGCGGATCAATTGATTTTGTTGTTTGATAATAATTCCGAAGTGATTTCTTTTGGCGTTGCTAGATCTCAGATTGCCGGCTTCTTCTTTTGTTTATTGGCCTTTACACATGCTATATCAGCAGTAAAACGAGGAGCAGGGAAACCAATGATACCGATGATGGTGATGATTGTTTGCTGGTGCGTTATTCGAGTAATTTTCTTAAGTGTTACAGGATATTTATTCCATGATATACAATTTGTTTATTGGGTTTATCCTCTGACTTGGGGATTGTCGTCTCTATATTATGCTTATGATATCATTAAGCATAAAAAGTTATTTTAAATGCTTATTTTATCGTTTTCTGCAAATAATACGATTCTGTCATGAATACAGTTATTTTGAAGTTGTAATTTTTTAGATTAAAATGATAAGGACTGATCCCTGTATTTTTCAGGTATTGGTCCTTTTTATTTTATTGTAATACCCAATATTTACTACACGTGGGTTATCTATATTCGGTTTTCTTTTTTACTCATCGTTAGTTTTGGTAAAAGAAAAAACGAACCTTTTAGTTCGAACATTCAAACTTTAGATTCGTTTTTTCTTATATTTCTTTTATTAGAACAAATTTAATAATTGTTGAATTAGTTTTCTAGGGTCCCAACTTAAGATAGCGGCAATGTTTTGTGTCTGTGTACCTGTATTGCCACCTTGGTTTTCTCCATCACCTGTATCTCCGCCAGTTCCATCTCCTGGATCAGGTGGATATGTACAAGTCGTTCCGTTCCATGTACCACCACTTGCAATACATTCTTCTTCAGGTGTTGGTGGATATGTACATGCTGTACCATCCCATGTACCACCATTGGCAATACATTCTTCTTCAGGTGTTGGAGTTTCAGGTTCTTCTTCCTCTTCTTTTACACAAGTAGAACTTTCTGCATCCCATGTACCACCTTCAGCCTCGCAAGCTTTTTGTTCTTCTGAAGTATCGTCTTCATCATCGTCTGTCGCAGATGTATCAGGATCTCCTTTACTTGCAAATTCAGTCTTGATGTAACCACCTTTATAATCAGTAATTCCATCAGGACGAGGAATATCTACATATTGCTCTCTAGAACTCATGTAATCTAACAAATAATCTGTAATTTCAAAAGCCATATTGTAATATATGATTTGGTTAACAGGTATGTAATAACCTTGTTGTTCATACTGTGTCAAGTAACCGGACCAGCATGCAACAGTATATGCACTAGAATAACCAACCGACCATTCATCACGGATTGCAGCTTGTGGAATTCGATATTGTAATCCATAAGTTCCCCAGTCAGATGTACCGGATTTACCATAGATTGGGTATGAAGATGAAGCTAATTGATCATTCATCATTCCGTAGTTTCCATTTACAACATCATATAATAACTGCGACATCATCCATGCTGCTTGTTCAGAAATGACTTGAATCGGCTCTAAATTTGGAGTTATTTCAGAATTATCGTTACGATATACAATCTTACGAATTGTATGATCTTCAATTCGTTTTCCTCCATTAGCAAAGATTGTATAGGCGCTTGCCTGTTCTCTTGAAGAAGCCTGCATATCGGCACCACCGATACAATACTGTTCGACAAAGGCTTCTGCAACATCATCTGTATAACCAAGTTTCTTACAATAATCTTTCCAATAGTCATACCCTGTTTTATCTACTAGATCAATCATAGCTTGGGCAGCTGGTGTGTTTTTAGATACACCCAGTGCTTTAGCTAGTGACATTTTTCCATCATATTTACCATCTGAGTTTCCTAAATTAGTTCCAGAGTTAAAATAGTCTTTTGCTTTATCGTTTACCGTGTGTACGGTTGACCATCCTAAGAGATCAAATGTCGATGCATAAGCTAATAATGGTTTCATAGAAGAACCTGGAGATCTTTGCATTATAGAACTATCTTTACGATCTGCAGAGTTTGGATCATAGAATCGCCCAGGACCTACTGCTAATACTTCACCAGTATCGTTATCCACAACGGTGAAACCAACATCAAACGCTTCGTCTGGGAAGGCGAAAATTTCGCCATTACAGATAGCATTTGCCTGATCTTGTAAATCTGTATCAAGACATGTATAGATGTCCATTGGAACAATGGCTGGATCTTGTCCGGTCAAAGTAGCAGCTTCACTTAATACTTGATCTAAGTAAGCAGCATACGGATTTGAGTTTTCCTGTGTTGTATACTGAAGTGAGAATGCCAAATCTGTGTTTACATATAAGTTATATTCTTCTTCTGTAATATACCCGTGTTGAAGCATCATAGCTAGTGTAGTATTACGTCGTTCTGTTGCAAGCTGTAAATGATCTGTATCTGGATCATTTAAGTTGTTGACTGGATTGTAGTAGTCAGGAGCATTGATTGCACCCGCCAAGAATGCGGCTTCACTAACGTTTAACTGAGAAACATCTTTATTGAAATAATAATTAGCGGCTTTTTGAATGCCTCGAGTATTTCCGCCTGAACCAAACCAAATACGATTAACATAGAATTCAAAAATAGACTCTTTATCCAATGATTGTTCTGCAATTAAAGAAAGATAAATTTCTTGGACTTTTAATTTGATTTGATCGACAGCGGTATAACCACCAGATTCTTGTAGCTGTTCTTCTTTTTTCTTTGTAAAGGCATTATCGATCATCTGCATGGTCAATGTTGAACCACCTTGAGAAAAATCTCCAGTCCTTAGGTTAGTTAAAGCAGCGGCCATAAAACGAGGAAGATCAAAACCATTATGTTCAAAGAAACGAGAATCTTCGATCGATAAGAAAGCATCAATAACAGATTGCGGTATCTGTTCATAAGAAACATCTTCACGGATTTCAGAGCCTAATTCTGTCCAAACGTTCCCGTTTCCATCAAATATTCGCGTGTTTTGTGTTGTGATGAGTCCATCTTTATTGAAACGCATACCATCTGGATCGTTAACAATATTTACAAGGATAAAGAATACAGATATACATCCTACTAAAAAGACTGTCAGTACGCCGATAGCAAGCTTGTTCCAAACGTCTAACTTTCGGCGACCATTTGGTTTAGGCTTTTTTGGGGGTTTGGAATTTGAACCTGCATTATTTTTGAGTTTTGACATTAGTTTTGCCATGAATTCAATCCTCCTTAAAATATTTTGCATCCACCTCTTTTAAATATGCTAATCGTGGACGCAGTCCTTCTTTGATCAGTTGACCATTCTCTAAAAACCATTTATATGGAATAAAGCTTTTTGTCGTCTGATGATATTTTTTGATAAGCAATGGAGCATCGACCAGAAAGGTTTGCTGATAATGTGTAAAACGAATAATAAAGAAACCGATACCTCCATGAATCTTTACTTTTTTTAGATGTTCTATTTGATGATCATGTATCATCAATTTTGGAAATCCGGTTTTATTTTTTGTTTCCTTTGCCTCAAAGTCGATATAACGTCCCCTATATACCCCATTGTAATCTGTAGTAGAAGGAGTTTTATAATAAGCTTCTACGATCTTAGCCTTATTTCTAGCCGGATAATCAACTCGAACCACTTGAACAGGGGTTGGTTTCTTATAAATTAATGCGATATCACAGGCTCTGTAATACTTGTTAGAATCATTAATATCTGATTCAAGGCTCATTCCTCTTTGTGAATAAGTTGTGCTGGACTGTGATAAATTAACCGGCGAAATAGCGGTAGGATATTTTATCGTGCTCATCGAAAATATTATATATGAAAAGATAAGAACATTCAAATTTGCGATTGATTTTTTAGCCTAAAGACGGCATAATGTATAGAGAATTGGGGGAACAAATTATGGCAAAAGATACAAATTTGACAGCTCAGGTTATTTACGAAAAAGAATTTCATGTAGATATTAAAGGATATGCACCTGCAGAAGTAGATGAATTCCTAGATCAAATTATTGAAGATTATCAGATATATGATGAAAAAATTGAAGAGTTAGGACAGGCTTTGACTCGTTATGAAGAAAAAATCAAAGAACTTTCTCAGCAAATTTTTACTCTTCAGACAGAAAATCAAAATTTGAACGAAAAAGTTAATTCTGATTTTGTGAACGGAAACAGCGATATGGTAGATGTTTTAAAACGTATCGCACGTTTAGAAAAAGCTGTATTCAATCAGTAAGAAAAAAGTCTGAATCTAGACAGTCGCTGGCGTTTAGCTAGAGGAAAGTCCATGCTCGCACGATCTGAGATGATCGTAGTGTTTGTGCTAGATGAATAAATAAGTCTAGGCAGGTCCCAACCTGACGGCTGTCGATTTTCCTAAGGGAAACTATGGAAATAGACTATAAAAGTGCCACAGAGACGAGACAATATGGAAACATATTGGGTGGAACGGGTAAACCCCGCAAGCGAGAAACCCAAATTTGGTAGGGGAGTCAGCTGGATTGAAATGAAATGAAGGCTGGATAACGAAAGTTATAGATAAATGACTGTCACTGACTTGTCAGAACAGAACATGGCTTATTGATTCAGATGTTAAGCAGGTGTAAAATCCTGCTTTTTTTCTCGTATTTTTAAAATTATGTGATACAATACCTGAGGAAGAAAGTAGGTGAGATGATGTCTCCAGATCCGAGTGAATATTATTCGAATAGTTTTGACAAATGCGGAGGCATCATTGAACAGTAGCCTCCGCCAAAAAAGGAGGGGTACTGTGTTAGAATTCTACAAAACATTTGAAGATGGTACACGCAAGATAGATGCAGCTGAACCAGGTTGCTGGATCAATGCGGTAGCACCCACAGAAGAAGAAAGAAATTATCTGATTGAAGAAATTGGAGTTTTGCCTGAATTTGTAAAATCTTCTTTGGATGAAGAAGAAAGTTCACATATTGATTACGATGATGATTTTAGACAGACATTGGTTATTGTTGACTATCCTAGTGCAGATGATGAACAGACTGGAGAAGATTTTACAACTTTGCAATATACAACATTGCCATTAGGTGTTGTAATCTTAAAAGGATATATCGTAACAATTTCTTTACATGAAAATTACAATATTGAAGATATGGCTCAGCAGCGAATCAAAGGAATTGATACACGTTTAAAGACGCGTTTTTTATTGTTGTTATTTTTACGCATATCACAACGCTATCTTATTTACTTAAGACAGATTGATCGTTTATCTTCAAGAACTGAAATGCGTTTACATCAGTCTATGCAAAACAAAGAACTGATACAGATGCTGGGGCTAGAAAAGTCTTTAGTATATTTTTCAACATCTTTAAAATCTGTTGAAATTACTTTAAATAAAATTAGACGAGGAAAGCAAATTAAGTTATATGAAGAGGACGAAGACTTATTAGAAGATGTAATGATTGAGGTCCATCAGGCTATTGAGATGTGTAACATCTATTCAAACATTTTGTCTGGTACAATGGATGCATTTGCAAGTGTTATTTCTAATAACTTGAATATTGTTATGAAGGTTTTAACAGTTATTACCATAGTAATGTCTATTCCAAATATTATCTTTAGTTTCTATGGGATGAATGTTGATGGACTTCCATTTGCGTCTAGTATTTGGATTCCGATTGGTATTGCGGTGATTGCTTGTGCGGTTGCAACATATATCTTTTCAAAAAAAGATATGTTTCATTAGTAAATAATTTAAATGACGAACTTCGATAGATTCAATATCTTTAGAGGTTCGCTTTTATAGTTTTTATTAAAAAATAGTTAATAGGTAGGATAATGTATTTGTTTTTCGATTAAAAGATAAAGAAAAAGGTTTGATCCTCATACAGTAGAGGTATCAAACCTTTTTATGTCAATTGCTTATAGATCAATTTTGTATACAGTTACAATCATTTACTGTCTTATTTCTTGATTCTTGGTTCTAATGCTTTATACAATAAAGGAATAATTATTAACCCTATGATTAAGGTTGGAATCATATAAGTAGCCTGGTAAACGATGCTTCCCCATAAATCAACGCCCCATACTACTGTGCCGGAAATAGTTGAACAAACAAAACGAATAAAGTTGGTTACGAACACACCAGTATAGAAATAACCAAAGTTTGGAAATAAACATGCAATTCCATATACGCTGAATGCAAATAAATAGTCAAGTAGGAAACCAAGTAAATTAGCTGTATACATTGGCCCTGTTACGAATTGAGCAAAAACAGAGACAAAAGATACTAATAATCCTTTTTTCCATCCTAGGTGATAACTAGCCATTAACAATGCAAGAGTAGAAACCCCTAGACTTCCTCCGTTTGGCATTTGGAAAATTCCTAATGTATTGACGAATGTATCCAATACCATGAATAAGGCAACATAAAATGCCATCAAAACTAGATCTTTTACTGATAAATTCTTCATAAAAAAACACCTCCATGTTTGAGGCGTAAGGATCATTACAAAAATATCAAATACTTTCATAGACTCCCTACGCTAGCATTACCTAGTTCAGGTCATAAGGGACCGTTATCATAACATCTCAGCCAAAATTGGCGCCCCTGTCTTGACAGTTCTATTATAGATATTTTTTTTAATGATGCAAGTTAAAATAATAAATTTCTGGTGTAGACAACATGCGAACATTAACATTTGTACAACCAACTCCACTAGAAATAATATAATCAAAGCTTAAATTTCTCGAAATTGATCGATTTAACTGAGTGGCATTTTCAATTTTTCTATAACCACCAATGATTGGATAGGTTACTTGGGTCCCGTGGGAATGTCCCGCAAGGGCTAAAGAGATAGGATGTGAAGCAAGAGTTTCATTAATCAAAGTATCTGGATAGTGGCTCACAAGTAAGTTATATTCATCTGAACTTAAATTAGATAATGCTTGTTCAAAGTTTGGCTGAGGAGATAAACCAATTAAACGAATAGATGCAGTAGATTGATTTCCAATCTTAACATTGACATCACTTAAAATTTCGAACTGGCTATTGGAATAAATGTTATTTACAGTATTTAACATTGTTTCATCTAACTGATCTTTTTCACCAAGAACCGCAAATTTACCTAAAGGAGCATCAATTTTTGATAAAAAATTGATTAAAAGCTGATTGTTTTCATCGTTGATCTGATCAGATGAATCATAAAGATCACCACCAAATATCACAACATCTGGAGCTAGATCATAAATGGTGTTAAAGAGATTTTCAGTTCGTTCTTGATTTTGAAATTCGCCGAATTCTAAGTCTGTGAAATAAAGGATGGAGACATCATTCAAACTTGTTGGGATAGCTTCATCCTGCAGGGTCTGATAAATAACATTTAGATTATTAGGATTTACATAGATTGCTCGATACAAAGAAAAAGTGATCGATATCATGATACCGACAAGGATGCTTAAAAGAATGATCAGCTTTTTTTGTAGATTTGTAATTTCCATATGTTCACCCCTATGCAAAAAATTGTAACATATCAAATTGAAAAATCAAAAAAAGGATAACTTTCGTTATCCTATTCATGTGCAGTATTTACTTTGCGAGGTTTGCGTGTTGCTTTTCGCGCGTTTTGTAATTCTTCCATCGTAGCTTTTGAATTGATGATAACAGGAATTACGATTGGATTACGATGTGTCTTTCTATATAAGAAAGGCTCTAGTGTTGAACGAACACAGTTTTTTAATTCAGAGAATGTCGTTTTTTCTTTCATTCTTTCCTGTAAAGAAGCATTTACAATAAATTCAGCTTCTTTAATCAATCCTTGAGAATCTTTGATGAACACAAAACCACGCGATACAATAACAGGACGCATCAAGATTTTATTGATCTTGGAATCAATGGCAATAATGACTGCCACCAATCCATTATCTGCCAATATGCGACGATCTTTTAAGACCGCAGTGGATAGCCCGCTGATGTCGTTGCCATCAACATAGATATCATCACCTTGATATCGCCAGTCACTTTGAAGAATTTCATGATTACGCAAAATTAAGATATCTCCATTTGCACAAACAAAGATGTTTTCTTTAGGGATACCTACTTCCATAGCGGTTTGACGGTGTTGCATCAACATTTTATATTCACCGTGTATAGGCATAAAATATCTAGGACGAATCAACTGCAACATAAGCTTTTGTTCTTCTTTAGAAGCATGCCCTGTTGTGTGTAGATTGTTCAAAACAGATTTTGTAAGAACGGTAGCTCCAGCACGGAACAAATTGTCTACGACTTTATTAACGCTGGATGTGTTTCCTGGGATTGGATTACTGGAGAAAACGATTGTATCACCTGGTTTTAGGTGAATGTGACGATGTGTACCATTGGCAATTCGACTTAGTGCAGCCAAAGGTTCTCCCTGGCTTCCTGTACATATAATACAAATTTTATCATCTGGTGTATGGGCTAATTCATCCGGTGACAACATATCACTGTTCTTGATATGGATCGTACCCATTTTTCGACCAATATCCACCACGTTCTCCATGCTTCGACCAAATACGATAACTTTACGTTTGCATTTGACAGCAGCTTCAATGATTTGAGAGACACGATGTACATTTGAAGCAAATGTCGCAACAATCAAGCGCTGTTTTGTCTTGCGCATGATTTCTAAGATTTCATCTGCTACTTTCTTTTCTGAGATAGAGAAGTCTTCAACTCCTGAATTGGTGGAATCCGACATTAATAAATCTGGCTTTAAAACTCCAATATGAGCCATTTTTTGATAATCGGCATTGGTTCCGACTGGAGTTAAGTCAAATTTAAAGTCACCAGTATGTACGATTGTTCCGTTTGGTGTTGTGATCAATACCCCTAATGAATCCGGGATGGAGTGGATCGTATTGAAAAATCCAACGGTAAAATAACGAGTCGAAACGCGACTGTCTTCGTTGATTTCAATGATCTTTGTGTTTTCTAATCCTTTATGTTCACTTAATTTTTTTTGAATTAGAGCTTTGGCAAATCGTGGTGCATAAATCGCATCGATTTGTACTTGTTTTAATAGGAATGGGATCCCTCCAATGTGGTCCTCATGTCCATGCGTTATTACTAAAAACTTTCTTTTTTTGTTCATACGAATCAAGTGGTGATAGTCAGGAATGACATAATCGACACCCAAAAGCTCATCACCAGGAAATAAAACACCGCAGTCCACGATGCATATTTCATTCTCGTGTTCATAACAATACATGTTTTTACCAACTTCGCCTAGTCCACCTAATGCATAGATCAGGGTATCAGTTTTTTCAACATGATTTTTGGTATGATATGGTTTTCTTGAGTTCGTATGCCCTAAAACGTTATTCTGTCTAGTTGGCATATTTTTCCTCTTTCTAATTTCGTTTTTCTTTTATCATTATAACAAACAAATATCTTAAAAAAAAGCAGAAGCTAAATAACTTCTGCCAACTCATCTTCTTTCCATGGATCATTTTTATCGATGCGATCATAGAATAATATACCGGATAAATGATCAATTTCATGCTGTAAGGCAATCGCAAAATACCCTTCTGCACTGATTGTCACATTATCGTCTTTGATCAAGTCATAACCACGAACTTTGATTCGTGCATGACGGAATACGTGTCCTTCATGAGCATCTTTGACTGATAAACAGCCTTCTCCGTTGTCTAAATAAGCATTTTGTACAGACTCACTGACGATTTTTGGATTGGCAAGGGCAACTTCTTGCACATTGCCTTCTTCATCGGGTACTACGACCGCAATTAATTTTTTAGGCACACCTACCTGAATTGCTGCAATTCCAACAGCAGGTTCTAGATTGTCTCTTTCGGCAATTTCTTCATCTGTTGAATTACGTACGTATTCTAACATCGCTTCTAGAAGTTCTTTATCTTCCGCATTTAATGGAAGTTCTACTTTTTCACTTTTTTGTCTAATTCTTGGATCTGTATCCAAGATGATATTTTCACATGTAATCTTCATACTATCTATCCTCGGACTCTATTCTAGTTTATTTTTTCGCAAATGACAATTTATTTGATTATTTTTCTCAATGCTTTACACATGTGATAAAATAGGTGCATGGTTAGAAAAAGACTTTCAAGAAAAGATAAAGCGCAGAAGAAATTAGAACAGAAAAAAAAGCGTACTCAGAGGTTACGTTCTTTTATTGACTTGATCATGCTGCGTAAACATAGTGATATATATATTAATATAGCAGTTTTTATTTTGATTATTTTTGGAACGTTTATGATCGTTTCGACCAATGTAGGGCAAACCACGACAAATTCTACAGTTGTGTTGACTACTTTGATCAAACAAATTGCTTTTTTATTTATAGCTTATTTTTGCATGTGGGCAGTGAATCATATTTTTAGCTTTCGCTGGTTTTCTAAGATTGAAATGTTGTTTATTTTAGCAATGTCAGTATTTATGATGTTGCCTTTTGCCTTTAGTGCATCTGGAGGAAGCCAGGCATGGATTCGATTGCCAGGAGGTATAACGATCCAACCAAGTGAATTTACTAAGCCGCTTTTGATCATCTTAATTTCATGTGCTATCTATAAGGCAAAATTGAATCCAAAGCTGCAGGAAAGATGGTCAACTTTATTTCGTTTCCCTATTTACGCTCTTGTATTAGATATTATCTTTTTGATTCTTCAAAGAGACTTGGGAACGATGTCTATTGTTGTGATGATCTTCTTTATTTGTATATTGATTCCTGATTATTCATCAATTCGAAGAATCCAGAAGAACTTAAAGCGCCTTTTCACGGTTGGTGTTTTAGGAGTAGTGGTTCTATTTGGTATCACGAATATTGGGACTGAAATCATTGCTCATACACCTTTTTCCCATGTTGCGACTCGTATTGAAAATGCGAAAAATCCATATAATGATGTATATGGAGAAGGATACCAGCCAGCCAATTCTTTATATGGTATCGCATCAAGTAATATTATAGGAAAAGGCATCGGAGCTTCTAGATCGGAAGAGCGTCGTGTAGGGAAAGAGTGTAGATCTCGGTGG
>CAMJQJ010000008.1 GCA_946408025.1 uncultured Faecalitalea sp.
GACCACCGAGATCTACACTCTTTCCCTACACGACGCTCTTCCGATCTGGCCCAGTAGGTCTGACTGCAGCTTTATATGCTTCAAGAGCTGGTTTAAAAACAATGATTTTAGAGAGTGGAGCACCTGGTGGAAAACTGGTGAAAACACATCAAATTTCAAACTATCCTGGTGTAAAAACATTAGCGGGAACTGAACTTGCAATGTCGATGCTGGAGCAGGCCACTAGTTTTGGAGCTATGTATGAATACGGTGACGTAGAAAAAGTAGATGCGGATAAAAAAGTATATTTAACAGATGGCTCAATTGTTGAGGCTAAGGCTGTTATCGTAGCTACAGGAACGAAGGAAAGGTTGCTAAATATTCCTGGTGAAGCAGAAAATATTGGTCGAGGTGTTTCGTTCTGTGCTGTATGCGATGGAGCGTTTTTCAAAGACAAAGATGTAGTTGTGATAGGTGGAGGTAACTCTGCTTTAGAAGAATCTTTATATCTTACAACATTTGCGAAAAGTGTGACGATCGTCATTCGACGTGATGTGTTTAGAGCAGAGAAACAGATTCAAGAACAAATTGAAGCTAATGATAAAATTCATATCATTAAAAAGCATATTCCTAAACAAGTATTAAGTGAGAATGGAAAAGTATCTGGTATATTATTGGAGAATGTAGATACTAAAGAAACAACGACATTAAATTGTCAGGGTATCTTCCCTTATGTAGGGCAAGATCCAATGAGCCAATGTTTAGAAGGTTTGGATGTATTGGATGAAAGAGGATATGTTCTTGTGGATAAAAACATGGAAACCAAAGTCAAAGGTATCTATGCTGCTGGAGATGTTCTTCAAAAAGATCTTCGCCAAGTTGTTACTGCAACGAATGATGGAGCAATTGCAGCTCAGCATATATTTCATCAAATAACCGGAATGTAAAAAGAATCAGAATATCTGATTCTTTTTTTGTTTGATTCATGTTAATTTATAAATAATAGAAAGGAGCATATAATGATTCGTTTATTTGCAAGTGATTTAGATGGGACTCTTTTTAATAAATATCATAAATGTGATGATAAAATTGAAAATGCAATACGAGAGATCGTTAAACATGATCGTTTTTTTACCGTAGCAACAGGTAGAGGAATAAACATGGTTGATTTAAATGGAGCTTCAAGTATTGCTTATTATATTTGTTTAAATGGTTCTGTAATTGTAGATCCAAACAGAAAATTATTACATAGTGAGCCAATTGATAAAGACATATTGAATGAAATCATAGAGACTTTCGGAACAGCTCATTTAGAATATGTAGCTTGGAATAAAGTATATTCAATGTTTGATAAAAATGAAATTTTAGGTTATCGCAGAAAGGTTTGGAAAGAAATTGCAGATGATTCGTGGCTGGATAATTTTTTGAATAATATTACAAAGAATTATGAATATAGCCAATCAAAGGAAAATATCCTTAAACAAGATATATGTAAAATAAACTATCATTTTGAAGATGGTGAATCTAACGCTGAATTAGATTACTTTTTGAAAAAATATTCAAATAGACTTGTAAATGCGCCTAGCGGAAAAGGCATGTATGAAATTACGAAATACGGTGTGGATAAGGCTTCAGGAATACAATGGTTAGCCAATTATTTACGGATACCAAAAGACGAAATTGCGGTATATGGAGATGGCGGGAATGACATTACAATGCTTGAAATGTATGAACATTCTTATGCTCCCAGTACAGCGTGTGATATGGTAAAAGAAAAAGCCCAACAAGTGATTGGACCATATAATGAATATAGTGTAATTGAACATATGTTAAAAACTATAAAAACAAGCGAGTGACATCGCTTGTTTTTAAGATGTTGGAATATGGAGTTTTATCTTTTGGCAGATTGAGCCATTTTAAAATATGTGTGTCTAACGCCACGAATCGCAATGGACATTGCCATGATGTTTTCAGGTAAAGCAATTCCTCCCCATCCGGCATCTCCAATATGTTGGATATCAATTCCAGAACGTTTACTAGATAATGCGATTTCTCGAATTGTATCAATGTCTGAGGTTTCTTGACTAGTTCCGATTGCGCTTAAAGATAAACATCCTGCCTCTTTGATGATCTTACATGCTTCTGTTATTGTGCTTTCTTGTAATCCTGGTACAGTTCCAGCAGCAGGCATTAAAATAACATCAGCACCTGCTTTGATAAATTCTTTTATTGTAGGAATGTCAACAACAGGTTCATCAACACCTGCTGCATGCATTTTACCTGCAATGATTAAACCGCTAAAATTTTCTTTACATTCTTTGATTGCTTTGATGATCATTTTGTTTGTAACACCAGTTCCAGGATTTCCTGTTAAACATATAAATTGAAGGCCAAGTTTTTCTGCTTCTTTAAAGGTTTCTATTGATGCAGTTCTTCCTTTTGATATTTCGATTTTTTCAGACATCATAGAAACTTGATCGTCTACAGGTTCCAAGTTTGCTCCAATTGGTCTGCCGCATAATTCTCTCAGTAGCTTAATAGGATCATTAGTCTCAGGTAAGCCAGGAATTTCTGGATGGAAGCAATCAAATCCATTTAATAAAATCATATCTGAGCCAAATGCAGATGCAACTTCAGCGTTTGTGATATTTCCTAAGAGACATCCATTAAATACAACTGTTTCAGTTAATACAGTTCTACCTTCACTAGCAAGAATAGCTTGTTTTAACTCTTTTCCATTCATAGATAAAACTTCACTTGGTTGACAACTTAATAATCTTTTCATGACATTGTTCTCCTTTTTTTATATTTTACAATGTATATAAGATCAAAATTAGTAAAATTATTTCCTAATAAAAAAGAAAGGTTATCATTATTAATGATGAAATTTGTGATATTACGTTTTATGTTTTGAAAATTTTCTGATTTAAGGAACATAAGATTTTTACAGTAGAATAAATTCTCGTTAAAAGTCTGTTGTAAAGTGAATGCGATTCATGTAGAATAAATGTGCAGAAGGAATTCTGGTGCTGTTTTTGGAGGTCTTACTTATGGTCTTAAGAAGATTTACAAAATTGAAAGAACACAGGCTGTTTTAAGCGTGCCCTTGATAGGTGCGCTTTTTTTAATGCAAAGGGAGGATAAAAATGGAAACTAAAGTGTTGGTAGTAATGGGTTCAAGAAGTGATTTGCCCGCAATGGAAGGTTGTATGAAACAACTGGATGATTTCAAGATTGGTTATGAAGTACGTGTATTAAGCGCACATCGTACACCAAATGAAGTGATCAAATTAAGTTCAGAAGCAAAAGATCGTGGGATCAAAGTTATTATTGCGGCTGCTGGAGGCGCTGCTCATTTAGCTGGTGTTATCGCTAGTTCGACACCACTTCCAGTTATTGGTATTCCAATGCAGACCAGTGCATTAGGTGGAATGGATTCATTGTTGTCAACGGTTCAAATGCCTCAAGGAGTTCCAGTGGCGACTGTAGCAATTGGAAAAGCTGGCGCAAGAAATGCAGCAATCTTAGCTTGTCAGATGATCGGATTGGCCGATGAATCTGTTCAAAAAACAATCGAAGATTTTAAAAAAGAACAGGCCGAAAATGTATTGGCACAGTCTATTGTAGAATAAAGGAGAAAAAGATGGATACACGTATTTTTGTTCAGAAAAAAGAACAGTTCCAAGTTGAAAGCGAGTCGCTGGGTACTGAATTAAGACAGTCTCTATCACTTTCTGATGATTTTAAAGTCTCTTTATATAATATTTATGACATTTTTAACGCAGATGAAAACGATATTCAACTTTTGAAAAAGAATGTCTGCAGTGAAGTGGTAACGGATGTTGTATATGATTCAATTGATCTAAATGGTAAAAAATATCTTGCTTATGAATATTTACCAGGGCAATATGATCAAAGAGCTGACAGTGCTATGCAATGTTTAATGTTATTGAATAATAAGCAGACAGTTCGTATTCATTCAGGAACATTATTGGTGTTCGATGGACAAGTTTCAGAAGAAGATCTAGAAAAAATAACAGGTTATATTGTTAATCCCGTAGAAGCTAGAGTAAAAGATTTAAGCGTATTAGAAGATGATCAGGATGTTGAAGTAGCACCAGTTCCTATCTTGAATGGATTCATCGATATGAACAAAGAAGAATTAAATGCTCTTCGTGAAAAAGAAGGATTGGCCATGTCACAAGAGGATATCGAATTTGTTCAGGATTATTTTAAAAATCAGGAAAAACGTGATTGTACGATGACTGAATTAAAGGTGTTGGATACATATTGGTCTGATCACTGTCGTCATACAACGTTTGAAACAGTATTGGAATCTATTGATTTTAAGCTAGATACGTTAAAAGAACAGATCCAAGATTCTTATGAAAAATATCTTGCATTACGTAATGAAGTGCATGGTGGAAAAAAAGAACAGACTTTGATGGATATGGCAACGATTGCTGGTAAATATCTTCGTAAACAAGGTAAATTGGATGATATGGAAGTCAGTGATGAAATTAATGCCTGCTCTGTAGAAATCAAAGTAGATGTTGATGGAAAAGATGAAGACTGGTTGTTGATGTTTAAGAATGAAACGCATAACCATCCAACTGAAATTGAACCGTTTGGTGGTGCCAGTACATGTATTGGTGGAGCCATTCGAGATCCATTATCAGGAAGAAGCTATGTTTATCAGGCGATGCGTGTTACTGGAGCTGGAGATATCACAAAACCAATTTCGGAAACGATGGAACATAAACTCCCACAGTCAAAAATTTCTAAAACAGCTGCACATGGCTACTCAAGCTATGGTAACCAGATTGGATTAGCAACTACTTTTGTCGAAGAAATCTATGATGAAGGTTATGTTGCCAAGAGAATGGAAGTTGGAGCAGTTGTTGGAGCTGCGCCTAAATCTCATGTAAAAAGAGAAAAACCACAGCCAGGAGATATCATTGTTTTGATTGGTGGAGCAACTGGTCGTGATGGAATCGGAGGCGCAACCGGTTCAAGTAAGGAACATAATGAAACAAGTCTTGAAAAGTGTTCAAGTGAAGTACAAAAAGGAAATGCTTTGATTGAACGTAAATTGCAGCGTTTATTTAGAAATCCTGCATGTACGAAATTAATCAAAAAGGCTAATGACTTTGGTGCTGGTGGTGTCAGTGTTGCTGTTGGTGAATTGGCCGATGGATTGGATATTGATCTAGATGCTGTACCAGTAAAATATCAAGGTCTTGATGGCACAGAGCTTGCAATCAGTGAATCACAAGAGCGTATGGCTTGTTGTATTGAGGCAAAAGATTTTGAGAAATTTAAAGCAGAAGCATATAAAGAAAATCTAGAAGCTATCAAAGTGGCTACTGTTACGGATACAAATCGTCTCGTGATGAAGTTTAGAGGCGAAACAATTGTCGATATGTCCCGCGCGTTTTTAGATACAAATGGAGTAAGAGCTCATCAGGCTGTTGAAATTTGTGAAAGTGAATATGATGAAAAGCCATTTGATAAAAAAGATACAAATCTTGTGGAAGTTTTACATGATCCAAATGTGGCTTGTCAGATTGGTTTAGCAGAGATGTTTGATGCCTCTATTGGAAAAAGTACAGTATTGATGCCTTTTGGAGGAAAATATCAATTAACTCCTGAAGAAGGTTCTGTTCAAAAATTACCAGTATTTGGAATGACAAATACATGTTCAACCATGACATATGGATATGATCCAAAACTAGCAAAATACTCTCCATATTTAGGAGCTAGTTATTCAGTAGTTGAAGCTTTAGCTAAAATAACAGCTTTAGGTGCTGATTATTCAACATGTCGTTTGTCAAACCAAGAATACTTTGAAAGAGTTGGAAACGATCCTAAAAAATGGGGAAATCCGATGCAGGCTTTATTAGGTCTTGTCGATGCACAGATTGCTTTTGAAACACCAAGCATTGGTGGAAAAGACAGTATGTCTGGAACATATAAAGATATTCATGTTCCACCTACATTGATCACATTTGCGATCACAACTCAAAAAACAGATTCTGTTGTCAGTGCTTCTTTCAAAAAAGCAGGTAACTATGTTTACTTAGTCAAACATGAAGCATTGGCTGATCATATGCCAAATTATGAACAGTTAAAAGATAATTTTAAAGCTGTCCATGAAAAAATGCAGGAAGGTAAGATCGTTGCGGCAAGTGCAGTTAAATTTGGTGGCATCGGATATGCGATTGCCAAGATGGCATTTGGTAATAAATTAGGTGTTGCGATCCAAAGCGATGAAGATGTTTATGGATTTAATACAGGCTCATTGATCGTAGAGGCAACAGAAAGTATCATGGACCCTCGTTTCACATTGTTAGGAATCTTGAATGAAGAAGACAAGATCGTTATCAATGATGAGGTGGTTACGATTGAAGATGCTTTAATAGCTTGGAAAGAAAGATATGATGATATCTATCCGATGAATGTTGATCTAGGAAAAGAAACTTTGGATACACCTCTAACAGTAAAAGAACCAGTTTATTCTAAAGTGAAAGTGGAAAAACCAGTAGTCGTAATTCCAATCTTCCCTGGACAAAACTGTGAATATGATACAACGGCAAAATTTGAACGTGCTGGTGCTGAAGTGCATCAAGTTGTATTTAATAACTTGACTGTAGAAAATATCAAGGCAAGCATAGATACATTGGCAGATGAAATTTCTAAGGCTCAAATTTTGATGATTGTTGGTGGATTCAGTTCAGGAGATGAACCAGATGGATCTGGTAAATTCATTGCCAATGTACTTCGCAATCCAAAAATTTCAACAGCTATTGATACGATGCGTGCTAATGATGGATTGATATTAGGTATTTGTAATGGATTCCAGGCATTGATCAAATCAGGTTTGTTGCCTTATGGTGATATTGCAGGATTAAATGAAGAGAATCCTACATTATTTAGAAACAATATAAATCGTCACGTAAGTCATATTGCTCGTACTCGTGTTACATCTAATGCATCACCTTGGTTCATGTCTATGACACCAGGAGAAATGCATTCGGTTGCGATGTCTCATGGAGAAGGTAAGTTTGTCGCATCAAAAGAAGTGTTAGATGAACTTGTTAAGAATGGTCAGGTTGCAACACAGTATGTCAATGAAGAGGGTGTTCCAACGATGGATGGCTTAGATAATATCAATGGTTCAAGCATAGCCATTGAAGGTATCTTCTCTAAAGATGGTAAGATCTTTGGAAAGATGGGACATAGTGAGCGATATGAAGAAGGCTTGATGCAAAATATTTACGGAAATAAAGACCAGAATATTTTCGAAAATGGTGTTCGTTATTTCACGCATAAATAAAGGAGAAAAAAATGGATTACAAAAAAGCGGGTGTAGATATTGAAGCTGGTTATAAATCAGTGGAATTAATGAAAAAACACGTAAAAGAAACGATGCGTCCTGAAGTTTTAGGAGGACTTGGTGGGTTTGCCGGTGCCTTTGATCTTTCAAAGATCAAAGGTATGGAAGAACCTGTTCTGTTATCCGGAACCGATGGATGTGGAACAAAGGTGAAATTGGCTTTTGTTTTGGATAAACATGATACGATTGGTATCGATGCAGTTGCAATGTGTGTGAATGATATTGCGTGTGCTGGAGGAGAACCACTATTCTTCCTAGATTACATCGCATGTGGTAAAAACTATCCAGAAAAGATTGCGACGATTGTAAGTGGTGTTGCTGAAGGATGTAAACAAAGCGAATGCGCACTAATTGGTGGAGAAACAGCTGAGCATCCAGGCTTAATGCCAGTAGATGAATACGACCTTGCTGGATTTGCGGTAGGTGTCGTAGACAAAAAAGATATAATTGATGGTTCAAATATCAAGGAAGGCGATGTGTTAGTTGGTATCGCATCTAGCGGTGTTCATTCAAATGGATTTAGTTTAGTTCGTTCTGTATTTGACATGACAGAAGAATCCTTGAATACGTATTATGATGAGCTGAAAAAGACATTAGGAGAAGCATTGATCGAACCAACACGCATCTATGTTAAAGCTTTAAAAAATGTAAAAGATGCTGGTGTTACAATCAAGGGGTGCAGCCATATTACAGGTGGAGGTTTCTATGAAAATGTTCCTAGAATGCTTCCAGAAAACGCAAAAGCTATTATTAAGAAAGACAGTTATCCAGTTCCTGCAATATTTGATTTGATTGCCAAGAATGGAAATGTAGAAGAAACGATGATGTATAACACATTTAATATGGGGTTAGGAATGGTCATTGCATTAGATCCAAAAGATGTGGATACAGCCATGGAGGCAATTCAGAAAGCTGGAGACACTTGTTATATCGTAGGAAATATTGTTGAAGGTCAAAAGGGTGTCGAATTATGTTAAGACTGGCCGTACTGATTTCTGGAGGAGGTACGGATCTTCAATCCATCATTGATGAACATAAAAAAGGAAATATCAACTGTGAGATTGCACTTGTCGTCAGCAATCGCCAGAGTGCCTATGGACTTGAAAGAGCGAAACAGGCGGGTATTCCAACGGCATGTATAAAAGATCAAAAAGAACTTTTGAAAAAACTTCAGGATGAAAAGATTGATTTTATCGTTTTAGCCGGTTATCTTGCAATCTTACAGGAAGATTTGATTAAAGCGTATCCAAATAAGATCATCAATATTCATCCATCCTTGATTCCTTCTTTCTGTGGGCCAGGTATGTATGGACTTCATGTTCATGAAGCTGCCTTAGCCAAGGGAGTAAAGGTAAGTGGAGCTACGGTACATTTTGTTTCTGAAGAAGTAGATGGTGGGCCAATCATTTATCAAGAAGCTGTATCGATTGCTGATTTGGATACAGCTGAAGCAATTCAAAAAAGAGTTCTTGAGATAGAGCATAAGATCTTACCTATGGTAGTTCGTTATTATTGTGAAGACAAGATCAAAATAGAGAAAGGAAGAGTGCATATTCTATGAAAAGAGCATTAGTCAGTGTTTCAGACAAGACGGGTCTAGTGGAGTTTGTTCAAGGGTTAGTTGACTGTGGTTATGAGATCATTTCTACGGGAGGAACTAAAAAAGCTTTGGAAAATGCTGGAATCCAGACAATTGGAATTAGTGAAGTAACAGGATTTCCAGAAATTATGGATGGTCGTGTAAAGACACTTCATCCAAAAGTACATGGAGCTCTTTTGTGTGTTAGAGAGAATCCAGATCATGTTAGACAGTTAAAAGAGCTAGGAATCGAATATATCGATCTAGTTTGTGTAAACCTCTATCCATTTAAAGAAACTGTACAAAAAGAAGGCGTAAGTCATGAAGAGATAATCGAGAATATCGATATTGGCGGTCCAAGTATGTTACGTAGTGCTTCTAAGAATTATCAGAGCATTCCTGTTCTTTGTGATCCAAAAGATTATGAGAAAGTATTGAATGAAATCAAAGAAAATGGTGAGACAACGTTAGAAACACGTGAACACCTTGCCGCAAAGGTATTCCGCCATACAGCTCGATATGATGCAATGATTGCAGATTATTTGACAAAACGCACTCATGAAGAATTTCCTGAAAGTTTGACGATTACATTTGATAAAGTACAGGATCTACGTTATGGAGAAAACCCTCATCAAAAAGCTGCTTTCTATAAAGGTATGAATCCTAAGTACTCTTTGGCAAATGCAACACAGCTTCATGGTAAAGAACTTTCTTACAACAATATCCAAGATGGTAATGCAGCTATCGAGGTCTTGAAAGATTTTGAAGGGCAGTATGCTGCTGTTGGTTTAAAACATATGAATCCATGTGGAGTGGGTATTGGTGAAAATATTGAAGCTGCTTGGGATAAAGCATATGAAGCAGATCCAGTATCTATCTTTGGTGGTATTGTTGCCTTAAATGACAAAGTTGAAAAAGGATTAGCTGAAAAATTATCTAAAATTTTCCTTGAAATCATTATTGCTCCAGATTTTAGTGATGAAGCATTAGAAATTTTAACTCGAAAGAAAAATATACGTTTGATGAAACTAGATACAACATTGTCTACATCTACTGCATTGAAATATACGAACGTCAATGATGGACTGTTGGTTCAGGAAATGGATACACACGTAGTAAAAGAAGAAGATTTACGTTGTGTGACAAATCGTAAACCAACAAAAGAAGAAATCGAACAACTACTATTTGGTTGGAAAGTGGTTAAGCATGTTAAATCAAATGCTATCGTTCTTGTAAAAGACAACATGACGATTGGAGTAGGTGCTGGACAAATGAATCGTGTTGGAGCTGCTAAGATTGCGATTGAACAAGCACAGGAAAAAGCTAAAGGTTCTGTTATGGCAAGCGATGCTTTCTTCCCAATGCCAGATACAGTTCAAGAAGCGATTAAGGCAGGAGTTACAGCAATTATCCAACCAGGAGGTTCTATTAAAGATCAACTTTCTATTGACGAGTGTAATGAACATGGTATCGCAATGGTGTTTACCGGAATTCGTCACTTTAAACATTAATTTGTAAAGGCTTTCATTTTTGTTGAAAGTAACGCCCAAAAGTGCTTTAATTAAATAAGAAAGAATACTGGGGTGAATATGAATGAAAGAATTACAAGCAATTGATAAAGTGATGGAAGCATACTATGAAATTACAGGGTTGCATAGTTACTTTATCCAAAGCAAAAACGATATTACAGACAGTGCAAAAGAAAAAAACTTCTTCTGTAAATGTTTGAAAACAAGTGCTTCTGCTTTAAAACAGTGTGATGAATGTACAGTAGAAAATTATTCAGCGGCTCTAGAATCCAAAAAAGTACAGACATATTCTTGCCATGCAGGATTGGTAAAGTGGTCTGTTCCAGTTCGGATTAACGAAGTTGCTGGAGTAATTATCTCAGAGGGAGTTATTTCAAAACGTCAGGTAGAAGAAAGCGAAGAATGGATTAATTATTTAGCTGAGAAATATAATGTTTCTAAACCGATTCTAATGAAAAATTATTCTAATGTTCGTGAAATGACGGAACAACAAGTAGATCAGGCTATTGCACTGTTAGAAAGTTTGGTCGCATACTATAAGACAGAAGTAAAATAAAACAAAGCAATCATAATTGATAAGATTATGGTTGCTTTTATTATAGAATATGAAAAAGCTTATTATGATGTAATAGTTATACAAAAAGGTCAAATCTACAACATAAATTTGAGATTTGACCTTATCTGTTTATTAATTTAAATCTGAAATTTTAATATATCCGACACAGTCTTTTGTATAGGTTTTACTAGTGTTAATTTTACCTTCTTCGATAGGAGCTTCACTCATAATCTGGTACCATCCATTATCAGAATCGGTGTATACAAAGCTGATGATTTCGCCCTTTTCATAAGAATAAAGAACAGAGCCATTAACTTCATCATATATATTCAAGTTGTTTTCAAGTTTTTGCGTGACGATTTGAATTTTATTTAAATCTTTACCATCATCTAAACTATAGTAGAAACTTGCTGCTTTTTCACCCCAATAAGGATCAGATGCGTATTGAACATTGATACCACTGGCTTTATTGCCAAACCAGGATCCATGATATCTTTCATCTTCAGGGTTAGCATATCCTTGCTGAAGGAAATTATAGGCATGTTGATATACACAGTCTTCTAAGGAGTCATAGCTGTTGGCGTTATCTGGATTTGAATCATATGCAGCATGACCAAATAGGTTGTGATTTTCAATTGCATATTGACTTTGACCATAACCACTTTCATTTAAGGCAACTGCAAACATCATGGTAGCATTGATGTAGGTTTGATCTTGCACGTCGGTAAAAATAGATCCATTCTCGTAGAGAACACTTTCTGTATCTGCACATGGATAGGCACTGGCTGTGGCACTGATTCCAACACGACCTAAATATTCATTATAGTCTGAATCGTCTAAATTTGTTAAAGAGCGATGTGGAACATATTGATAAAAGTTGTAATAAGCTTCAGAATTTACAGCATTGTCGTGTACATCATTGATGACATCACTGGATAGTTGATCCATATTGGTATAAAACCAATTTCCATCATAAGAGAAATAAGTTGTATTCTCTTTTAGAAAATCGGGAGCAGGTCCAATAGCTAATGTTTGATATTGTGCACTGTCGGCATCGATTAATATCGCATGGATCAAAGATCTGTTATTTACATAGTAGTAGGACTGAAGATAATCGTCATAATAAAATAATTGAATATCATCAATAGAAACCCAGGCTTTAACTCCACTCATCATAAAGAGGACTTTAGATCCATCGTTACTAGTTTCAATGTATAACCCATCTGTTCCATAGCTGCCGTTTAAATATCCATCTTCGTTTGTCCCATCAACGACATAAGATGTGTTTTCAGTGACTTCTTTTGTATTAAAATTAACGATGGCATTATGCAGGGCAACAATTTTTCCATCTTCATTGGAAATGACGATATTTTCATTTTCTTCTAGTGAATTCATCTTCCACTTAGCGAATATAAAATGATCATATGTTCCGTATTGTTCCTTGGTTTTGATATCATATACCGTAAATGTTCCATTTTCTGTGATTTTAAGACCGATAAAGCCAATGAGAAAAAGTGCCAAAAAAGCGATCAAAAAGACTTTTATCGACCTTTTTAATTTTCTTTGGTTTTGCTTCCTTCTTTTTTTCATATGATTATTTTAACATAACAAGAATGAGGTGTCATTTATTTCATTTTCATGGTATATTAGACTAGCGAAAGGGTGATTATATGTCAAAAATGGAAGATAGACTGGATTCTCTTGTTGAACGATATAACGAAATCAATGAATTGATGATGTCCAGCAGTGTTGTGTCAGATCGAAAACAAATGGCAAAATTAGGGCGTGAACAAAATGAGCTGACACCAATCGTTGAAACATATGCAGAATATAAACAGGCAAAAGAAGAATTCGAGGAAGCAAAAATACTTCAAAAAGAAGATGATAAAGAATTAAGAGAACTTGCAAATGCAGAAATTGAAAGATTGGAACCTGCAATTAAAGAGTATTTAGATAGACTTGAACTATTGCTGGTGCCAAAAGACCCAAATGACTCACATAACGCGTTTATGGAAATTCGTGGTGCAGCTGGTGGCGATGAAGCGAATATCTTTGCGGGTGATTTGTTCAGAATGTATGCAAAATATGCTGAAAGCAAAGGATGGAAAGTGGAAGTTACCGATTCAGAAGATAGCGAAGCTGGTGGTTTCTCTTTGATTACATTCAAGGTAACAGGGCAAAATGCTTATGGTACTTTGAAATTTGAATCTGGTTCTCATAGGGTTCAACGCGTTCCAAAGACGGAAAGTCAGGGGCGTATTCAGACTTCAACAGCAACCGTATTATGTTATCCAGAATTAGATGAAGAAGATTTTGATATCGATATGAACGATCTTGAAATTGAGACGATGCGTGCTTCCGGTGCTGGAGGGCAGCATGTCAATAAGACCGATTCTGCAGTACGTATTGTACACAAGCCAACAGGTATCGTTGTTAAATGTCAGGATGGACGCTCTCAACATGAAAATAGAGCGACAGCATTGGCTACAATTGCAGCTCGTGTAAAAGAGGAGCGTCAGCGTGAATTGGATGAAAAAGCAGGAGCTGAAAGACGTACTAAAATTGGTACAGGAGATCGTGCTGAAAAGATTCGTACATATAACTACCCACAAAATCGTGTAACTGATCATAGAATTGGGTATAGTGTTAATCAATTGGATCGTATCATTGATGGACGTTTAGAAGATTTGATGAACGCATTACAATTGGCTGATCAACAGGCTAAACTTGCAGGAGAACAACTGTGAAATACAGAGAATATGTAAAAGAAGGCAAAGAACGTTTATATAAGGCTAATCAGGGTGAACAGGCAGCTTTGTTGTTGATGAATGAGCTTTGTGAAAATAGAGGTATAAATCTTTATGTTTCTATGGAAGAGGAAGCAGACGAAGCGATTGCTACGGATTATCTTGAAGGCATTCATCAAATGGAACTGGGCAAACCGCTAAGTTATGTTTTAGGGTATGAATGTTTCTATGGCTATAATTTTAAGGTTAATGAAGATGTATTGATTCCTCGACCAGAAACAGAAGAGCTGGTTGGTCTTGTCTTAAGTATGTTTGATGATAAATTTTCTAAACGAGAACATGTGAGCGTATTTGATGTGGCAACTGGTTCAGGTGCTATAGGAATCACATTGAATTTAGAAGAAAGAAAGATGGATGTGATTGCTTCAGATATCTCGATGGATGCATTAAAAGTAGCTAAAGAAAATAATGATATACTTCATGCGAATGTAAACTTTATTTGTGGCAGCATGTTAGATCCGTTTATTGATAGAGATCTACATTGCGATATTTTAGTTTGCAATCCACCATATATTCCTAGTGAAGAAAAGATGGAACATAGTGTTGTGGATTATGAACCTCATGTTGCCTTATTTGGTGGAAAAGACGGACTAAAGTTTTATCGAGATGTCTTTGAAAAAGCCCATCTAGTCTTAAATGAAAATGCCTTTTTAGCATTTGAAATGGGATACCAGCAAGGTGAAGCATTGAAACAGCTAGCTAGAGAATACTTTAAAGAAGCAACGATTACCGTGCATAAAGATATGGCAGGAAAAGATCGTATGCTGACGATAGAACTTTAACAGCACAAAACTGTGCTGTTTTCTTTTTGTTGGTGTATAATTCGATTTATGAAGACAAGACAAATAGACTTTTCAAACGGAAAAATTTTAGAAAATATCATCATGTCGGCAACACCTATGTTGGTCGCACAGTTGTTGAATTTAATGTATAACATCGTAGATCGAATATATATTGGAAAGATCGAAGACATTGGAGTTGTTGCACTTGGTGGGGTGGGCTTGTGTTTCCCTGTGATTTCTTTGGTCACGGCTTTCACAAATTTATTTGGAGCTGGCGGAGCTCCTCTTTGTTCGATTGAAAGAGGAAAGAGAAATTTAGAAAAAGCAGGACGAATCATGAATGTTTCTTTTTATATGCTTGTGGTTACTTCTGTTGTGTTAACGATAATTGGCTTGGTTTTAAGTGAACCTTTGTTATATCTGTTTGGAGCCAGCAATGTAACGATCCAATATGCATTGCCTTATATGCATATTTACTTTCTGGGAACAATTTTCTCTATGATTGCCTTAGGTATGAATCCCTTCATTAATGCTCAGGGATTTGCCAGTACAGGAATGATGACGATATTTATTGGTGCAATTACTAATATCATATTAGATCCGGTATTTATATTTGGCTTGGATCTTGGAGTAAAAGGAGCAGCCATCGCAACGGTTCTTTCTCAAATCATATCTGCAGTTTTTGTGCTTTTGTTTTTGACAGGAAAAAAACCAGAACTAAAATTACAACGTTTAAAGAATGTAGAATTTCGTTTTGATGAAATGAGTGATATATTAAGCCTTGGATCATCAAGCTTTGTGATGCAATGTACAAACAGCCTGGTACAAATTGCCTGCAACAGTATGCTTTCGCAGTTTGGTTCAGATCTTTATGTTTCGTGTATGACGGTAATTAATTCAGTGCGTCAGATTTTGGAAGTTCCAGTTCTTGCGATTGGAGATGGATCTAGTCCAATCTTAAGCTACAATTATGGAGCAAAAAATTATAGAGGTGTAAAAAAGGCAATACGCATCATTACAATTGCTGGTGTATTTTATACTTTGGTGGCATGGTTGTTTATCTTTTTATTTCCAAGTTTCTTTATTAATATATTTAATGATGATCCAAGCCTTCTGCAAATTGCAATTCCTGCCATGCACACATATTTCTTTGCATTTGTCTTTCAAGCTTTTCAATATTGTGGGCAAACCGTTTTTAAATCTTTGAACAAAAAGAAACAGGCTATTTTCTTTTCACTTTTAAGAAAAGTCGTGATTGTCGTTCCTTTAACATTTATTCTTCCATATTTGGGATTTGGTACTTTGGGTGTATTTATGGCAGAACCTATTTCGAATTTTATTGGTGGTTCGATTTGTTTTGTTACGATGTTGGCAACCGTTTATTTTAGACTGGATTAAATAGTTTATTTTTCTGTTTAGAAAAGTGTATAATGGACAAGTAGAAAGAAGTGATATAAATGATCAGTAAAAATATGCCATGTTGGTGTGGTTCTGGAAAAAAATATAAACATTGTCATGAAGAGTGGGATAATACAATCAATATTTTGAAATTACAAGGTCAACAGGTTCCAAGTCATAATTTGATTAAAAGTTCTGACGATATTAAATGGATCAAAAAAGCTGCCAAGATCAATAATGAAATTCTAGATTTGGTAGAAAAAGAGATTCATGCAGGAATGAGTACGGAAGATATTGATAAAATGGTTTATGATTATACCGTAAGTCATGGTGCTATTCCGGCTTGTTTAGGATATGAAGGCTTTCCAAAAAGTGTATGTACTTCAATCAATAGTGAAGTATGTCACGGTATACCAGATAAAAATATCATTTTAAAAGAAGGGGATATCATTAATGTGGATTGTACAACGATTGTTCACAGACATTATGCGGATGCATCTCGAACTTTTTGTATTGGACAGGTAAGCGATGAAGCCAAGAAATTGGTTGAAGTTACTAAAGAATGTTTAAAAGTTGGAATTGAAGCGGTTCGACCTTGGGGGCATTTTGGCGATATTGGAGCGGCAATTCAAGAAGTTGCTCACGCTAATGGATACAGTGTTGTCAGAGATTTTTGTGGTCACGGGGTTGGAAATGCTTTCCATGAAGATCCATATGTACACCATGTTGGAATCAAAAACACAGGTATGGTCATTGCCCCAGGAATGGTATTTACGATCGAACCAATGATTAATCAAGGAACAAGTGAATTGTATATTGATAAAAATAATGGTTGGACGGCTTATACGAAAGATGGTAAGTTGAGTGCTCAGTTTGAACATACGATCCTGGTTACGGACAAAGGTGTTGAAATTATTGCGTATTAATGAAGAGTTGATGTAACGTCAATTCTTTTTTTTGTGTCTGTAGATTGGTCATGCTATACTAATCTAGCTTAGATAAGGAGATCATGAATGGATAAAGAAATTATCAAACGTATTGCCGGTGAATTAAATATAGGAGTAGATCAGGTTTCGAATACTTTGACACTTTTAGAAGAAGGAAGTACGGTTCCTTTTATTGCTCGATATCGTAAAGAAATGACCAAAGGATTGGATGAAGAGCAAATTCGTGTCATTCAGGAAGAATATAATTATCAAGTTAATTTACAAAAACGTAAGGAAGAAGTAATCAATCGTATAGAAACTTTAGGGAAATTGACAGATACGATTAAAGAGCAAGTACTAGAGTGTACAAAGCTTTCACAAGTAGAAGATATTTATCGTCCTTATAAACAAAAAAAGAAAACACGTGCCAGTGTTGCCATCGCAAATGGAATGAAGCCTTTGGCAGATTTATTGTTGAAATTACCTAGAAAATTCGAAGAAAAAGATGTAGAAGCTTTTTTGAATGATAAAGTGTCAGATGTTCAGGAAGCTTTGCAGCAGGCTAAAGATATCATTGCGGAAATGGTCAGTGATGATCATGATATTCGAAGTAAGATCTATGATTCTATGATGAATTATGGAAGAATCGTGACAAAAGAGAAGAAAGAGCATGATGATCAAGCCAAGGTATATCGTATGTATTATGATCGTGTTGAAAAGATATCCCATCTTGCCAGTCACAGGATCATGGCAATAGATCGTGCAGAAAAAGAAAAAGTAATCAATGTGCAGATTGAGTTTAATGAAGAATATATTGAAAACTTTGTTAAACGTCGATATGTTCGCTATCCAAATAGTCCATGTGCAGCTTACGTAAATGAAGCCATCGTTGATGGTTTAAAGCGACTTGCATATCCATCAATTGAGAGAATGGTACGATCTGAATTGAGTGCTAAAGCACATGAAAGCAGCATAGATGTTTTTTCGATGAACCTTGAAAAATTATTATTGCAGGCACCGATCAAAAATAAACGCATTTTAGGCTTTGATCCAGCTTTTCGAACAGGCTGTAAACTTGCTGTTATCGATGAGTCAGGAAAAATGCTATGTGTAGATGTGATTTATCCACACCAGCCAAATGCAAGGATAAAGGAAGCGAAAACAAAGCTTGTAAAGTTGATCAAAGAATATGATGTATCAATCGTTGCGATTGGAAACGGAACAGCAAGTAGAGAAAGTGAAACTTTTGTCAGCAATCTCATTTCAGAATATGGATTGGATGTTCAATATACTATCGTATCTGAAGCGGGAGCAAGTGTATACAGCGCTAGTAAATTAGCAATTGAAGAATTTCCAGATTTGCATGTAGAACAAAGAAGTGCTATTTCAATTGCAAGACGATTGATGGATCCTTTGTCTGAATTAATCAAGATCGATCCACAATCCATTGGTGTTGGACAATATCAACATGATCTTCCTGCTGCACGCTTAAAAGAGAGATTGGATTTTGCGGTAGAGAAAGCTGTAAACCTTGTAGGGGTCAATATCAACACTGCAAGCCCAACACTTTTAAAACATGTTGCTGGGTTAACAAGTGCCATGGCCAACAGCATTGTATCGTATCGCCAAGAAAATGGCAGGATATTATCACGTCAGGAAATTAAAAAGATTCCTAAGATTGGGGCAAAATCCTTTGAACAGTCTGCAGGTTTTTTAAGAATTGAAGATGGAGTGGAAATGCTCGATCGTACTAGTATTCACCCGGAATCTTATAAATATGCCAAGGTCGTTTTAGATCTTCTAGGTCTTGATGAAAATGAAATGGGAACTCAGATCGCAAAAAAAGCTGTTGATTCTTACAATAAAGAAGAATTGTTAAAAAAGGCAGAATGTGATGCTTATACTATGAACGACATTTTGGATGCAATCAAACAACCTCTGAGAGATTATCGTGAAAATAATGATGGTCCAATTTTAAGAAGTGACATTTTGGAAATCGAAGATCTTCATGTGCATGATAAACTTCAGGGAACGGTACGAAATGTTGTGGATTTTGGAGCTTTTGTCGATATTGGGCTACATGAAGATGGCTTGGTTCATATTTCGCAGATGGCAGATCATAAAATAGGACATCCAAGTGAAATGGTCTCGGTAGGCGATATTATTGATGTTTGGGTATACAAGATTGATGAGGAAAAAAATAAAGTACAATTAACGATGATTCCATAAAGAAAAACTGCATATTGATGCAGTTTTATTCTTTTATGATAGGTATTTTAGAAAAAGGTGGAGTACTGGGATTTTGAATGGACGCATTTGTACCGTCTATATAAATCGTATATGTTCCATCTTTGTGTTGGATGATGCGTGCATCTTCAATCGTTTCTTCAGTAATCGTTAAATAAGGTCCGTCTGAAGGTGGTGGCGGAAAATATGGCTCAAAAATAATGCTGTTGGAGAAGAATACTAGACTACAGGTGAGTACTAATAAGAAGAAATTGGTTTTTTTCATAAAAGATTCTTCTAGAATGTAACTGATCCTGTATTCTAGGACATTTGTGTTGTCATCAATCAAAAAGCTGTAATGTTCTTTTGCAAATTGGTCTGTTCTATCTACGAGAGATTTTTGAATACAAATTAGGAGTTGCGCATAGTTTAATCGTTCTCGTTCATTCATTTTCTTTACTACTTTTTCATCTACTCGAATTTCTAAGAATAAATCGACATTTTTACGAAATAAGTATACAGGTGGAAACCACCAGTATATCATTGCGATAAAATTGACAAACTGTTTGATGTGGTAATCGTGATTTTCAATATGTTTGACTTCATGCATTAAAATGGTTTTAAGGTTATCATTCTCAAAATGAATGTTTGGCAGGATGATAACTTTTTTTGAACCAAGAACTTTTGGAGAATCGCAAAAAGAAGTGATAAGCACATTGTAATTTGTTCCAGAATATTCTGGCAATAGCGCAGATAGTTTACAATTATTAGATTGCTTTTCAAGCCTTTTAAACATTCGGTTTAAATACAATAACTCTCTAATATATCGGATAAAATTAAATAGGATACCTGCAATCCATATCGTGCTTAAAAAGGTATAAACAGGAATATTGAAAATTAGTGGATATTTAAGAAATAAAGTCATTGGATTCATGATAAAGCCAGCGGGAATTGTTCTTGTGAATCGAAATTCAATAGGAAGACATAATCGAATCATGATTATAAAAACTAAGGTAATGATAATGTTAGATCGAACAAATTTGTAATTCTTTTTTGTCGTAAGTAAGAAATTTAATAACACGATCAACAAAGTTGATACAATACAAGTAATGAACAAAGATGAAATTGAAAAATTCATAAACTACTTCTTTCTAGCTCAATTTTTATATTGATTAATTGATTTTGTTGTTCAATTGTATGTATATTAGAGCATTTATAAAATATATTAGCGAATAATGGAATTTCAAAAGATGAAAAATTGTCTATGTTTTAAATGATATCCATGATTTCATTTCTCTTTATAGATAGTTTGATCATATTGTAATTCCTTCTTTGAAGATTATATCAAAAAAAGTAAAAAAATTTAAATGATGTAAATATAAATTGATATCAGAAATAAATAGAGAGATAAAGGTATGAAAAAAGATCCGTGCAATCGGATCTTTAAGATTGTTTATGATTATCTTTTTTTCTATCTTTGACAGCCTTGGTCAAGATATATTCAATTTGTGAGTTGATGCTTCGAAAGTCATCGTTTGCCCAGGCAGAAATATCCTGCCAAAGACTAGGGGATAGTCGTAAGATAATTTGTTTCTTTTGTTTTTCTTTTTGTTTGAGTGCTTTTTCTTTTTCCTGGATCTCTTTTTCTAGTTCTTCAAGTCGTTTTGCACGTTCTTGTAATGCTTTTTCTTTGATATCTAAATCATTCATTAGTATATAGATCCACTATTTACAACAGGTTGTGTGTCTTTGTTGGAACATAAAACAACTAAAAGATTAGAGACCATAGTAGCTTTTCTTTCCTCATCTAATATCACTACTTCTTCTTCGCCTAATTTATCGATAGCCATTTTTACCATACCAACGGCTCCATCAACAATTTTTTGCCTAGCGGCAATGATGGCAGAAGCTTGCTGTCTTTGTAACATGGCAGCCGCAATTTCTTCAGCATAAGCTAGATGCGTAATTCGAACTTCCTCAATGTCTAATCCGGCAATTTGAACACGTTTGATTAATTCTTCTTTCATATCATTGGCGATTTCTAAGGAGCTAGAACGAAGTGTTTTTTCATTACTGTTTTCGTCTTCGCAATCTAGATCATCGTAAGGATATTTTCGAGCGATATTTCGAATTGTAGAATCGGTTTGAATTGATAAGAATTCAGCATAGTTATCAACATTAAAAACAGCTTTTGTCGGATTGGCTACTTTCCAGATTACAACAGCACCAATGATTATTGGATTTCCTAAAACATCGTTTACTTTTTGAGTTCCGTTATTTAAAGTGATGCTCTTTAAGGAAACAGTTTTTTTAGGAGTAATGTCAGGAATCACCGTTGTCTTATCATTATTTTCGATTTTATTACGATTGATATAAGCTTTACTGAAGATAGGATTATTATAAGATACAAAAGGATTCACGTAGTAATAGCCAGGTTTAAGAATAGTTCCATAATAGTTTCCAAATAAAGTTAATACTAGGGCTTCGTTTGGCCCAACGATTTTTAAACCTCCATACATGATTGAAAAAATGATAACCAATATAATACCTGTTGCAAGTAGTATACCACCAAATGTTTGTCTGTTCTGTTCTAATAAAATGGAACCGAGTACGATTAAGCCTACAGATAGAATCAATCCAATAGTAATTACGACTAACATGATCATTCCGTTTATTGGATGAATCTCTTTTTCTTCAATGTTTTGTAACATAAACGATTACCTCCTTTGATGATTAAATGATATCAAAATGATATCATTTTGTCTAAATAAATTTTAAAAAATTAAAATTTAATAGTTAATGATGTTAACTATACTTGTTTTATTAAAATATAAGGTATATAGTAAAAACATAAGAAAGGAAGTATTTGAAATGGTGAAGTGGACACAAGAGCAGTATGCGACTCGTTTACAGGAAATGAAACAAGAAGCACACGACAAGATGTGGTTATACATTGAGCTTAATGCAAAAGAGTTTATGGAAGAATGTGAACCAGGCATTAAGAACTTAACAACTTGCTGCAAAGCAATGTTAGATGCAATGCTTGAAGGTGATGGATTCATTGTTGAACCTAAATCTCGTTCAAAAGTTGCAGGTGCATTAACTGTAAGATATTATGTAGATAATCTACATCCAGGACGTAGAAAATATTCAGAAGTAAATCAGTAAACGAAAAAAAGGTATTCCTTATTTTGTTGGAATACCTTTTTAGTCGATAAGGCCAAAATGCTTAAATGCATTTTTTAATCCATCTTTATCAATATCTGTTGTTGTATAATCTGAAACTTCTTTTACATGATCATTTCCGTTTCCCATGGCTACACTAATGTCTGCTTCCTTTAACATCGTAATATCATTCTCAGAATCACCAACAGCCATTGTTTTTTCGCTGTTTTGATAATAAGTTTTTACATATTGTATAGCTGTAGCTTTATTATATGTACAGTTTGTAATTTCTCCACCTGTATTTTTAAATGGAGTAAATACCAATCCCTTAGGTAAGTTTTCTATTAAGCTGGAAATGTCAGATCCTTCAGGATAATGAATCGAAACTTTCATGATTTGTTGATAATCTTCTTCTGTGATTTCATTGAAGTGATGATGAATCATCATGCCGGCACCAGTTCTATCGTCTTCGGCGAATTTTTTGAACATTTCATAGTTTATATCATTTTGAAATGTTTTTTTTGAACCCTCTAAAGACATTCCAAGATTCATAGGCTCAATAAGTGTAATGAGTGTTTTTACAACTTGTGGACTTAAAGGTTTATAGAATATTTGTTTGTTGTCAATAAATATTTCGCTTCCGGCTGAAAAACAATATCCATCAATAGGAAGCCCTTCTAAAGGCTTTAAAGGGACTTCACATTTTGTTCTGCCTGTATTGATAAACATTTTATGGCCATTTTTATGTGCTTGAATGATGGCTTCTTTGGCGCTGGAACATACTTGGTGCCATCTCCAAAGAGTGTCATCTAAATCTAAAAATACTATCATGTCTAAAATCTTCCTTTCGCAAAAAAGAGTTTATCATTTATTTTATTGGATTTCCATTGTAGAATATAAATAGAGGAAAAAGATTATGAAGAAAACAATCACAATAACCATTTCCCGCCAATTTGGATCGAATGGGCGCGAGATTGGAAGGAAGTTGGCAGAATACTTGGATATTGGTTATTATAATAAAGAAATTATGGAAAAGATTGCCAAGGATATGGGCGTTAGTTCGGATTTTTTTAATGAAGATAATCAAAATGAAGAAGGTTTATATTCAATATCAAATCGTAAGCTAAGAGGTTTTGGAAGTATTGCGGAATTAAGTGTAAACTCACAGGTTTTTGATAGAGCTACAGATTTAATTTGTGGTATTGCTAAACGAGAAAGCTCTGTTATTGTAGGAAGATGTGCGGACTATATTCTAAAAGATAATCCAGATACGATATCTGTGTTTTGTTTTAGCAATCTTGAAGAACGAATTCGTTTTTCAATCAATGAATATAATGTTCCTGTCAAACAGGCGAAGAAAATTGTTCAGGAAAAAGATATAAAGCGCGCTCGTTTTTACGAGTTTCATACGAACCAAAAATGGGGGGATGCAAAGAATTATACTTTGTTGATAAATACCTCAAAGATGAGTACGGATGAGGTTGTGGAAACGATAGCGGCTCTTTATGATAAAAAAGCCGGAATCACCTCATTTAAAGGTGCTTTCCAAGATCAATATATTGAGCATAAAAGTTTTAAAATATAAGAAAACCGGGCAATCAAATATGATTACCCGGTCTTTTTTATCAATTTTTGATCGATCTTATATCATATATGGTGTGGCGAAATATACAACAAATATGATCATCAACACCCAAACAGTAGGGTGAATTTCTTTTGCTTTACCTGCAGCGATCATCGCAACTGTATAAACGATGAAACCACAAGCGATACCATTAGAGATAGAGTACATTAAGATCATCATGGCAATTGTGATGAAACCACTCGCTGCAAAAATCATATCATCCCAGTCAATTCCTTTAAGCTGCTGAGCCATCATGATTCCTACAACGATTAGAGCTGGAGCTGTGACAGCATTTGTGACAGCACTCAAAATAATTGGAGAAATGAAAATTGATAATAAGAAACAAATACCTGTAGTAACAGCTGTAAGACCAGTGCGACCTCCAACTCCTACTCCTGAGCTTGATTCAACAAAACTTGTTACAGTACTAGTACCAATTGCGGCACCAAATACAGTTCCGATTGCATCAGCAACTAGAGCCTTTTCAGCATTTTCTAATTCGCCGTCTTTGTTTACTAAGCCGATGCGGTTACCGATTGCAACCAATGTGCCGGCTGTATCAAAGAAGTCAACGAATAAGAAAGAGAAAATTGCCACAAAAGCATTGAAAGGATTCGCAAATAATTCTCCAAAACCATTCATGAATGCACCAGCCGCTTTCATTTCAAAGCTAGTTGTAAATAAAGTTTCAGGTAATGTAGGCATTCCTTCAATATGACCAACACTTCCGGCAATTATACCAATAATGGCTGTGATAACCATTCCTACAAATACTGCAGCAGGAATTTTTTTGATTACTAACGCAATAGTGATCAATAGCCCAAAAACAGCTAATAATACAGTAGGGTCTGCTAGATTACCAATCCCTACAAACGTAGATTCGTTTGCAACGATGATTCCAGCATTCTTAAGTCCTACAAAGGCAATGAAGAAGCCGATACCAGAACCAATTGCAAGTTTAAGCTGAACAGGAATTGCGTTGATGATTGCTTTACGAATTCCAGTAACGGAAATAACCACAAAGATAACACCTGAAATAAATACAGCGCATAGTGCAGCAGACCAGCTGAATCCCATAGCTCCGCAAATTGTATATGAGAATAAAGCGTTAACACCCATACCAGCTGCTAGAGCTACTGGATAGTTTGCAACAAGTCCCATTACAATAGAAGCAAAAGCAGCAGAAATTGCTGTAGCTAAGAAAACAGAAGCAACATCCATTCCTGCATCTGACAAGATGTTTGGATTAACACCCAAGATATAAGCCATTGCAAGGAAGGTCGTGATTCCGGCAATGATTTCTGTCTTGATGGTTGTCTGTTTTTCTTTTAGTTTAAAAAGTTTTTCCATATATTCTCTCCTCTTGTCTATTAAAAAAGACCATCTCATTGTACACAATGAAACGGTCTGTTTCAAATGATTTATTAATCTAGACTAATAATTTTCATCAAATGAAAAGAATAGATGTATGTTTTGATTTTCTTGTTTGGTTCGATTGTGTGAATGGCTTTTTTATATGTATCTAGTTGAGAGTGATATTTATCAATCAGCTCATTCTCACTTTGAACTGTATCTGTCTTAAAATCCAATATGCAGATATGATCAGGAAGCCATGCGATCAAGTCGATAAAACCATGGATGATCTTTTCGTTTTCTCTTGTGATATAGCTGCATTCAAATTCGTGTTTGTTTTGAAGCATCTCTTTATATGCCGGGCATTCATTTAAGCTTAATAATTGTTTGATGTCTGTAGCTTGCAGGGTGAAATGATGTTTACTAGCGTAGTGGATACAATCTCCTTTTTGATATGGGTATGCACAATTGGCAACAATTTCATGAAACAAAGTACCACGTGAGGTTGAAATATTTTTATTTAGATCGATAACAGGCCATTCTGAAGATTGTTTGGCAGCTGAAGCCGTTTGCCCACTTATGCTTGAAATGATACCTTGATAGACTTGACTGGTTTCGATGTCATCATCTTTTTTGCGAGGTAATGGGCGTTTATATAACTGATTTTTTTTATCTAGCTTAAACAGGGAAGAAGACTTGTTTAGATATGTATGCAAAAGCCATCCAGTATAGCTTGATTTTTCTAAGAGCGATAAAGTATTTAAACAAGAAGCATAATTATTGATGTCATCAAGATAATCCACGATGACTAGTTCTTTTTCAGCTCGAGTTGTTGCAACATAGAATACTCGCATTTCCTCCTTTAAATCATCGTGATTTTTCTTGGTGACAAAAGAAAGGTGACTTAAGGATGTCCTTTTGAATTTTAAGCTTGGATCTAGAGCGTTTAAAGATATTCCTAAAACTGGATCGACTAGAACAGGGTTGCCGGAATATTTATCTTTGGTTTCATGAGAGGAAAGAATATAGATGATAGGAAATTGAAGTCCTTTGGAATGATGCATGGTCTTGATTTTTACGACATCGGCATCTTTTCCATAAGGGTACGCTTCTCCTACGGCATCCTGATTAGAATCATTTATGATTTGTTCAAGGAACAAATTTAAATCATTTTGTTCTTCAAATTGGCTTGCCATTTCTAAAAATTGGTCAAGGTTAGTTTTATCTTGATTAGTTGTATAATTAAAATAAAAATCATTATGACCATAAATGTGACGAATTAAATCACTGATAGGTTCATTTTTATATTGTCTTAGTTGTTTCCAAGATTCTATGAATGGCTTATCTTTGACAAGTGAATAAAGAGAGACATTCTTTTCTTTGTCTAGACAACAACTGGCAATATCGTTGCTGGAAACATTGCCAATAGGAGAGCAAAGACTGGCCATAAGGGCAATGTCATCGCTAGGATCATTTAATGAAATAAGGGTTGATAATACGATTTGAATCGCATGATTTGTATAAAAACCATGATCAATTTCTGCAAGCACAGGTATTTCATAAGTTTCAAGAACCTTTTTTAGCTCTTCCTGAGGTGAATGTGTCCTTGTCAAGATGCATATGGAACTATAGGGAACCCCTTGTTCATGTTTTGTCAGGATATCATTGGCGATAAGGTCATAGACATTGTTTTTATGAAGACTTTTTGCCTGGATCTTATTAAAGCTTTCCTCTTGATTTTCTATCCAGCTTAGATATTCAGTATAAAGAAAACGGACAGGATGCTGCTCTGAATCTTTTTGCCTGGCTGTTCCAACTTTGGCGATATCATCCTGGCGAAAGTTTTGTCCTAATAAACTTGTGTTCATTATATGGGCGTAAAACTCATTATTGAATTCAACGATACTTTGATTGGAACGATAGTTTTCATCCAGTACGATCAAACAAGAATTTTCATCTTTTTTATCCATGTGTCCCTGCATGATTTCCGGTCTGGCTTGACGAAATCCATAAATAGATTGTTTGATATCACCAACACGGAAAACATTATCTTTTCGTGCAAAACATTGAATGATGTTTTCTTGAAGTTCATTTGTGTCCTGGAACTCATCGACAAGGATCATTTGATATTTATTACGAACTTCTTCTTGGATCATAGGTTGTTTTAAAAGTTTATAGGCAAAATGTTCCATATCAGTAAAGTCTATGATTTCCATATCAGCTTTCTTTTTCGCAAAAATTTCCATAGTCAATAAAGATAGAGTGCAGAATGTATTGATTCTTTCTATATTGTTATTTAGATCTTGATCATACTCTTCTTTTTCATATAAGACATTAAGGATATTTCCTTCAATTTTTTTAAACGCCCCTTGTTCTTTTTCGTAACTGATTTTATTGATTGTTTTCTTAAATCCGGGAGTGCTGTTGAAATAGATTTCAAATTGTTTTTTAAAAGAGGCATAATCGTGTTTATGAAGAGATTCTAAGCACGTGTTCAAATATTCTTCTTTTAAGGTAAATAGTTGATTGTCTGCTTCTTTCATGTTTTTACAAATTTCAATCATAGATTCAATTTGCTCGATAAAATATTGAAAGAACCAGTTGTATGTTTCCTGGCTGCAGGGCTTGTTCATCAAAGAAAGGATCCATTGAGTAGAGTCTGGTTTTGACATGGCAACATTGATCAAATCACGAATACTGGAAAGAATATCATCTTCTGTTTTTCCCAATGCATTAAAGAAAAGCTTTAACTTTACAAAGTCTTTTGTATCTAAATTATTACATGCTTCATTATATGCATCTAAGAAGGCTTTATTGGTTTGAGCGCTACTAGCCACAGATTTGGACATAGTATAAGAAATAGGAACTTTATAATAGTAATTTTTAACAATGGATAAACAGAATCCATCAATTGTGCATATGCTTGCTGTCTCTAGTAAAGCCAATTGTGATTGAATATAGTCTGTTTGTGGTTTTTCTTGAAGACGCTTTTTTAGACGATCTTTCATTTCGTTGGCGGCATCTTCAGTAAATGTCATAGCTAAGATACGATCGATGGAAATCTTATCTACTAAAACAAGTTTACATAGTCTTTCGACAAGCACACTGGTTTTTCCACTACCGGCACTAGCACTGACAAGGATGTTTTTGCCGCGTAGATCGATAGCTTGTTGTTGAGCTTTAGAAAATGGCATTATTGATCCTCCTTGTTCGTTCTGTTTGGTTTTATTACTTCATTGCGAGCGTTGCGGCAAATCATACGATATGCACAATAATTACAGGCGTTAGCTTCATGATCTGGACGAATGTTTCCAGAAAGGATGTCTTTGGTCAAGTTGATTATGATTTCAGCGTGTCTTTGCTTAAGTTCCTCGAAAGAAGGACTGTCTTTTTTTGTGATAAAAAGATTATCTTCATCACAATATGTTGTAATGTCTTGATAAGTCCATCCCTTAAGTTTCTTTTGTTGGATAAAAGCATCTAGGGATTCGCTAATTTCGATTTTTGTGCTCTCAGGTGTCTTTTTTCGATAATTTAAACGCCAAGGTTTATGTGAAACAGGGGAGCTTTTTAAAGAAATATAAAAACTTCCTGTTGGAATCAATCTGGTCTGAGCTTGTGTGGTAATCGTATAGGTTGCTAGTTGAAGAGAAGTTCCGTTTTCAAAGTCGCTAACTTTTAGATCTTTGTCACTGGATTTATAGTCGAAGATACAAAAAGATGTCTTAGAAGTATCGATACGGTCAACATAACCGTATAATTCAATGGTCATATCTTGCCAGGGGATCGAGTATGAGAACTTTTGTTCTTGTTTGAAAATATTCATATGCCAATTTTTTTCGAAATAGATTAATTGTTCTAAAATGAGTTCTGTTTTGATCTGAAGTTCCTGAATTTGAGCATTGATCCACTTCTCTTTGTTTGGGAAAATCTTTTTGGCGAATCGAAATTCATTTTCAATAACCTCATGTATTTGTTCAGCATTCACGTTAACGTAATCTTTTTTGTGTTTTGAGGTTAATGTTTCTAGGATATGATGAAGGATCGTACCTCTAATACGGATATCGTGCCAATCTTGGTTTTCTTTAAGGTAAAGACCATAACGAATAAAATGTTTTAAAGGACATTTCGCAAAAGTTTCAAGACGAGAAATTGAACCGATAAATGTTTTATGGTTTAAATAGAGCTTGTTGGCAAGATCCTGACTTAGCTCAAATTGAGGTGTTTTAAATCGTGAATGTTCACGAATCGCAACGAATTCGCTAGGCATGTTCATGTAGGTATCAATCTGCATGTTTTTTTCAAGAGCTTTAGATTGATATGTGGATTGAGGGGTGATGACATACAGCTCTTTTGCCTGATCGAGTGTTTTGTAAAGTTGTTCAATTTGAAAATCAATACGTTCTCTAAGGCTAGGCAATTCAGTGTTTTGGATGTATGCTTCATCAAAAATACCCGTTTTTAAAGATAGGATGTTAAGGTCTTTGGCATCAGCGCTCAAAATGAAAATGATATCTTTTAATGGGGAGATGTCATTAAGTGTGCCAATCAAAATGCCTTGATAAGTTTCCGGTGTTCTGTGTTCTTGTATTTTATTTATGGCATCTATCAATAAATCTAGGTCTTTCTCTTGTTTTAAGAATGGTTTTGCCTGTGTGATCAAATCAATGATTTGATGAAGGGTGATAAGATCATTAGAAGATAGTTGAGGATATTGTTCTTTAAGCTCATTGAGTATTTCCAAAATATTTTCATGGCTCCATGTAAAGATCTGACTATGTTCATTAAGCCACTTTTGAGTGTATGCTTCAAGATTTTGATAGGTTTGATATGTGAATTCTTCAATCAAAGAATTTTCCTGGTATTCAATTTGATTGATTGGATATGCGCCTGGGTAGGCAAAAGGAAAAAGATCAAAATATTTTTGGATTAGATCTTCTTGATAAAATTTAGAGACAAAGTTTTTAAAACTATCTAATGATTTATCTTTTAACCATGTTAAACCTACAATGATTTTTTGACTTAATATGGAAGGTGTTTTTTTATTCAACAAAGTATAAGGTATCTTGTAATGATCAAACATTTGACACAACACCTGTGTATCACTTAAAGAAGAAACAGCGATTTGAATATCATCGGCATTCATCTTGTTTTCCAGAATGGTTTTTGCGACAACAGATGCCTGTGTTCTAGCGTTGGAACATGTGTAATAGTGCTTGTTGGGTAAGGGATTATTTTCCAATATATGGGCGTTATTTTCTAAAAGAAAACGAATCCAGATGTATTCGGTATCGGTAAATATTCTTCTTAAAATATAAACATTAGAAAAATCTTGTTTTTTTAGCTCGTTGATCGTCTTGGATGTGTATGATTCTTTTAATGGGATATCTTTGATCAAATGAATAACTTCTTTTAGGTCTTTTTCTTTTTGTGTGTTATCTTTTAACTTGGAAAAGTCAAAATCGAAAGAATAGGCCCATGCGATAAAGGTTAAACACGAACTTAAAAAATCAGGAGCATCTTTACTGGAAAAAAAGGCATTATCTTGAGAAAGAGCCTGAAGCTTTTCTTTATATTGATATAAGATCTCGACATGTGAAGGTAAATTATCTGGGAAATATGGAGTTATAAAAGCATTTAAGCTCATAACTTTTATGGAGAGCGTATTGCCTTTTGACTTAAGAATCTTATCATATAGAGGAAGATGTAAAGAAGCATCGGCTAAAATAATAGAATTATTGACAATATCAAACATAGTAATCACCATTACACATTATAACAGAAATGAACTATAATGACCTTACTTAGAATAGCAGCTTATACTTCATGATGATCAATACCATATCGATCGATAAGATCATGATGAATAACATGGTCAATATAAAGAAGGATATCCATTTTCTTAATGATTTGTAATTAATATTTTGAAATTTTTTTATTATTTTTAGAGTTAATTTATATATTTTTTTCATTATGTCCCCTTATTTATAAGAGTATCTAACTAAGTTGAAATAAAAAGTCAAGATAAGTTTATTAAATGGTATCTTATCAGGAATAATAGGTAATTTATTTTCGTAAATGTTCGAAATTGTTTGTTAATTTTGTCGATTTTAACGGATTTTTTCTCAAAAAAAGCAAATTTTTAATGATTATACGCTTAAAATTCTTGTCTATATTATAAAATTTTGTTAAATTAGTAGTATATATTAGATTATACATTTTATATACCTAATATGGAAATCGGATTGGAGGTCCTTGAAGATGGCAACAAAACATTTAACGGTTCGAGAAAATGAAATTATGGAAATTTTCTGGCATTCAGATAACCCTTTAAGTGCTAATGACGTATATAATGTTCAACCAGAATTAAGTAAGAATACGATTCAGGCAGTTTTGCGAAAGCTTCTTAAAATGAATTATCTAGAAGTGGCAGGAATAGGTTATAATAAAAATTCTTTAACTAGAGAATTTAAGGCATCTATTTCTCAAAGTCAGTATTTCAGCAATTTCTTAGTAGAAAGTGAGTCTTTTCAATTAGCTTGTCAGTTTGTCAAGAAAACAAAAGATACAAAATCACTTGAAGAACTGGAAAATCTGATTCAGGAAAGAATAAAAAAATTATCTTAGTGTATTTAAATCTGATCTTATGATTAGATTTTTTTGTACAAAAAAAGCCATGGAAATTTCTATGGCTTTTTATTTTTATAGGTTTTCGGCAATTGTTCTAGCGACATATACTCCAGAAGCACTCGCATGGCTGAGTGAGTGTGTAACTCCTGAGCAGTCTCCAATGACATACAAACCTTTATGCTTTGTTTCAAGGTGTTTATCTACTTTTACCTGCATGTTATAAAACTTAACTTCTACACCATATAATAAAGTATCATCGCTTGCAGTTGAAGGGCACACTTTATCTAGAGCGTAAATCATTTCGATGATGTCATCTAATTGGCGTTTAGGGATAACTAAAGATAAATCTCCTGGCGTAGCTTTTAAGGTAGGAGTCACAAAACCAGATTCAATACGGCTAGGTGTTGATCTTTGACCACGAATTAAATCACCAAAACGTTGTACGATGACACCGCCTCCTAACATATTAGAAAGACGGGCAATGCTTTCTCCATATTGGTTACTGCTGGAGAAAGGTTCCGTGAAATGATTTGATACCAATAAGGCAAAGTTGGTGTTGTTTGTAAAGCGAGCTGGATCTTCATAGCTATGTCCATTTACTGTTACGATACCATTTGTATTTTCATTAACAACAACACCTTTTGGATTCATACAGAAAGTACGAACACGGTCTTGATATTTTTTAGAGCGATATACGATTTTTGATTCATATAATGAATCTGTTAATTCGCTGAATGTATCGGCTGAAAGTTCAACGCGCACACCAATGTCAACGCGATCGCTTTTTGTTTCGATTCCTAAGTTGGAACAGATAGATTCCATCCATTTGCTTCCAGAACGGCCAGTAGAGATAATGCATTGTTTTGAAGTAAAGGTTTTATCTTCACTTTTTACCTGATAACCATTATCTATTTTATCAACAGTTTGGATTGCGGTATAGAAATGAAAGTCAACACGATCTTTTAATTGATTGTATAGATTTTCTAACACAATGTAATTGATATCCGTTCCTAAGTGGCGGACTTTCGCCTTTAAAAGGTGAAGATCGTTCTGTAAACATTTTTTGGCAATTGTTGGGTCCTGATTGGCATAAAGACGTGTCTTAGAACCACCATACTGGCAGTTGATCTCATCTACGTATTCCATTAGATCAATGGCTTCCTGTTTTCCGACATAGGCGTATAAATCACCGCCGAATTCATTTGTGATGTTGTATTTTCCATCGCTAAATGCGCCGGCTCCACCAAATCCATTCATAATGGCACAAGTCTTACAGTTAATGCAGGACTTGATTTTCTTTCCGTCAATTGGACATTTTCTTTTTTCTAATGGTCCTCCTGTTTCGAAGATACCAATTTTTAATTCTGGTTTTAATTTGATAAGCTCATAAGCAGAAAAGATTCCACCGGGACCAGCCCCGATGATAATGATGTCATAATCGTGCATGTTTTTTCCTCCAAAAGGCCATGTTTTTTATTTTGATCAGTTAGCCTGAATAATTATACGGATGGTCAAACTATTTTACAAGTGAAAAACTATATTCTTAAAGTTGTTTCTAATGCTAGCTTGATCATAGTATCAAAACTTTTTTCTCTTTGTTTGCTGGTGAGGTTTTCATCGTGAACAAAAGAATCAGAAATGGTACAGATGCAGGCTGCTTTTTTGTTTAAAACATGGGCGTTATGAAACAAGGCAAAGCTTTCCATTTCCACAGCTGCGCATCCGTTTTTTATTGCGATGTCTTGTGCTTGATTTGTTTCGTGATAAAATACGTCACTGGAATGAAGACGACATTCTTTTAAATTGATGTTCATGATCTTGGCAGTATCTTTGATTGACTGGTTTGTCCAAGGAGTTGGATATTGAACGTCGCTCCCTTCACCAGATTGAACTTTGGCAAATGTAGATTCAGACCAGCAGGATGTAGCTAATAATACATCCATGGCGTGAAGTTCTGGGATATATCCTCCACATGAGCCAATGCGTATGATGGTATCTACATCATAGAATTTAAATAGTTCATAGGAATAGATACCAATGCTTGGCATACCCATTCCAGATGCCATAACAGAAATTTTCTTGTTTTTGTATGTTCCTGTATAGCCTAAAACGTTGCGTACGGTGTTAAAACAAATAGGATTATCTAAATAATTTTCAGCGATGAATTTTGCGCGTAAAGGATCACCGGGCATTAAGACGATCTTGGCAATTTCACCATTCTGTGCATTATTGTGTGGTGTGCTCATAAACAGGCCTCCTTGTATTATAAGAATATCATATTCATTGGTTTTATTGACATAAAAAGAAACAAAGGATATTATTCGTAATATAAAAGAGGGTATTGATTATGGGATTAAAACAAAACTATCTAAAAGAGTTAATTTATATATTAATAGGTAATCTTATTGTCGCATGTGGTGTTTCATTTTTTGTTTTGCCAAACAATATATTGACAGGAGGAGTTTCTGGTGTTGCGGTAGCTCTAGAACCTTTGATTCATATTGATCCTGTTTGGATGATCAATGGTTTGACAATTGGATTATATTTGATAGGAGCCTTGTTGCTTGGAAAAGCTTTTGCGCTTAAATCGCTGGTGTCTGCTATTTGTTATCCTGTTTTTATTACACTAACTTCTTATATTTCGGAAATCTTACCTCCAGATACTTTTCTTATGGAAGAATATTTAGCTGCTATATATTCTGGTCTTATCATGGGGATTGGAGTTGGACTTGTATTTCGTGTAAATGCTTCTACGGGAGGTATGGATATTCCGGCTTTGATAATACATAAGTATGCCAAAATTCCAAGTGGGGATGCAGTCATGATCATTGATTGTTTAACTGTCTTATTAGGGGTTTATACTTATGGTCTGAGTGCAGCTCTTGTTGGTGTAATCTCAGTGTTTGTTTCTGGGCAGGCCATAAATAAAACGGTAATGCTAGGTTCTCAATCAGCAAAGAACGTTTTGATCATTTCGGAAAAGTGGGAAGAGATTCGAGATTATCTTTTGAACAAGATGGAAAGAGGCGTTACGGTTTTGAATGCAACTGGAGCTTATACTAAAAGCAACCGTCCAGTTTTAATGTGCGTAATTTCAACGAAACAATATCCTTTATTTGAAAAGGATGTAATGAGTTTTGATCCTAAAGCTTTTATTATCGTGCAGGACGTGCATGAAGTAAGGGGTTATGGATTTACTTTTGAGGATGAGGATCTACAATGAAAGAACATATAAAAGAAGTAATTGTCGTAGAAGGCAAAAATGATACTAATGTTTTACAGAGCTATTTTGATTGTGATACGATCGAAACAAGTGGGGATAGCACAAATCCTTTGGTATTGGAAAGGATAAAAGAGGCTCAAAAAATAAGAGGTGTGATTGTTTTTACTGATCCAGATAGACCTGGAGAACATATTCGTCGCTGGATTCAAGACAACGTACCAGGTGTAAAACATGCTTTTATTGCTAAAGATAAGGCGAAAACAGAGAAAAAAGTTGGTGTAGAGCATGCGAACAAAAAGGATCTGTGGCAGGCTTTGAATCAAGTTGTGAGTTTTGAAAGTGATGAGGAAAGCTTGTCTTGGCAGGATTATATTGATTTAGGTTTTGTAGGGGATGCATCTTTTCGCAATCGTGTATGCGAAATGGTTCATATTGGCCCATGTAATGCTAAAACATGTTTTAAAAGATTAAATCAAATGCATGTAACGCGAGATAAAATTGAAAATTTATTAGAGGATGAAAAGAATGGATAGACCGATTGCAACGATCAAACGAACAAAAGAGATTCAGGAAAAATATAATGTTTTCACAAAAAAAAGTTATGGACAAAATTTTATCATTGAACCAAGGGTGGTCGAGAAAATTGCGGATGCTGCTATAAAATCTAAGGATGAATTGGTATTTGAAATAGGTCCAGGTATTGGGGCTTTAACTCAGTATCTAACGATGAAATCAGATCAGGTCATCGCTTTTGAAATTGATGACCGATTGCCCGAAGTTCTGGAAAATGAAATAGGATATGATCATTTAAAAATCGTTTTAAAAGATATTTTAAAAGTGGATATTAACGAGGAAATAAAAAAATATAGAAAACCAGATCAGAAGGTTGTCTTTGCCTCAAACCTTCCTTATTATATAACGACACCGATCTTGTTTAAGCTTTTTGAAGCAGTAGAGCCTATTGAAAGAATTACTGTGATGATGCAAAAGGAAGTGGCAGATCGCTTTTTAGCTAGCCAAAATGATAAGGAATATAATGCATTGAGCGTTATAACTCAATATCGATGCGATATCAAAAAGGTCATGGATGTATCTCGACGTGTTTTTTGGCCAAGCCCTAATGTGGATTCGGCTGTTTTACAGTTTACATTTCATCACAAATACAATTTAAAAGATGAAGAGCTTTTTTTTAAGATGGTCAAAGCTTGTTTTGTGCAACGAAGAAAGACAATCTACAATAATTTCCAGGCTTTATTCAAAGATAAAGAAGAAGCTTTACAACTGTTGGAGAAGGCACAATTAAAAAGTTCGATTAGAGCGCAACAGTGCACTTTAGAGGATTTTATTAGATTATATGAGGTAAGTTATGAAAGTTTATGCACCGGCAAAAGTTAATTTAGGTTTGGATGTAGTCAGAACCATGGAAAATGGATATCATGAGTTGGATATGATCATGGCTCCAATATCTTTACATGATGAATTAGATATTGAATATGCAGATCAAGATAAGATTGAAATTGAAAATATGGAGCTTAGTGAAGATAATACGATTTCTAAAACACTTGGATTGCTGAGAAATCACTATGACATTAAACATCACTATTTGATTCGTGTTAAGAAAAATATTCCAAGTCAAGCTGGGCTTGCCGGAGGGAGCGCGGATGCGGCAGCAGTATTAAAAACGGTTCTAGAACTCGAAGATATAGATCTTAAAATGGAAGAAAAATTGAATTTGGCTAAACAAATTGGTGCAGATGTTCCGTTTTGCGTGGTTAATCAGCTTTCAAGAGTCAAAGGAATTGGTGAGAAAATCGAAATTCTAGATACGGATTGGAAATTCAACATTTTGCTTGTAAAACCGGATTTTGGTGTTTCAACACCAGAGGCGTTTAGGTTGTGGGAAAATCAGGAAGAATTTCATCCAGATATAGACTATGTTCAGATGGCCTGCGAGAGTCAGATTTTGGATTTATTGGTGCAGGCTATGGGGAATGCTTTAGAGCCTGTAGCATTTGAATTAAAACCAGAACTGGTCAAAATTAAAGAAGAAATGTTATATTTAGGTATGGTTCGTGTCATGATGTCCGGTTCAGGTTCTAGTATGATGGGTTTTTGCATTGATGAAGATGTCTTGAAAAAGGCAAAAAGTGTATTAGAAAAGAGATATAGTTTTGTTGAAATTGTAAGTGTGGGGGCGAAATTATGATAGCTTCTTTGATAAATTATATAATTTTTTTTGCGTGTTTTGGTTTGAGCTTTTATGCGCTCAGTGCCATTAAGTTTGAAAATTTCTGTAAGGTCAAACAGCCTGGAAAAGTTACTTTATTGATGTTCTTGTTGTCATTAGCTTTAGCATACCTTAGTTCACAGGCGATATTGAGCTTGACAATATATAATGGATTAGGGGTGTAGAGATGTTTGCTCACTGGATTGCGTTAGATCCTGGCTCGAATTCATTACGTTTTTATGATTATTTTAATGATAGAGAAGTTTATTTAAAGACTTGTATTGCATATGATAAACAAAAGGTAATTACCTTAGCTGATCAAGCACTTGCCTATGTTTATCAGAATAAGAAAGATATAAAAGTAAGGTATCCTGTTAAACAAGGTAACATATTAAATGATGTTACACCTTTGATTCGTCAGGGACTTAAAGAACTAAAGGCTTCGCAAAATGTATTCAAGCCTTGTTTTTTGGTGTGCTTGAATGAAGAGGTCAGTGATGAAGAAAAGTTAAAGTGGCAGCAACAACTAGCAGCTTGTAAAGTTCGTAAAGTTGAATTTGTTACTCCGATGGAAATTTTACAGACTGATCAAGCTTGTTTTGTCATTCATGCTGGGCACTCTTATACCGAAATGGGAATTTATGCTCATGGTCATGAATTTGTTCATAAGAGTATTTATTTTGGTGGAATGGGGATGGATGAAAAAATTAAGATGATCATCGCTCAAAAACAAAATTGTCTTATTTCTAATGAAGATGCCAGTGCTTTAAAAGAAGCTGTTTCACAAGCCTTTAGAATGAATAAGAATCCCATGCTGCAATGTATGGCGATGGATCGATATGGAAAACTTGTCAATATACAAATAAGGGCTTCTGATATATGGCCAGCTATGGAAGATCAGATACGTCAAATTGTATTATGGGCAAAACACTGCTACATGAATATGGGAAATGAGATGAAACAGCGCCTGATGAATAATGGAATTATGTTAAGTGGTGGATTGGCAAACTGTTTTGGGCTCAAGGAAGCTTTAAAACATGAGTTTGACTGTCCAATCATTTGCACAACTAAGCCTGAATGCGATATTATAGAACAAATGAAAGGGTTGAAGCAATTTGTTTGATATCACAATACTGATCGTACCTTTTTTCATTTCTCTTGGATTGACACCGCTCATAAAAAAATATTCGGTGCTTGCCAAAACATATGCCAAGGAAAATGAAAGAACGGTCCATCATGGAAAAATATCACGTATTGGAGGAGTATCCATCTATGTTTCTTTTATTATCTCAATGGCTTTGTTCGTAAAAGCGGATATGGCCATTAACGGGATGATCTTAGGTGGAAGCTTAATGTTTTTTGCGGGATTGATCGATGATCTAATCGATATGAAACCTTTGGTAAAACTTGCATTCGAAGTATGTGCCGCTTGTATTTTGTTGGCTTTTGGGGTTGGTGTGGATGTTTTACGCTTGCCTTTTGGAATTACGGTAGATTCTATTGCTCTTTCTATTGTTTTTACAATCGTATGGATCGTTGGGATTACCAATGCGGTCAATTTGATCGATGGATTAGATGGTTTATGTGGCGGCATGAGCGTTGTGATCTTTGTGGTTATCGGTTGTATTGCTATTGTTGAAAGAAGAATGGATATTATGATCATTACTTTTCTTTTGGCAGCCAGTACATTTGGTTTTTTAGTCTATAATGCGCATCCTGCCAGCATCTTTATGGGAGATTGCGGCTCCTTATTTTTGGGGTTTATGATTTCAGCAATTAGCTTATTAGGGTTTAAGAGTTCAACAATCGTAACTTTGGCTTTGCCAATGCTCTTGTTGATGCTTCCGATCATTGATACTTTATCGGCTATCCTACGAAGAACTTTAAAAGGAAGAAAGTTTTTAGAGGCAGATAAAAGTCATATTCACCATTTGTTGATGAAGCAGTTTGGACACAGAAATACGGTCATTATTATGTGTGGTATCACGACTCTATTTGGCTTTAGTGCTTTTGTCTATATGCTGAATGAAATGTTTGGATTATTAGCTATCATGATCATATTGTTAGCGGTAGAAATATTTATTGAAAAGTCAGCAATGATCTCGGAACACTTTCATCCTATACTGGGGCTTTGTCGAAGAATTATGGATAGGATTAAGGCGGTAACAAGAATAATAAAAGAATATAAAAAGAAGAAATCTGCAAAATAGCAGATTTTTCTTTATTTTGTCATGATTTTGTCACTTTTTTTTGTTTCAATACAGTTATGGAACCAAAAAAATGGATGAGTGAAAAGGAAAATATTTTGAGATCTAAGTATCTTGGACCGATGGTTGAAGATGCTTTTTATCAAGAAAGAATGATGATTCTAAAATTAACCGACAAAGAAAAATTTGATTATATGGTATCTAAGATGAATTATTGTAAACGTAAAGAATATTCATCAGGAAGGGCTTTGGATCTTAATGTGAACATGGGTGACCTTGCCTACATAGATTTTGGTCAAGCTTATCAGCACGAAATAGGATATCTACATTTTGGCTTGGTCATGACAGTGAAAAGAGGAAAAGCCTTTGTAGTGCCATTAAGTGGAAAATATAAAGCCTATTTAGAGGCTTATGACAACAAAAAAAATCCTACTGGGAAAAGACATTTGATGCGCTTAGGTTATATAGAAGGGTTGACCAAGGTATCTGTGTTGTTTATCAATGACTCAAAATGGATCAATACATCTCGTATTATAGAAATTAAGGCACATATCGATATAAATGGAGAGATATTTAAAGAAGTTCAAAAGCGTATTATAGAAATGATCATTGAATAAAAGATTAATGTTTTCTTTTGAATTTTTGTTAGGAATGTGGTAAACATTTATCTGTACAACGAGCCGATCAAAACGTAAGTCCAGTTGTTTTGAATCGGCTCGTTTTTTACTTGAAAGGAGGAGAAATATGCCAAAAACAAAATTTCAAGATTTGATTTTTACAATGATAATGGTGTTGATTTTTGTCTATGTCATGACTTTTTACAATGCTGGATTAGAAAATGGAGTTACTTTTTCTACATTTGGGTATGCACTAAAGAATATGTGGGTAGAAGTGATAGGAGCCTTTATTGCCCAGAGATATATTGCTTCTAAAATTGTAAAAAAATTAATTGTAAAAATTTTTGATGAAGATGATAAACCTGTTTTTAAGATTCTGGCGACAGCGGGATTTACTGTATCTTTAATGGCTCCGATGATGACTTTTTATGTGTCATTTTATCATCTGGGATTTTCATCTGAATTTCTTGGTCATTGGTTAAGTAAGTTGGTGCTTAATTTTCCTTTTGCCCTATGTGCCCAAGTATTTTATGTTGGACCTTTTGTAAGATGGATTTTTAGATCTTTATTTAACGGATGATTAATGGGACAATATCTAATATACTAATTAAAATAGATAGTATAAGAAAAAAACGAATAGATGTTTCACTTCTTTTAATATAAATTGTTTGATTTGCATTGTTGCAAAAAATGATAAATGTACTGGAAAAGATAGACAGAGCTTTTTAAAATAAATACAGAAAGATAATTGTTAATAGAAAGGATCGTATGAATAATCAATATTTATTGAAATTACGTAACGGAGAAAAGTTATCTACCTGTCAACAAGTTAAGATGATATTGTTGCTATCTTTGCCGACAATCTTATCACAAGTTTCTAGTACAGTGATGCAGTATATCGATGCCAGCATGGTTGGAAGTTTGGGTGCAAATGCTTCTGCAAGTATTGGCTTGGTCTCTTCAACAACTTGGATGTTTGGAGGGGTAGCTTTTGCTACAATAACAGGATTTACTGTTCAGGTGGCACATGCGATCGGAGGCAAGAATTTATCTCATGCTAGAAATATTATGAAGCAAGGTTTTATCGTTGGAGTAATTTTTTCCTTTATCTTAATGATCGTTGGAATATCTATTTCTTTTCAGCTTCCAATATGGTTAAAAGGAACAGAAGCAATTCAATATCAGGCTTCACTATATTTTTTATTTTTTGCACTTTTTTTTCCTTTTCAACAATTGAACTATCTTGCGACGGGAATGCTACAGGCTTCTGGTAATATGAAGGTGCCTAGTTTATTAAATATATGCATGTGTTTTTTAGATGTTATTTTTAATATGTTTTTTATCTTTTGTATGGATTTAGGGGTTATGGGGGCAAGTATTGGAACGGGCTGTTCTCAATTGGTTGTTTCATTATTCCTATGTGGTTTTCTTTTTTTTAGAAGTGATTCTTTATCATTGCGAAAAAAAGAAAAAATATCTTGGGAAAAAGAGATTTTAAAAAGGGCATTAAAAATTGGTCTTCCTGTTGGTTTGGATAGATTAGTGACAAGCAGTGCATATGTTGCATTTACCCGTATTGTTTCTCCTTTAGGAACAATTGCAATTGCGGCCAATAGTTTT
>CAMJQJ010000009.1 GCA_946408025.1 uncultured Faecalitalea sp.
GCTTACAAATGATTCTCTCAAAAATAAGAAGTTAAAAATACAAGTTATTTTTGTACATAAAACATGTACGTTTGAAGTATGGATATCCGGATATAATCGAAAGATCCAAAAAAATTATTATTCTAGTTTACCAAATGAATTAGATGTATTTGAAAAATGTGCAGATCCTTTAAAAAATGATTATTTATTAAAAAAGAAATTAAGCAGAACGCTTGCTAGAGATGATATACAATCAATACTCTCAGAAATAAAAGATACAATAATCCAATTTAGTGAACATTTTACAGATTCAATTTAATTGCTCTTATTCTGCATAAACAAAACCCTCTATACAAGAATATATGTATAGAGGGTTTAAATTTTTGAATTTTATTTTACATCTTGATGTGCATCAAACCATGTTGATATTTTTTCAACAGTTTCTTTTAAACAACCTTGTTCAAAAGGAACTATCAAATTTGCTTCTTTTACAATCTTTCTAAAAGGAAGAGTACCTCCGATTTTGCAAATATGCTTGTAATCTTCAAAAGCCTTTGAATCATTATTTTGTTGGCGAACCCAGAACTGAAATGCACAAACTTGTGCCAAGGTATAATCTATATAATAGAACGGATCCATGAAGATGTGGCTTTGGCGCATCCACCATCCACCTTGTTCCAAGATTTCTATTTCATCATAGTTTTTATGAGGTAAATATTGTTTTTCTAATTCTCTCCATGTTTTCATTCTTTCTTGTGGTGTCATATCTGGATTTGCATAAACTTCATGTTGGAAATGGTCAACTAATACACCGTATGGCAAAAATTTAATTGCACCAGATAAATGATTAAAATAATATTTATCAATATCTTCTTCAAAAAAATCTTTCATCCAAGGATATGTAAAGAATTCCATAGACATAGAATGTATTTCACAAGACTCATATGTTGGCCATACACAATCTAATGGTTTTATGTCTTGAGATTCATACACTTGAAAAGCATGCCCGGCCTCATGAGTTAATACCTCAGCATCATGGCTTGTTTGATTAAAATTCGCAAAAATAAATGGAGATTTTTGGTTTGGAATAAATGTACAATATCCTCCTTGAGCTTTACCTTTTTTACTATCTAGATCTAATAAATCATGGTCCACCATATATTGGAAAAACTCTCCTGTTTTTGGATCCAATTCTTTATACATATTTAAAGCTCGTTTAACCATTTCCTCTCGACTATGTTTAGGTGTTGGGTTGCCTGAAAGAAACTCAATTTTTTCATCCCATGCATATAATGTATCATAACCCAAACGTTCTTTTTGTTTCTCATACAGACTAGAATCAAATGGTACAACATCTTCTAAAACTTGTTTTCTATATTGTGCAACATCATTTTGATCGTAATCATATCTCTTCATTCTTTTATAACCAAGCTCAATGTACGAACTATAGCCCAATTTTTTAGCCATTTTTGTACGAACATGAACCATTTGGTCATATAAATCTCCGATTTCTTCTTGATGTTCCTGATACCAACCCCAATAAGCTTTCATTGCTGCTTTACGCACACTACGATCTTTATCATTTGTTTTTACTTCTAATGCCGGCAATGTATATACTTCACCATCAAAAGGAATCTGAGCGCTTGCTAAAAGAGCTTGATATTTTGAGGTCAACTTATTTTCTAATTGCATGTCTTCTATGATACATGAATCAAAGGAAGCAAATTCCATTTCTTTGGACATAAAGTAAGTTTCTGGAACTCGTTGCTTCAATCCTTCAATATTTTTATTAGCTAAAAATGCTTTATCTACCATAATATATGATTCCTGCAATACAGGAAGCATTTCATCATAAAAATCATTCTCTTTTGTATAAAATTCATCTTGTGTATTAATCGTATGACGAATACTGGAAAGAGTTGACATTGATTCAACATTTGATTTTATCTCATTAAATTCCATGAACAAATCATACAATTTATCTGAATTTTCACAAGAATCAATCTTATTAACCAAATCTTTTAACTGATTTTGAACCGCTACAACATCTACACGAGAGTATGGGTATTCACTAAATTTCAACATATTTTTCCTTTCTAAACAAAAGAAGCCCTAAAAGGACCTCTTTTCTAACTAAAAAACGCATTCCATCCGAAAATAAATAGAGCAAGGACGAATATGGCTCCTAATAAAATTGGCCAAAATACGCTAATAGCTGCAATTAATAAAGCAAGAAAATCTCCTTTTTCTAATTGATCTTCTTTACCGTCTATTTTATCCTTCTTTTCTAACATCTCATGCATGCTAGGGCGTTTCGACATTAGAATTCACCCCCGAAGTGGCACTGCACAAAATGATTAGGTTTAACTTCCTTTACTTCAGGTACTTTCTGTTTACAGATGTCTTTTGCAAACGGACAACGTGGATGGAATTTACATCCAGCTGGAGTATTTACATTACTAGGTATTTCCCCTTGAATTACTTGCATCTCTTTTCGTTTGCTTGGATCAGGAATTGGAATAGCTCCAATTAACGCCTTAGTATATGGATGTTGTGGATTTGCATAGATTTCGTTTTTATCTGCTAACTCAACCATTGAACCAAGATACATGACACCAACACGATCAGAAATATGTTTTACTACACTTAAATCATGTGAAATAAAAATATAAGAAATATTCTTTTCTTCCTGCATATCTTTCATTAAGTTTATAATCTGAGATTGAATTGAAACATCTAATGCAGAAACTGGCTCATCACAGATAATAAAGCTTGGACTTAATGCTAATGAACGAGCTATTCCTATTCGCTGACGCTGCCCTCCTGAAAATTGATGTGGGTAACGATAGCAATAATAACTTGGAAGACCGCATTTATCCATTAGATCTTTTATATACGCTTCTAACTCTGGTCCACGCTTATAAATTCCATGCGCTAATAAAGGTTCCGCTAAAGTATTGAAAACATTCATTCGAGGATTTAATGAACTATATGGATCTTGGAAGATAAATTGCATATCCTCACGAAGTTTTCTCATTTCTTTACGAGATTTTTTTGTAACTTCTTCACCTTTAAAAATTACTTCACCTTCTGTGGGTTCATATAACTGAATTATTGTACGTCCTAAAGTAGACTTACCACAACCAGACTCCCCAACTAACCCAAGGGTTTCTCCCTCATATAATTTGAAAGAGATTCCGTCAACTGCCTTTACACAAGGGTCTCCTTCGCGGTATTTTCCTTTTTTAAGAGGGAAGTATTTCTTTAAATTCTTGACCTCTAGTATCACATTTTTTTCAGCCATTTATTTTCCCTCTACTTTCTCATCATTTTCATTCTCATATAAGAAGCACCATACATGATGGCGAGACTTAATTTTAGTATCAGTTGGTTGACCTTGACGGCAACGTTCAGTAGCATGTGGACAGCGATCAGCAAAATAACATCCTTTCGGCAAGTACAATGGATTTGGTACACTACCTTCAATTGTAGTAAGACGTTCTCCATCCTCTGCTAAAGATGGCATAGAATTCATTAAACCAATTGTATATGGATGTTTTGGATTCTCAAACAATTCTTTTACTGGTGCTGTTTCAACTACTTTTCCTGCATACATAACATTTACATTATCTGCAACTTGAGCTACAACACCCAAATCATGAGTAATTAACATGATACTAGTTCCTTTTTCTTCTTTAAGTTTATTCATTAAAGATAGAATTTGAGCTTGAATCGTAACATCCAAGGCGGTTGTCGGTTCATCCGCAATCAATAACTTCGGATTACATGATAAAGCCATCGCAATCATGACACGCTGACACATACCACCTGATAATTGAAAAGGATAATTATCCACAACTTTTTCAGGTCGTGAAATACCAACATCTCCTAGTAAGCTTATAGCTCGTTTTCGAGCTTCTTCTTTAGATACATCTTCATGGATCATGATATTTTCCATGATTTGATCTCCAACTTTAATAACTGGATTCAAACTAGACATTGGTTCTTGAAAGATCATTGAAATTTCATTTCCACGAATATTTCGAATTTCTTCATCTGTTGCTGTAGCCAAGTTTAACCCTTGTTCACCACGTTCTACATTCCCCATGTATTCAATTTTAGATCCTGGCATAATTTCTCCTGGCTTGCTAACAAGGCCAAGGATACTCATTGCCGTTACTGATTTTCCACAGCCAGATTCACCCACAATAGCCAATGTTTCATTCTCATACATTGTAAAGTGGTTACCATCCACCGCTTTTGAATCACCTTTTTTAGTGTGAAAATAGACACGTAGATCTTCTACACGAATTACTTTTTTATTTACTGACATGCACTAGACCTCTCTACTGAATTTCCTTTGGATCAAGGGCATCACGAAGACCTTCCCCAACTAAATTTATTGAAACAACTGTTAATAAACACATAATTCCTGATGGAATCCATTGCCAAGGGAACTGACGGAACACTTGTGAATTTCTCGCTAAATTCATCAAGTTCCCCCATGATGGTGTAGGTATCTGCACTCCCATCCCCAAAAAAGATAGTCCTGCTTCTGTCAAAATAGCTCCTGCCATCTGCAAAGTCGCATTTACAATTACTAATGAAATTACATTAGGCAATAAGTGTTTAAATATTTTTGAAAAATCACTAAAACCTAAAGCTTCGCAAGCCTGCATAAACTCTTGTTCACGCAATGCTAAAATTTGCCCACGAACTAGACGAGCTAATCCTGGCCACGACAAGGCTCCAATGATCAATGATACAGCATACATTTTCTGTTGCTGTGGAACCCATAGCATAGTTGCCGCTACGGCAATAATCATAGGTGTAAATGGTAAAGAGTAAACAATCTCACAAAAACGCATCAAAGCATTATCTACTTTTCCACCATAATAACCTGAAATTCCACCGATAACACAACCTAAAAGAACTGTGATCAATGCCGCAATTAGTCCAACCATGATAGAAATACGGCCACCCATAAACAAGCGATATAAGCAGTCTCTACCTTGATCATCCGTACCTAATAAATGTTCAGCATTTGGAGCTTGGTTAGCGTTTGTTAGATCCAGATCTTCAATAGAATATCCTAAAACCATAGGCACTACAATCACAGAAATAACTATTAATACAAAAATTACTAATCCTGCTACAGCCACTTTATTTTGGCAAAACTTTCGCCAAGCGATACGCCAAGGGCCGATTGATTCAATCTTTTCGCCAGTTTCTAATACAACTTCTTCTTTTTTGCTCATATCGACCTCTCCTATTCATCTACTTTGATACGCGGATCTACTAATGAGTAGCATACATCCGATAACAAGTTTCCTATTAACATTAAAATCGCACTGAATACAAGACACGCCATAACTAATGATGTATCACGTTGAGTAATTGCATTAATCAATACATTACCTATACCAGGCCATACGAAAACTGTCTCCAAAATAACAGCCCCACTAAATAAAGATGGTATATATAAACCTAATAAAGTAACTAAAGGAATTTGTGCATTTTTAAATGCATGTTTATAAATTATGACTTTTTCTTTTAAACCTTTTGAACGAGCTGTTCGAATGTAATCCATATTGATTACATCAATCATAGCATTTCGTACATAACGTGAGAATGAAGCAAAAGTACTAAAAGCTAATACGATTACCGGTAATATTGAATGAACTGCAACGTCTGAAATTTCCTGGAATATATTAGCATATCCAAAACTTGATAACATAGGATCACGCATTCCATTGATAGGCATTCCCGGAATGTTTAAAGCCACATAATAAATTAAAAGCAATGCAAAAAAGAATGTTGGAACACTTGTTCCTAACAAAGAGAATACTGTCCAGAAATTATCGAAAGCTGAACCTTTCTTCACGGCTTGCCTTATTCCTATTGGTATTGCAAATATCAAAGCTACAATTAATGAAACAACATTTAAATAAAATGTATTCCATACATAATTTCCAATAATACTAGCAACAGGTTTTCTCAAAGTAACGCTTTGACCTAAATCACCTGTAACAAAACGTCCCAACCAGCGAACATATTGTTCAGGTTTTGACTTATCTAATCCTAATTGCTCACGAACTTCTTGACGACGTTCTTCTGTAACTCGCGCTCCTGGACCAAAATACGCAGTTACTTCATCACCAGGCATGGCTTTTACTGTTGCAAAAATAACCATCGATATAACCAATAACACTGGTATCATCGTTAAAACACGTTTTACAATGTATTTTACCATTTTGCTCTTCCTTTCTTCTATTCTCGAATTAAACACATAAGAGCAAGTCTCGAACGGCCTGCTCTTATTGTCATTAGTTTAATTAATACCTGTCAATAACATTACTCAAGAGTAACTTTATCCATAGCTTGTGACCAAGTGTGTACTGGACTTGTTTCCAATCCTTTAACACGAACATTATATAGGTCAAAGTATTCATTACCATACAATGGTAAGTAAGGAACTAATTCGCTAGAACGTTCCATAGCAATCAAATAGTTTTCTTCAGAAACTGCAGCATCAGCAGTGTTGTAAGCTTTATTCAATGCATCATTTAATGTAGCATCATTAATACGAGCATAGTTATTTGGATCTGGCTTACCATCAGCTGTTACACCATAGTTGATGTTTGCATCTGTATCTGCAACTCCAGTGTATCCTGTAGCTAAGAAGAATGCGTTCCAATCAGATAATTGAGAGTCATCAGCAATCATTGATAACAATGTGTTGAAATCAACTGTTGTTTGTTTCAATTCTACTCCGATTTCCTTCCAAGATTTTGTAATCATAGGAATCAAAGTTTCCAATACTGAGTTTTCTTCAGTTGCAGCAAATTTAATTGTCAATTTCTGACCATCTTTTTCACGAATACCATCTGCTCCAACAACCCAACCAGCTTGATCCAATACTTGTTTTGCTTTTTCAAGGTCATATTCATATGTTGTTAAACCAGCGATTTCTTTTTCACCAGTTACATAATCACCCATTGTATTACTTACTGGGTTCCAGTATGCCTGTGGAACATATCCAAGTGGGATGTCTTTTACTTCATCGCTTGCTTCATCATATGCATAGAAAGAATCTACAAATGATTGACGGTCTGTTGCATAAGATAATGCCTGGCGTACAGCAACATCAGCAGTAGGACCTTCTACTGCATTGAACGCTAAGTATCCAACACCAGCACGAGTGTAATGATTGAATGTTAAATTTTCATTTAAACTAGCTGGACCAACTTTGTTTTGTTCCATCATATTTGGAAGTAAATCTACATTTCCATTTGCTAATTCATCATATTCTGTTGAAGTGTCTGTCTTTTTGATAATAATGTTCTCTACAGAGTATTGACCTTCTTCAGCTTCGAAAGTTTCACTACGAGTTAAAGAAGCTCCAGTTGCTTTATCATATGTTTTTAATACATATGGTCCTGATCCAATAGGCTGATCTGTATTACTTTCGATTTCAGTAGTATCACCTTTTACATAATCAAATTGTTCGTCTGAACAAATTCCCATTGTACCAAAATTATTCAATGCATCAATTTGAGCACTCTTAGTTTTGATTACAACTGTGTAATCATCTGGTGTTTCGACACCTACTAATTCTTCAGCGTCTCCATTATGATATTCTTCATAACCTACAACATTAGAAACAATGTTTGACATACGTCCTGTATAGCTAGGGTCTGCCATTACAGTGAAAGTATATTTAACATCACTAGAAGTCAATGGAGTACCATCAGAGAATTTTACTCCTTCTTTTAATTTGAATGTGTAAGTCAATCCATCTGCACTTACTTCTGGCATTTCTGTAGCCAATTCTGGTTGTAATTCATCATTAACATCATACTTTAACAAAGCTTGATATACCAAGTTAATTACATCACCATCATATGCTGATTCATAATACATTGGTGAGAATACCCCATTCAATTCCTGGTAAATACCAACTGTCAATGTGTTTGCTGCGCTAGTTCCTGAGTTGCCACCAGAACATCCAACTAGCGTTGCAGCCATAGCTACTGAACTTAATCCAGCTAACCATTTGCGCTTGTTCATATCTCTTCCTCCTATAACTATGAAATAAATAGTTCTGACCTAAAAATAATACTTCTTTTAAGAGATATTATCAACTAAAAATGAAAATATTTTTCAAATTTATTGTAAACAAAACCAAAAGTCTATTTTTGTTATATCATTTAATACATGTGTCTTCAATTTGCATACATGTTTGCATAATTTGTTCAAGAAATATCTATTTTTTTCTTTTTATGCAAAATCTATAACCACAGTAAAAAATAGAGTTAAGCGATAAAAAAAATAAATGGATATCATCCGTTATCCACAAGATAATACCCATTAAATACTCTTTTTACCTTTTGATTTATTTAATTTTAAATCCCTTCAAAATATCTTCATCTAATTCTTCAACTATTTTAGAAGCCAAAAATACCGCATTTTTATAATCTTGATAAGATGCAAATCCATGATGACTATGAGCATAACGAACAGGAATACCTATAATAATGGTTGGAATATCAGATAAATGCGAAATACCTCCATTTGTTCCTCCGCCCTTACGAACACTTACTTGCATTGGAATATTATACTTATCTGCAACACGTTGGGCAAAATGCATGAATTTTGGATGTGTAATCATAGAAACATCAAAAAAGCGAAGCATAGGCCCTCTCTTAATAGCACTTTGAATCATATATTCTTCACTAAAAGTATCATCAGCAGGGCAACCCTCAAAACAAATCATAACATCTGCTTTGATTTTAGATATTAAGGCTTTCATACCTCTCTCCCCTACTTCTTCTTGTGAACTAAGCGATGCACTTATATTTTTGTTCGTATCTATGTTTCGGATAGTGTCAAAGACTGCCGCACATCCAATACGGCAATCAAAAGCTTTTCCGATAAAAAGATCATGATTCTCATCAAACTCACATATAACATCTGGAGCAACTGGATCACCTATACGGATTCCATATTTTTTTTCTACATCAACTTTATTCGTTGCACCAACATCAATGAATAAGTCTTCAAAATTTAATGGCTTGTCCTTATCATTTTTAGACATAAAATGTGGTGGTTTAGAGCAAACAATACCCTTAACATACTTACCTTCCTGTGTTTTAATAAGCACTTTGCTTGAAGGGATATTACGTGTATCCCATCCACCAAGAGGTAAAAAACGAATCAGTCCATTGGGTGCAATAGCTTGCACAATAAAGCCAACCTCATCTGCATGAGCATCAAAATGCACTGAAATACCTGATGAACTTAATTTTTTTTCAAAATATAGATTATTTAACGTATCTATTTGATACTCATATCCTTGTGGTATTAATTCTTTTGCCACTCCTATAACATCATCTTCAAATCCACTAGGTCCAAACGCATCACTAAACATCTTTACCATTTCAATAGAATTCATAGTCATCCCTCCATTTTTCATCTATTCTACAAAGTTCTTAATTGACTATCAAGATAATTTATCTGCATAATTCAAATATAATGAAGTTAATATCCGACTCATTCTTGAAGTTTGACAACAAATAAATTTCAAAAAAAGAATGAATAACCATTACAAGAATTTAAAATTTTACGTTCTGTAATATATATATATCACGTACTTTTACACAATAATTTTTTCTAAAAATTAAAAAGTATGAATGTATTTTGCTTTTCACAAAAAAACACTCATACAATTTTTATTGTATCAAGTAAAAACAGTCTGTCTCATTTATCAATTATAATTTATCTGCTTTTCCCACAAATTTTTTTACTTTGTCCTCTAGAACTATCTCAAATTGATTATTTTCATCTGTAGTATATCCAAAATCAAAATTTTTTGCATATGTAGTAGGATCCTTCCCAAAGCCCTTACAAGAGCTATGTACTTGTTCCACTCCAGAAATTTTTACAATATTTTCTAAGTTCTTTTCATTTATTCCACTACCCGGTAAAATCTGGATCTTATTACCATATTTTTCTTGAAGTTCTTTAATTAAATCAATTCCTTTTTCAACTTTATCTTGGAGACCTGCCGTTAGAATGCGATCTACACCTAAGTCAATTAAAGTTTCAATAGATTTGTACGGATTTTCGGTACAATCAAATGCCCTATGAAATACTGCTTCGCCATTAAAAGAATGAACTAAATTTACCATTTTCTGAGTTGATTCTTTATCTATTTCTTTATTCTCATCTAAAAATCCAAAAGATATACCATCACAATTATTTTCTAACAATATTTTTGCATCTTCAAACATGATTTCTTTTTCAATTTCATTATAACAAAATCCAGCACCACGAGGTCGTACCATACAGATTACTTTAAGATCAGTATATTTTTTTGTAAATTTTAATGAAGCCAAACTTGGTGTTAATCCCCCCAAATATAGAGCACTATTCAACTCAATTCTTTTTGCCCCTCCTTTATAACTTGCTAAGGCATCTTCATAACTGCCACAACAGATTTCTACTTTCATAATTTTCTCCTTTTTATACCCAATTATTCTTAACAAGAACATCAATTACTTGATTCAAATTTTTCAACACCAAAACATCTGAATTTAATATTTCTTCATTTGGCAAAATCAAATCTGGAACCATTATCGTTCTACATTTTGCATTCAACCCCGCTTTTACACCATGAATTGCATCCTCTAAAACTATGCATTTTTCTGGATCTTGATTCAATTCACTTGCTGCTTTTAGAAATATTTCTGGATTTGGTTTACCATTTTTTATATCTTCTTTACAGACTATCACATTAAAAAATTCATCAAAATGAGATATGTTTAAATTACTTTCTACTAAATATCGAGGTGAACTGGTTGCAATCGCCATCGGTACATCGTGATTTTTTAGAAATTGCAACAATTCAGGAGCTCCCGGCTTAACAGGAACATTTTCCTTTAGCATTTTTTCAGCAACTTTAAAAACTTCTTTCATCAAAAACTGTTCGTTTGATTGAGGCCAATAATAAGTAAGTATTTTTAGCATCTTCGCTCCACTTGTACCTCTCAGATTATCCAACATTTCAGGATTTAAAACAAGACCTTGAGAATCCGCTAAAACTTGCCACGCCTTATTAAATACTTTTTCAGTATCAAATAATAGACCATCCATATCAAAAATCACAGCATTATACTTCATCATTTATTCTCCTTATTAGATGTATTTATTAGATGTATTTAATAACAAGAACGATAAATTTTCTTTATGCCATGGTGCCCCAAGAACACTTCTTCGTATACCATAGCTAATGTCTCCTTTTTTCGTTTTAATATTTAGTTGAAAAGACAGAAATTTGACTTTTAATTCTTTTGATAAAATTTCATTTTCAGGAATTATAGTGATTAAATTTTCTTCTACCTTTCCAGACATTTCATTTAGAGGCAAAATAATTACTCCCTGAGAATTAAAATGTATAATATGCGTTTTATTAGCATATAATAAATTTCCTATACCGTTTTTTATAGCACCTACATTCGGTTTAATTGTTGCATATATTGTTGAATGAGAATTGAATTTGATTTTATTTTTTTTTAATAAATCTTTTATTTCTTCTTGTTTCATTATGATTGTCTTTCCTGATATAGATTATTAAAGTCGACAATTCCCTCTTTTCCAACTGCAATAATTTCAGTTGGGCTTAACTTACTATCCCTTACTCCCAAATATTCAAGTACCATTGGTAGATTCATTCCAGTAATTATTTGGACCTTTTCCAAGTTATCCTGTGTTTTGAATAAAGAACCTCCACAATTACATGGAGTACCAAACAATAAATCACAAAACAATATAACACCTTCTCCTGTATCTACTTTTTCTATACTTTTCTTTAATTTTTGGACAAATTCCGAAATATCATCTCCTGGCATAAGACAAATAGCTTCTATTTTTTCTGGATCGCCTGTAAAAATTTTCAAAGAATCTAAAAGACCCTCTGCTAATTTTCCATGACTTGCTAAGATAATACCTTTCATTTTTACCTCCTATATACACATATATAAATTAAGGGCATCTACAGATGCCCTTTGTATTTTAAAACAAACCGATTGCAGCTGTCAAAATACCAAATACAAGCGTTGCAATTACTAACTTAGCCACACTTACATGTTTCTTACTAATCAGATAATAGTAAATCATTAATACACTCAAAGAGAGAATACCTGGCATTATGGCATCAATCTTGTCCTGAACACTTAAAACTGATTCTCCAAAATTTGCTGATAACGCAATACTCAAGGTAACCATTGAAGCAGATAATGCTCCCATCATTCCCATACCTAAAATATTTGCACCTTCTATTACGTCATTCATTAATTTACTAGACATAATATCTTTGATTGCTGATCGTCCTTTTTGATATGTCAACTTAGTAGTAAATATCAACTCAAACAACGTTATCATCGTACCTAGAAGCAATAAGAAGAAACCTGCAATAGACCCTTCCTGTGCTAGAGAACAAGAAGCCAAAATTGCTAAAGTTGTTAATGTCCCTGCGCTAAATGAATCCCCAAACGCCGCTACCGGACCCATAAGACCTGTTTTAACAGCTACGACTGCTTGTCCAGGCATAGATTCAGGATTATTGGCAATTTCTTCTTCCATTGCCAAAGTAGTACCCAAAATCAACCCTCCAGCTGTTGCATTTGTATTAAATAATTCCATATGACGTTGTAATACTGGAATCATGTCTTCTTTATTTGGGTATAATTTTTTTAACGCTGGAATTAACGCATATGTATATGCAATGGATTGCATACGTTCAAAATTCAAAGACATTTCTGTTGTAATATACCAACGTGCTATAACTTTATTAACATCTCTTTTTGTTAATGATACTTTTTTATTTTCATCCATATTTATGCCCCTTCTTTATTTCTCTCCTGTTTTGCCAACACAACTAAGAATGCAACACAACCCAACAATAAACCGGCGGTCAAATTATTTAGAGCTAATGCTTTAACCATGATAAAGCCAATGATTGTATAAGGAATCAAACGAGGTTTTCCAATCATATTCATAATTAACGCAAAACCAATTGCTGGCATAACTCCACCTGCAACTTCCATTCCATGCATCACCCAATCAGGAACGTTATTCATAAAAGCTAACATTGCATCTTGGCCAAACATTACAACTAAAAATACCGGTAAAAACAATAACGGAAGTTCTACAATTGGAGGAAAAATTATAGCACAATTACGAATACCTTTTAAGTCTCCTTTTGCAGCACATTCATCTGCCCTATGCACAAAAATAACATTAACCATTTTTCTTAAATTTGTAACAAAAGAGCCTACCAAGCCCATTGGAACCGCAAAAGCAATCGCTTGTTCTACTGACAATCCTGTAGATAATGCAATCGGAATAACCGTAGTAGCAGCCAATGCCGAATCAGTAGGTAAATTACCGCCCGGAGCAATAATTCCTGCAAATGCCGCCGCAATTCCTCCTCCTAAAATCAATCCATTCGTTAAATCACCATAAATCAATCCTGCAACAACACCAACTACAATTGGACTTGCAATAAAGAAAAATGCAAAATATCCACCAATCATTCCTCTAGCAATCCAATACATCAAACCCATGGCAATGGCCATGATTAACAACTGTGTACCACCCATTTTTTCTCTCCTTATTTATTATTTAAATTTTTTTTCAATTGATTTTAAAACAACAGGATCATTCTCTGGAATCGGTTGAAAATATACATTTATACCAGAGTTTTGAATTTCTGTTAGCATTTTATATTCTTCATTTGATAATGAAACTCCTTGTAAAACGGATTTTCGATCTTTATTATTTTGTACAGCGCCAACATTCAGTTCAGGTAATGTTAATCCGTTTTTTATGGCTTTATAAGCATTTTCCACATCTCGGAAAATTAACATTACTGAATCATCTGTGCTATCCAAAGCCTTTTGAACATCATCAATCTTAACTATATCAACTGGTCTATCTGGAACTGCCATACGATATATATCAGCCATAAAATCATCATCAATTAATAAATTATCTGCTAAAATCAATCGATCCACAGGTCGAAATTTTATCCATTTCGCAACAATTTGACCATGCACCATTCGATAGTCTACACGCACCATTTTTACTTTTGACATATTTTCACCTCCTTTATTTTTTATATAGATTAACGCGTTATTTTGCGTTCAATCTTAACTATTTGATGAGTATCTGCACTTTTATGAACTGCCTCAGCAATTAATTCAGCCTCTAACCCATCATACATATCTGCAATGAAAGGAATATCATTTTGGATACAATTTACAAAATCATTAATTGGATCTATTCCAAAGCCTTGATAACGACCTTTATAATTTTGAATAAAGCATACATTTGGTGTCGATAACTTATTTGAATCAAAAAATTCTACTCCACGTTTTTGGGAGTCAACACGAATCATTGTATTTTCACATAATACTTCCGTACAACCATCATCTGCTTTTGCAAAACCATCAGGTAAAATCCAGGCATTTTCTACAGTCCAAGTACAACCATTTTCAAATTCCAAAATTGCTGTAATTGTATCATAAGTATCTACACCTTTAGATTTTAAGATACCTTTGTGTCCTACTGCATACACTTGTGTCACTTCACATCCCATATACCAACGAATCAAGTCATAACAATGTGTACCTACAAAATGCACCGGACTAGACTTAGACGACCAACTCAACCAATTTAAAGCTACGTCGTAAATATTATCCATACGCATATAACCACGTACCGGCTTTCCGCAACTTTCTTCACTTAGTTTATTTTTAACTGCGATTGAAGCAGGATCCCAGCGTTTATGGTAGTCAACCATCACTCGAACTCCAGCCTCCTTAGCTGCTTCAATAATTTCGTAAGCGTCTTCAGAATTTGTTGCTAAAGGCTTCTCTACTAATACATGCTTTCCGTGACGTATAGCTGCTAGAGTAGGATCCTTGTGAAATGGATCTGGTGTTGCAACTGCTACGACATCAATATCTTCTGAATTTAACATCTCTTCAATATCGTTGAATGTTTTAACACCGTACTCCTTTGCCACTTTTTCTGTGATTGCAGGATTTAAATCACAAACCGCTACTAAATCTGCATTAGGATTCCAAGTAAACGCATTTAAATGATTCTGCCCATATATTCCAGCGCCTACTACTGCTACTTTTAATTTTTCCATTATTTTTACCCCTTTCATAGTAGTTTTCCTACATCGAATATAACATATAAGTAGTATTACTACAATATAAAATTTAAAAAATTTAGTTTTACTACACTTTTGCATAAATATTTGTTAAAATATCAATGAAAGGATAATAGTAAAATACATCAATAATATGAAAAACAACGACTTACTTTTACGCATTGAATCATCAATGCCATTCCTATCAAAAGCTGAAAAAAAGGTTGGGGAGTTTATTCTTAACAATCCAAAAAAAGTACCCGGTATGTCCACTCAAGCTTTATCAGAAGCTTGTGAAGTTAGTGAACCAACTTTGATTAGATTCACTAGAAAATTAGGTTTCAACGGTTACAAAGAATTTAAATTACAATTGTCTGCAAATTTTGTATCTCAACAATTAGAAAACACACCTGTCCGTGTTGACATTAATGACAGCGCTTTAACCATTTATGAAAAATTAACTGCATTCACTATTGCTAGTTTAAAAAGCACCGTCAACACAATAGACGGAGGTAATTTAGAGTTAGCTGCAAATTATATTTATTTAGCCGCTCAAAAAAAACACCAAATTTTTTTAAGTGGCATGGGTGCCAGCACTGTCTTAATTAAAGAATTTCAGATCAAGATGATGAGGCTTAACATTCAAACAATTTTTTATGAAGATATTCATTTACGTCTTGAAGCATGTACAAATCTAAAAAAAGATGATTTGTTTATTTGTTTTACAACTTTGGGTTCATCCATAGAGAATTATGAATTAATAGATATTGCACATAATAAACAAGCCAAAATTATTGTGATAACCCAATACGGCAATACTAAAACATCTGAAAAAGCTGATATCACATTATATACATCCGTTATCGAAAATAACCTTCGATTGGCCAGTCAAACGTCTATTGTTTTGCAATCAATGGTTATCGACGCATTATTTTTAACGATCGCCCTTAAAAACTATGATGATATTTCCAAAGATGTTCAAGAAACAAAAAAATTATTCCATAATCTAGGGCATACAGTTATTTAGATTTTTTAAATATTTTTAATTACAATTGTTATAACTAATACTTAAATAAGTTCATTTAAATTAAACGTATAACATAAACTATATATTCAATTATTAATTTCTTTTTTATTAATCCGAAATACTCTTTTTTCATCACATCTAAAGAAAACCTTCTTATGCTGATCGTTATGGTTATTGTTTCGTTTACAATCAATCTTTTACAATCAAAATTAAAAAAAGAAAAAGATTTTGCTTCTTCACATGCGTATAGTATGGACTTTCTACTTCAAGCAAGTCAAAGATTACAACTTATGAGTTCATACGAAGATATAATGCAAGAAACATGTTATCAATTACATAAATTAATAAAAAATGTAGTTTCATTCTATCCTGTAAACAAAGAATTTATACCTAAACCTTATGTTTACAATCCACAAAAATTACCAAATATAGAAACCTTTTATTTATCAAAAAAAGAAATGACAGTGGCAAAATGGGTTTATACAAACAACAAAAATGCCGGTGCATCAACAAATACATTATCTGATGCAAACGCATTATATCTATCTATAAGAAAAAACAATCATGTATATGGCGTGGTAGGTATTGGTTTATCTCCAAATAAAGATTTAACCACAAATCAAAGTTTGTTAATTAAAACTTTATTAAATGAAATATCTTTGGCATTTGATTCTACTGCAAAACATGACTTTAAAGAAAACATCCTGTAATTTTGTGTATCTACACATTAGTATTTAAAAGATATTAAACATCATTTATTTTTCTTTTTATTCTCTAACCATATTCATACAAAAAAAGCCTTTTATAAAGGCTTTTTTCTATTCAAAGTTTATTTCATAATACGGTTTATAATTATTTTTTATTTCTTCGATAGGCCATCAAATTCTATACAAAATTTAAAATATGTTTGCTGACATTTTAATAGTGCAGATGTTTCAGATATGCATCAGTTGCAATGTCCTTTCACTTCAATATACTATCTACAAAAAAGTCATCTAAGCTTTTCTGCTTTTTTTAAGGCTTTAATGTACTGATTTTTAACACCACTTTCTTCTTCTCTTACACATAAATCATAAATCTGTTCAAATAAGGAACTTTTTGCATATTGAGGAATAACTATAATGCGTGATAATGCATAAGCACTTGCCCATCTAATTACTGTCCCTTCACTGTCTGTATTTTGTAATAAATCTTTTATTGCATCATCAAGTTTAGTTGGAAATTTAGCTGCAAGATTCCCTACAATTCTTGAAGCTTCTCTTTTACAGGAATTATCAGAAGACAAAATATATTTTTTGGCCAAATCCAGATAATCTACTTCCAAAGTATATTCTTTGGATCGACTTACTTCTTCTATGGATTCGAGCAAAAGCGAACACTTTTTTTCAGACAAAGATTTGCACATTTCTAAAATTGTTGAACAATCAACTTTCTCACTGACAATCGCTGTAACAACCGCCTTTCTCTTCTCTAAACGTTTTAATGATTTATCATTTATTATTTCTATAATAGTCATTCCTATTTTCTCCTATAAACTAAAATAATACATTTGATACTTGACCCAAAAATGAAACAACTTATCACAATTTTTCATCAATTCTTAATCACACTCGGCATGTCCTTTGCCATTGTTAACTATATTTGTTTAACCTCCCTGCAAATATGTATCACTTTTTACTTCAATTACATCATTTATTATGGCTTGCTGATTTTCTGTTACCAATATGTTGCCATCATTTATAATGTTATAATTTCTTTCAAATCATCTATTTCCATAGGCACTGAAATATATCTCCCATAATTTAAGGGGACCGTTGCTGCATGGGTCATAAAATCTATTAAATTATAAACAAAATGATTAAATGCATATTTATTATCTACCATATTAAATACAGAATTAGCACCAATTTTTCCAGGCATCACTTTTATAGGATTTTGTTTCACATCTAAAAATGATATATATGCTCCCGTAGTAGATAAAATTTTATTTATATATTCACATTCTTTATTACATTTCTCTTGCATAAACTTTATTATACTCGACGTTTTCGCATTCAGATCTTGACATAATAAAAATGTAAAAATTTGTTTCAAAGTATCTCCGTCACTGTTATATTCTATTTTCTCATCACCCAAGCTATTGCGAAAAGTGGTTGCTGATAAATATTTTCTATAGTTATAGCCATCATCGTTATATCTTTTTAGTTGATTAACCTTACTTAATTTAATAATAGCATCTTTAACTTCTGTCATGCTCGCCACAGATTTTACTTCTCCAACAGCAATAACACTTTCACAATTATAATACGTATTTTCCGAATTTCCATTAACATTAAACTTCATAGCAAAATTTTCTTCATACAAAATTATGTCACACTGTTGTGAAGTGTTTCCATAACTATCTATTACAAAGCCGCTTCCAACGCCAACCCCAGCAGGCAATATATTTTTTAATTTTATTCTAGCACTATTTTCTCTACTGCCTCCCACCGCATGTGGATGAGTCGTCATTCCAGCTTTATTAAATTCAAAAACCAATTCTTCACCAAGCATCTTTATATATTCTTGTGTATTAAAACTCTCATTCACTTTATCACCTCAAAAATAAATTAATAGCAGCAATAGCAGCAAAACTCATAAAAATAAAATAGACCGAATACAGTAGATAATCTTATAGACTAACCATATAAAATACTCCATGTACTCTCGTACTACTCAAACTCAAGAATCCATTTTGTAAACACAGTATATTTTACTACCTTTAGCATATTTTTTGGTAATCTTTATACATAGTTAACCTATTTTATTGATTTAAAATTATTTTTTAGTCAATTTCTTTTATCAGGAAGTACACTCCTAGAAAATCAAGAATATTTGACAACAGTATCTAAAGCACTTTCTACAAAACCATTACAATCATCACATGATTTATATCAAGAGACATTTATAATTTACATATAAAATTTTTCTGCGTATAATTCGATTATGAATCAAATTGAAAGTATCTTAATACGCGAAACAAGAATCAAAAAATAATGGTCACAAAAAAGTCTAAGCCATGGAATTTGCTCTCTCAGTTATCTTTCTAAAATCGAAAAAGGGACTATACAAGCAAGCCAAGGAATTCTTAATGCTTTATAAAAAAAATTAGATATTAAAACTATTACCAAAGAGTATTCAAAAAAAAATAGATAATTTTTACAAAAAAACTTCCTTTTTGAACACGAATCTATATCTGCTCTTTTTTCAGAAGAAGAATTACAAAATATGGAAAACAGCCTTTATTGTTTAGATAGTTTTCTGATTCAACTGTTTCTTGCAATTCAAAAGCATGATCAAAAGAAAAGCTTATACCTTTATGATAAGATTCAACCTTATATTTCTTTCATGAATTCACAACAAAAAAATTTATGGTATCAGTGTGCCATATCTATACATAAAATAAGTAGTACTGAATTTTTAAGACAACATAAAGACAGCATCGGATACTATATCATCGGTATTGTCATGTTTAATCAAGGGAAACTAACTCAAGCTGTTTTATATTGGAATCAAGCGTTTCAAATAGCAAGTCAGGAAGGAAGTCTTGAAAACATAATTTATTCGCAAATCGCCATTGGAAATACCTTTTGCTGCCTTCAAGATCTTGAGGAAACATTGAATCATTACAAAATTGCTAAAAGACTGTTACAACAGAGTCAAATTCCTATTGATTATGATGATTTGACATATAATATCGCAACTCTCTATCTTGAAAAAAATAATCCTTCAAAAGCTTTAGATCTATTATCTTCCATCGCAAAGAAACGAAACGATGCTTTGCTTCTTCATAAATTCGCTTTGTGTTATGAAAAACTAAATCGTAAACAAAAAGCCTTAGAACACATTAATGAAAGATTGTCCTTTCATGATGGTTATTCTCCTTTATTAGACATCGTTTCCTATCGGCTAACTCATCAGAATTATTTAGATGAAAAATATTATGAAAAACTCTTACATTCATGCCTTAAATATTGTGAACAATATCTTCCTCATGGCTTTATAATAACAACCTGCCCACATTTATTAGCAGTTTATGAACATCAACGTCGTTATAAAGAAGCTTATCAACTTTTACAAAAGAAATTTCTCAAAAATCATAAATTTTACTGATTTATGATTACTTTTTCATATTTTTTCTCAAACAATTTTGATTGTGGATAAAATAATCTCTCAATATAATAAATCCATGAATACTTTATGGACAAAAAACTTTACAATAATTACTTTAGGAACGGTTATTTCAGCAATTGGAGCAACAGCTATGAATCTTGTCTTATCTTTTGTTGTTTTTGATCAGACAAAATCAATTTTTTTTATTAGGTGCTTTTAGAGCAATTTCAATCATTCCCTCTTTGATACTGCCTTTAATAAGTTCTGTTTGGTTAGACCGCTTCCCAAGAAAACCTGTCATTGTTAAAATCGATTTTTTAAATGGTTGTCTATATTTTCTATTTGGACTTTTCTCCTTGGTAAATGGATTTCAATATATGACTTATTTATTATTCTCATCCATTCTAACTGCAACTAGTTCTATATATCAAATTGCTTACCAAAGTCTTTATCCACATTTGATTCCTTCTGGTTTCGCTCAAAAAGGTTATACTATTTCAAGTCTGATATGTCCAACGGTTACCATTATCGTTTCTCCAATTGCAAGCTTTCTCTATACAAAAACAGGAATCATTCCAATTTTCTTTATCTATGCGTTACTATTATGGACAGCTAGTCTTTTGAACATTTCATAACAATTAAATAGACATATTCAACACATAAAATAAACTTACATAAGTAAATGCAAGATTTAAAAGATGGATTTTTCTACCTAAAAGAAAACAAAGGATTAAAAGCAATTTATATGACTTTTCCTATTGGTCAAGGGTATTCTGTAGGATCACAACCTTTACTAGTTGCTTATTTTTCTAGTTCACCTCATTTAGGAATTACTTTATATTCTCTATTTACAATATTTGAATTTATTGGGCGAACCATAGGAGGTGTATTTCAATACCGAGTATACATTCCTGCAAATAAAAGATTTTCATTATGTTTTGCTGCGTACGTGTTCTATGCTTTGATGGATGCAATCTTGTTATGGATTTCCTATCCTTGAATGCTGATAAACCGAAGCCTTTGTGGGTTTTGCGGTATCAATTCTGCAACGTTAAGAGAAAGCAATGTTCAAAATTATATTCCTGATGACAAACGAGCTAAGCTAAATGCTTTTATGAATATTATATATGCTCTTTCTTCTGTGATTTTTCGTTTTGTTTTCGGCATCCTAAGTGAATGGATATCTATTCCGATTTTGTTAACATCTGGAGCATTACTAGAAATATTTGTTTATTATGGAATCTTATATCGCCACAAAAAGACAGTAATAACAATTTACAACCAGGAATATTGATAATATAAATACAAAATCTTTCTATAACATAAAAAGAGCTGTAATGTTCAGTGAATTTAAAACCCACTTATTCGTTACAGCCCCTTTTAATTTAAAGATTCTTTCCATTGCTTGATATTACTTCTTTATACCAATAAAATGACTCTTTTTTATATCGGTTGAATGTACCTTTACCTTCATCATCTACATCTACGTAAATGAATCCATATCTTTTTTTCATTTCACCTGTACTAGCACTTACTAGATCTATACATCCCCACGTTGTATAACCAATCAAATCAACACCGTCAAGTTCTATAGCATCCTTCATCGCAGATATATGAGATTTTAGATAATCAATCCTATATTTATCATCAATAATAATATCGCCATTAATCATTTCCTTGTTATCTACGGCTCCTAAACCATTTTCAACAATAAACAGAGGTTTTTGATAGCGATCATATAAATAATTTAAAGTAATTCTCAGCCCTAAAGGATCGATTTGCCAACCCCATTCACTTGATTCCAAATAAGGATTTTCAACAGAAGCAAAAATATTTCCTTTTATTGTCTCATTTAATTTTGGATCTGCTGTTGCGACCATACTGTTATAGTAAGAAAAAGAAATAAAATCAACAGTACCTTGATTCAATATATCTTTATCTTTTTCAAAAGCTGAAATATCAATATGTTCTCTTTGCATTTTTTTCAAAGCATAAGACGGATAATAACCTCTAGCCTGTACATCGATGAACATATAATTTTCTCTATCCATCTTAATGGACTCCATAACATCTTCTGGTTTGCATGTGTATGGATATGAATTCCCCGCAGCTAGCATGCATCCTACTTTATTATTCTCGTCGATTTCATGAGCTAATAAAACAGCTTTTGCACTCGCTACCAGCTCATTATGCGCAGCTGAATAAGAAACTTCTTTAACATTCTCTTTAGGCCCAAAAAATAAGCCTGCTGCCATATAAGGCATATGCAAAATCATATTAATCTCATTAAACGTGATCCAATACTTTACTTTTCCTTTATATCGAGTGAATAAGGTTTTACATAGCCTTAAATATAGATCAATACAAACAGGATTTCTCCAAGAACCATATTTATCGATAATATTCACCGGAACATCAAAATGATTTATTGTCACCAAAGGTTCAATATCATATCTCAAGCATTCATCAATCATCTGATCATAAAATCGAAGTCCCTCTTCATTTGGCTGCTCATCATCTCCGTTGGGATAAATCCTTGTCCAATTTATAGAAAATCTGTAAACTTTGAATCCCATCTCAGCAAATAATTTAATATCTTCCTTAAAATGATGATACCCATCAACCCCTATGTGAGATGGATAATATTCGTTTTTTAACGAATAAGGATCAAGTTTTCCTGATGCAACTTCAAAACGGTGCTCTTTTGAAGGAATCATATCTAAATTCGATAAACCTCGACCGCAAGCCTCGAAGCCCCCTTCATATTGATTAGCAGCCGTTGCACCTCCCCATAAAAAATTATCTGGAAATTTACTTTTCATCTTTTTTCACCTTATCTAACAATTGTGATAAATGCTCCTTCATCTTCTAAACCTGAAGGAACAACATCTAAAAACTCTGTCGTATTTGTAACAACGACTGGAGTTACTAAGGAATAACCCTCTTTACGAATTCCTTCTATGTCAAATTCTAATAATTTCTGTCCTTTTTCAACTTTTTCATTTTGCTTAACAAATGGTTTAAAGTACTTGCCATCCAATTTTACCGTATCCATACCAACATGAATTAAAATTTCTGCTCCATCATCAGTCGTTATACCTATAGCATGATACGTTGGAAAGAGAGTCGTAACTACACCATTTGCAGGAGCATACACCTCCCCAACGGATGGCTCAATTGCTAATCCTTTTCCTAAAACACCTTGTGAGAAAGCAGCATCCTTTACCTCTGATAATGGAACGATTTTTCCTTTGATAGGACTTGTGATTTCTACTTTTGTTATTAATGTATCCTTAGTAACTTCTACTGTTTTACTTTCTTCATTCTTTTCATCTTTCCAAAACAGGATTGTCAATACAAATCCTAAAATCATGGCAGCTACAGCACCAATGATCCCTACATACATATTGTTTAAATCATTAGTCGCTGGATCAATCATGGCAGGAAATTCAAATACACCTAAACCTCCCATGATAAATTCTCTTAAATTAGCAAACCCAAAATAAGCACCTACAATAGCACTGGCAACACAGCTGATCAAGAAAGGTTTCTTTTTCGGTAATAAAATACCGTAAATCGCTGGCTCTGTAACTCCAAAGAATCCTGAAATAGATGCTGGAATACACATTTCTCTTAGTTTTTTATCTTTGGTCTTGACCATCATCGCCACTACTACTGCTGTAGTCGCAAATGTTGCACCAAAGAAAGGCATCATTACATTATCAAATCCTAAAGTTACGATATTATTGATATAAACAGGAATAAAGCCCCAATGCAAGCCGAAGATTACTAACACTTGCCACAATCCTCCAACTAACGCTCCCGCAACTATTGGAGAAAAATCTCGAACTGCCATGATAGAAGATGCAATCAATGTTGAGCCAAAAGTAGCCACAGGTCCAATAATAACAAAGCCCAAAATAAGAGATATCAACATTGTAAACATAGGCACAAAGAAAAATTTTAATGTGTCTGTAATAATATTATTAAAGACTTTTTCCACTTTAGATGCTAAATAACAAATCAATATTACTGGAATGACCGATCCAGTATAATCCATTGAAATAATAGGCAAACCAAAGAAATCTAAATATACTGGAGATTCAAAAATTGTTCCTTGAAACATCACATACAATGGTTCCGAAGATGCAGCCAAATTAGATGCCTGAATCATCGGATAACATAATGCTGCCCCGATCACCAAACCTACAAACGGCTTCAATCCAAATTTATTTGCAGAAGTATACCCTAATAAAATTGGCAAGAACAAGAACATCGCATCCCCGATGGTTGTCATCAAAATATCAATACCACTGCCTGAAACATACCATCCAAAAGCTAAAAACAAAGCATTAAACCCTTTTATCATACCCGCTGCAGATAAGACAGGTAAAATTGGTTGAAAAATACCAGATACAGTATCTACCATTGAATCAAACAAAGATTTTTTTGCTAAATTTTCTTGTGCTTTTTCCCCTTTTACGATTCCTGCAACGTCACACACATCTTCAAATACTTCTGAAACATGGTTCCCAATAACTACTTGGTACTGTCCTCCTGATTTCATTACCGTGACAACACCATCCATATTTTTTAAAACATCATCATTCGCTTTACTTTCATCTTTTAGTTGAAAGCGTAATCTCGTCACACAGTGCACCAAAGAAAGAATATTATCCTTTCCTCCTACATTTTTTACGATTTTTTTTGCTAATTGTTCATATTTACCCATTTTATATCCTCCATTCTTACTAACAGTCAATATGAAAAATGAAGGTTTAGCCAACTTAATGTAACTATCCATGATATGGCAGCATTCTTCACTCCTTTCTTTTGCCATATATATTAAATCTCTATAGATTTAATTCCTTAAATTTTTTACAATTCGTTCTATATGAATCGTCAAATATAATTTTTCTTCATCCGATAAAAAATAATGATAATTATTATTTATAAATGCCGCTATCTTCTCTACACATTTATACGATTCTTCGTATTGCATCTTTACAATATTAAATAAATTATCATCAGAATTCTCGTATTCTTTATTCGTTAATAATCGTTTGGCAAAAAATTTAAGATGAGAAATAAATCGATAATAATATATCGAATCCTCATTAAAATTTATCTTAAATGTATACTTAACAATATTTAAGATTTCTTGCATGATTTTCGTTAATTCATACATGTCATCAACATTGTTTTCCATTTGCGCATTCACCAAATGAAAAGCTATAAATCCTGCTTCGTCATCTGGCAAACTTACATGTGTATGTTCATGTATGATTTCCAAAGCTAGTTTTCCAATTTTATATTCATCTGGATAAAACTTTTTGATATCCCATAATAAAATATTTTTAACATATATATTTTCTTTGCTTCTTTCTATAGCCGTATATATATGATCTGCTAAAGATATGATAGAACTGTCATTCAAAGGTTTGTTCAATTTTAAAGATGCTTTTTCAAAAATTTCAATTGCTATATCAGTTATATCAAGAGGAATTTCATTTAACAATTTTACCAATTGGTTATTATTAGCTTCTGTAGAGGATAAAATGAACTTTTTTTCAACATCTGAAATTACAAAAGTATCACCAGGATGTTTCTTAAACCCTATACCTTTTCCCATGTATATAATTTCGTTTCCTTCTTGATCAAAAACACTAACTATATTATTATTGATCACCTTAAAAATTTTCATTTTCTTCCTCCTATCCAAAGAAAAAAACCCATACACAAAAAAGCGTATAGGTTTAGCTTACCAAAAGTAATAACTATCCAAGAAGATACTAGCATACGCGATGACTATTTGCAAGCGTTTTCTTTTTTGCTTTTGTTCGAAAAATAGATTGGTTACTTTTTACAAATTTATGAATTGTCCTTTGCTCATCAAAATATAGAATATTCTTAAAAATTTATTGTTTTAAAACTTAAGCACCCAAAAAAGAAACTATAAAGATAGAGCAAGTTGAACTAAAATATCTAAAACATTTGAAGCATTAAGAGAATTTATAGAAATCATGAAAGAAAAAGTTATTGTTCCTAAAAGATTTTATTTGGATATGATCTAGCTTAATTAGATTATTAAGTTGTCAAATCAAGCTTGGAATGATAATACAAGTAAATCTCTACAACAACCGTTACGTTCAGAACAAAGAAATTGTATCCATAACTACTCAATACTACATAACTAATGTTTTTGATAACTCAGTCAAAGATTTCAACATAGATTCATTTGTAAAAAAATGAGGATCTTTCATATATTCTTATAGGTCATTTTAACAATTTCTTCTTCACTAGCTATAATTATTTCAAGTAGTGAATATCTACTAAAAATGGGATATATTTTCGTCTAAATTTGTCTAACATCTTGAATCTGATTATTTTTTGATCCTAAATTGACTATAAAGCAGAAGAATGCATTGTTCAATGTATATCGTAGATATCAAAGTTATACTTTAGCCATGTTGTATCAACATACTATGCATAAATAACAATAATATCTTTAAAATATATTTTTTTGTTGAATAAAAATTCGTTTTCCAATACTAAAGAAATTAATATCCTCTATAACGATAAAGCAAGTAGTTAAGTTCTTCATTTTTCTTGATGAATTCCTTCAAATACTCTTTTATTATATGAAATTGAATATTTCCATCTCTTTTCAATGTTTTCGTTGCTAGTATCTGTTCTCCATCTTCAGAAGTTATTCTGAAACTATGAATGATTCTATTTCTCATTTCTACAATCTCAGAAAATAGTTCACAAATATTATCATTACTGTTTTGGCTAATAGTTTTTGAAATATCATTTTTTAATCTACCCGATTCCTTATCAATCAAATCGTACCAATCATAAGAATTATCCGTCTTAATAATATTTTCGATTATAAATCCGTTATTTGAATTAAATACACACAAAGCTGTACCCACAAGTTCTCGATATTCTTTTGTTGGTAATGATTGTCTTGTATAATTTTCGTACATAATTACACCTCCTTTTAATTACTTCCAATATGTACAATAATGATTATTGTTTTTTCTTTTAAACAATTAAAATAGCTGTATGGATTCCAATAATTTTGTCAAATGCTTACTTTTATAAAACTAATAGTATAATTTATATTAATAATAACTTTTCATGTATTCAACATTTTTTAGAAAAATCCATTTATTTTTTTAATCTTTCTTCAATTTTATAAAGATAATACTTTTCTACTAAAGAAATATGTATTGATTCATATTTGGGTCATGCATAAGATTGTCTTTTTACATATTTATATGAAAATCTTATATTTTAAATTATAAAGAGTTCCACCTGAATTGTTAATAATTATTTATTATATTTATATGATTTACTTTTATTTTATACATGTTTTCTTATTTTTATATGAAATTATGATATAACGATAAATAATACTTAAAAAGGTGGAAGACAATATGAGTTTCGGAAATAGATTACAACAATTAAGAAAAGACATGAACTTGACACAAAAAGAGTTTGCTGATTTATTAGAAATTCCTCAGCCTTCTGTATCAGCCTATGAAAACAACAAAAATACGCCTAACCAAGATATCCTTGTTACCATTGCAAAAAGATGTAATGTTTCATTGGATTGGTTATGTGAAATATCAAACAGTAAAAAATCAATCACATCCATGGATGATGTCATCGATTTTCTATTTGAATTACTAGAAACTAATGAACTAGGATTTGAAATTGAAATAAATAGACGTCCTTATAATGATATAGAGACCGAAGATGATCGTTACTGTGCACAACTAACAGTTTACGGAAATGACTCTTATTCCGAAAATGCTACATTAGTCGAAGCGATTAACGAAATCAAACAAGCCTACAATAAGCATAAGAACTATTTAATGGATGATTTATATTATCAAAATCAAAAAGAATATATCAAAGAAAAATATCAAGCTACTTTAACAAAAGAAAAGCTTCCTGAATTATCTCTAGAAGAGCAAGTCAAGAAGCAATTAGAATATCTAGAGAAAATCATTGAAGAAAATAAAAAAAGGTCGGTACAATGTAAAGTGATCTTATAAAACATTAACATAGTTTCGACAAGTTTCTTTTTTCAATAAGAAGTCGCCAGAATATATTCTGACGACTTTTTATTAATACATTTTAATTTATTCCACGAAAATTCCTAGCATTACTTAAACGGCCTTTTGAAACATACCATCATTTCTTGTATTAGTAGAAATTAAATGCTTTAATAATTCACCAATTGGAATTTTCTAATCCTTTTTATCTAATTTTTCATACAAGAGACTTAATTCTTCAATAAAATATGAAATCAATTCAACAGAGCTAAATTGGTCTTCAGCATGTACCAATAGCAATGCAACATATGGATCTTGCTCTCTAGATTCTTTAACAACCAATCCCTTATGATATTCATGAGCTCTAACATATGCTTCTTTAGCATCTTTATACATGGATTGAGCAAGTTCAATATTATTTCTTTTATATTCTCTAAAACCTTCAATATACAATGACTTTGCTAGACCAACCTCTGCTAAAATTTTAAAAGACACTTCGTAAATTTCGTTAATTTTATTGCTCATAAAATAATTTCTCCGCTTGATCTAACACTTTATTCCCATCTGCTAACGCGTATGCTTGCATATCACATACTTCAATTGGAATTTCTAGTTCGTTCTTAATCTTTTCTTTCATGTATCTTACTTGAGGACCAATCAAGCATACATCCCACTTTCCTTTTTCAGAATCTAACGCTTCCATCGATACCGCTTTTACTTCAATCTCTTTATCTTTAGATTTAGCTGCATCAACACATTTCTCAACTAAAATCGAACTAGACATACCTGCTGCACAAACAATTAACAATTTCATTTTTTTACCTCCTACAAATATCTCCATTTGATAAAATTACTTCTTTATACCAGTTATAAGAATCTTTGATGTATCTGTTATAACTACCACTACCATCATTTTGTAAGTCAACATAAATCAATCCATATCTTTTTGATATTTCTCCCGTTCCTAAGCTCCATCCATCTAACAGCGACCATACAAAATAGCCCAAAACATCAACTCCATCATCAATAGCATTTAAAACCTGTACAATATGATCTCTTAAATATTCAATTCGATAAGTGTCATGAATTTTCCCATCTTCAATACTATCTACATGCCCAAGCCCATTCTCAACGATCATTAGAGGAACATTATATCTGTCATATAATTTATTTAGATAGATTCTCAATCCTAACGGATCAATTGTCCATCCCCATTTTGTTTGCTCTAAATATTCGTTCTCGCCTTTAGGCCAATAATGCCAATGATATTTTTTATTGATTTCATAATCAGAAATCAATGTAAAATAATATGTAAAACCTATAAAATCTGCTGTGTTATTTTTTAATAACTCTTTTTCCTCCTGAGTCATTTGAATTGAAATATTCATATCAGAAAAAAACTTTTTACAATAATAAGGGTATTCTCCCTTTATAGAGACATCTAAAAATAAATAATTTAATCTTCTCTCATCATTTATTTGTTGTAAATTATCTAAAGGCTTACAGGTTGCTGGATAACAAAGTTCTGCAGCCATACATACACCTATCATTCCATTTGGAACCAATTTAGAAAAGAGTTCTTTTGCTCTGGCTTGAGCCACAAATTGGTTATGCAATGACTGATAAGCTTCTTGTCTCTTAGATCTTAATTCATTTTCATCTATATCTTCCTTGATCATTCTCAAAGATAGGGCATTAAATTCGTTAATTTGTAGCCAATATTTAACTTTATTTCCAAATCTATTAAAGATCACTTTGCAATACTTTACATAAGATTCTACAAATAATTTTGACCATTCTCCATAATTCTTTATTAAATAAATAGGTTTTTCATTGTGACAAATTGTAATTAAAGGCTCTATTTTGTATTCGATTAATCTATCAATTATATTTTCATAATACTTTAATCCAGCCTCATTTGGTTCTTCTTCAATACCTTTCGGAAAAATTCTGGTCCATTGAATAGATATTCTAAGTGATTTTAACCCTAAATCTCTTGCTCTCTTCAAATCCTCCTCCCAATATCTATAAAAACGAACTCCTTCATGTGTTGGATAAAACAGATTTTTTTGAATTTCATAATACCTTTTATGTCTTCTATCTTTACTTTTTGGCATCACGTCATCTTCTGAAATCCCTTTTCCATCTGTTATATAATCTCCCTCAAATTGCGAACCATTAATAGCTGCTCCCCAAAGAAATGTTTTTTTCATCACAATTTCCTTTCTAACATATATTTTTGCAGTAACTTTGAAACTTCCGTTGAATTATTACATTCAACAATTTTCTCAATAAAATCGTTATCAAAAGCTATTTTTTTGATTACCGATAATTGCCTAATGTATTTTTGATCGTACGTTCCATCTAAAGCGAGAAGAAAAACTACTCTTACTAATGAGTCATGTATTTCTAAACCTTCCTTCAAAACAGCTACTGAAACTGAATTTTTTTCTGATAAAACATTTATACTATGTGGCATTAAAACTTGTTTAGATATTAATGTGCTATATACTTTCTCTCTATCTAAAATAGAGGTAACAAACTCTTTTTTATTTTTTATTATTCCAAACTCACTTAAGTTTTCTGTCATTTCTTCCACAAGAGAAGAAAAAGTTAATCCCTTGCACTCTTTAATAAATATGTTTTTCTTTGAAACAAAGAGTTCATCATTCTCCATTAAATCAATTTTTTTCTTAGAAACCAGATATTGATTTATTTTATCTTTATCCACCATGTTCGGGATTTTATTTATAATAATGACACATCTATCTGTAGCATATTCAATAAAAACCGTCGATATCACAAATTTTACATCTGGGTTCTTATTTAAATACGCAGATAAACTATATCTTGAAACCACAGAATCTATCACCAAATCATCAGAAAAATTGTCTTCTATCCAATGTCTCAGATATTCATTAATAGATCTTGTTGAATCTGTAACTAATACAACACGTATTTTCCCTCTTAATTTTCTGATAACCATCTCAACATATAAAGAAATAAGATAAACCTCATATGAATTAATAATCCGATCATAATTTTTAAATATTACTGGCACCATTGTATTGGCGATTTGATATGATTGAGGAAATTGAATATCGATATGATCCAATTCACATACTTCTTCAAAGTTGTTCTTTATTCTAAGAATTAATTGAGAGATATGCATTTGTAATATAGTATTAATATCTTCAAAAACGGCAAGATTCAATCCATACAAATCATAAACGGTATCATAAAACTGTTTCAAAATTTCACTGCTTTTCTTTAATACATCATCTTCTTCTTGATTATGTAATATTAAAACATAATAATTTGAGACCATTTCTAAACTATATTCATCTAATACAAAATCTTTATCAGATTTTCTTATTCTATTAACTAATGGATGTACTATACTCGTGTTATCACGTTTTTGATCTATGTCTATTTTATCTGTGTCTATTAAATATGAAAAATAGATTAAAGATGCACAAGAAATTATTTTTTCTTCACTAATGATCATTGAAGTTTCTATGCAATATTCTCTAATAATATTTACCACATTATTAAACTTTTTTATCTTTAAGTTTCCATCAAATATAAAATTAATCAATTTTAAATTAGAAACATTATTTCGAAACACATTTCCTGTAAGAACATCAAACACAAAACTCTGAAGTTCTCTTTTATTAATCCATATATTTATATCGCCTTTTGAAATTGTGACAGCGTCATGAGGCAAATACAGAGATAAAGTTTTTTTTAGATTCACACAATCTCTATACACCGTACTATTTGAAACACATAACTCTTCAGCAATATCAAAAATAGATATTTGTAAATTAAAGATTAATCTCCCTAAAATATAAATCTGGCGTTCAAATTGAGAAGAGGGTAGAGAAAATACATCTTTTTTTATTTCTTTGTATAGAATTTGATAAAATTTTTCCTTGCTAGCATCATCAACCAGAATAGGATTAACTCTATTTTTTTCCACTTTCAATCCTTTACTCTTAAAGAACTTTACTATTTGAGATATTTCTAAATCAATGGTTTTGTTAGATATTTCTAAACTCTTAGCAATATCTTCTATTCTTCTCTCATTCAAAATTTTATGTAAAATTTCTATTTGTCTAGAAGTTAATCCCATTTTTATTCTCCTATTCTGATTAACACATGATATGATTTATTCCATTTTCTAATATACAATTAACTATATAAGTATCTGTACAACTCAACAAAAATATAACAACCTAACACTATTCTTCTTCTGATTTATCCATCAATTTAATAAAAGGAAGATATAATAATACAAGTACAATCAATATAATTACATCCAATATGATAGCTCTAAAATCATAATTAGTAGCTATAAAATTCGCTAAAACCATTGGTGTTGTCCAAGGAATCATTGTCGTAGGAACAGCACAGAACCCTAAAGAAATCGCACAATAAGAAATTGTCATCTCAATTGGCACTGATAAAATGAAGGGAATCATCATATAAGGATTTAAAACTACAGGTATTCCAAAAATGAACGGTTCTGAAATATTAAATAATGCCGGTAAAAAAGATACCTTACCAACTGTTTTATACCTTTTCGACTTAGAAAAAATAAGCAAAGAGATTACTGGAGCGATAATAAAAATTTTATTGACAAATACCCAAACCAAAGAAATTATATTTGGCGCTGCCAATCCTGAAGCAAGTGCTTCCACGTTTTGAGATGTAAGAACTTGAATCAAAGGCTCGGTAAATGCCACTAAAACCATTGGTCCATGAATGCCAAAGAACCAGAAAATATTTCTGAATGAATAAAGCAATATCATACCGAATGGACTACCAACAACATTCATAAAAGGTATGCCAAAAATTGTGTTAAATAAATTTGCTAAAGTGCCAAATTCTGTCAAAGATATTCCGTAACGTAACAAAGAAGATAATGCAATAATAATCATAATAGGAATTATTGATGCAAAAGACTTTTGTACTCCAGCAGGAACAGATTCGGGTAATTTTATCGTTATATTTTTCTTTAGGATGATCGAAAACAATTTTATTGATAAAGTACTTAAAATAATACTAATAAAAATAGATTGAGATCCAAGTGAAGAAACTGATATTACATTTTCAATAATACTTCCATTATTGTCGAAGTTTAAATCTAAAAATATTAGGAATGTAGATACAGCAATTAAGATGCCGTATGCAGAATCAACATTTTTTCTCTTTGAATAACTATTGCTAATAAACAACAAACTAAATAACCCAACAAAAGAAGATACGATTGTATATGGGTGTCTAAAGATGCTCCATAAAAATTCTCCAATTGCAGGATTCGTTACTTGCCACAATGGAAAATCGCAAATTAAGCTAATGAATGCTCCCAATAAAAACAATGGCATAATAGGTTCAAATCCGTCTTTTATAGACAGTAAAACATCATTGGTATTACAAAAATTAGCTATTGGTCCTAAATATTTTTCTAAATAGGATTGTATCTTATTAATCATAATTCTTCTCCTTCTTTAATATATCAATCTGCAGCCTTGATAATTATATTATATAGATTTGTATTTTCTTTTCATTTCTTCTTTTTCTTACTAAAAAGAAAATAATGATTTGAGCAAATATATTCATCTTCATCTTTAGAAATTATTCTCGAAATAAGCAAGCACATTTCACGCTATAAACAACCATGACATTTCCTCCAATAAACAGCTATTATATCTAGACTATTTCAAAAGTAAAATAAACCGTTTAATTAGATAATTAGGATAAAAAAATATTCTACATTACTCTTTACAGTAGTATACACAAATAGTATGTACTCAAAATGTACCCAACGATATCAAAAAACACAAAAAAGCCTTTATTTAAAGGATTTTTTACATTCTATTTACTATTTGAACTTCGAAACAAACCGATTATAGTTAATGTATTTGTTAACATTTTATAGCTAGTATTTTCATTTTATTCATCGATTGTTTATAGTATAGAAGTTTTATAATATTTTGGTAGCAAAATGGTATCATCAAATAAATCTCTTAATTAATCCATTTATTCATAACATAAAAATTTAAAAAAATTGCATCTATTTTACATTAAATCTTTTGTCATCACTTTGTAACACTTTTTATCAAAACAAACATTAAGATAGGCTTAACTGCCACAATGGTGACTTTTTTTAGAAAACTAAATATACTGACATAAATAGTATCAGTATAGCCGATATGCTTTTGGTGAAAAAGAAACAGGAGACTCTCTTATGAATCATATTCTTACACCAGAAGTATTGCATGCTATCTATCCTTACCAAATCGAAACCATCAAAAGACAGGTCAGAGATTATATCACTGTTAAGCAATCATTCAAAGAAGTTATCTTTGATGTTTGCCCAAAATGTCCAGTCTCGTATCATTAAGGGCAGTAAAGCAAATTCAGGAAAGCAGATGTATCGCTCCTAGAATGCAATAAACACTTTACCTACGGTCATGGATCATTGACGTATTACTCTCATCAGAATCAAGATAAATGGAATATATTGATTCTTGAAACAATGAAAGGTGAATCTTTTTTAAAAACCGCTGCTAAACTCGATGTCAATCCGTCTACAATTTTTCGTATGCGCCATAAATACCTTCATTTCATTGAAAAGGAATAATTACCCATACAAACTGTGTGATCATATAGAAATGGATGAAAAATACGTTTGGTTTTCACATTAAGGCACACATCTTTTTCATGTACAAGGAAAAAAGTGAGGAACATCAGCAACGAAGCGTGGACTTTCAAAATTTTAGGTGTGCATTTTAAGTGCGGTTCAAAGGACCAGCCCTTTGTTATTAAGATTCTTTAACCTATCAAAACCGACTTCAGAAAACATCCTTCATTTAAAGGACAACATTGAAGAAATAGCTTTGTTTTGACAGATGAACTGGCAGTTACAACAAATTGTTTGAACTGAAACACTTTTCACATCTTGCCTTGCCCGACAAGTATAAATACGATACGGTGAACCATCTGAATACAGTGAACAGTTTCCACGAAAGAATCAGCAGACAATACAGTCAATACTACACTTAATATCACGCTAACGGTAATGGTACTTCCTGCCTGCAGGCTGCTGCATTAGAGTCTTTGCGTACCAAACACAAACTAATATGAGCTGCATAACCATCACCTATCATCAAAGCTATAGCCAAAGCCACAACTGTAATAGGGAAAACAACATTCCCTAGGTATCCTACACCCCAGACAATAAAAATCTGGTCATAATGTTATACAAAGATGATACAAGCAGCGATAAAATGCACAGAACCGCAAATCTACGCATTAGAACTCCAATTTTTTCTTGTTCAAAGTACACAGCTGAATTCATTTTTTACCCCACTAAACGAAAAAAAAGTAGTTATGAAGATAGGTGCCGCAAACGACATCGATCCTCACAACCACGTGTTACTATCTACATTGTTTCTAAACATCAGGGATTTTAACGTATTTTTTACCTTGTCAACCGTTTTTTTTTTAACGATTTAACCATTAGATTTCACTTCTAAAATAAACACATATCTTACAAAAAAATGATTAAAAAAGGTCTTTGGTACTCCATTTTTCGTTAATCCAACATTAAATTTTAAGAATTTAATATTGGCAAAAAACTTTCTGCCATTAAAAGTATATTTCCTTTGTAGTTTTTATAAAAAACCAGGAACTGTTTTAACAATTCCCAGTTTTCGCATCTTTAATAATTTATTGCTTGTCTTTCGAAATAAGCTTTTGGGAAACCACAAGTTGGACAAACTTCTGGTGCATGAATATCAAAATGCAGATGTCCACATTGACGACACATCCAGAAAACGGCTCCTGCCTCTTTAAAGACTTCTCCGTTTTTCAATCGTTCCAGCAATTTTAGATAGCGTGTTTCATGCGCCTTTTCCACTGCTGCAACCCTTTCAAATTTTATTGCCAATTCTTCGAAACCTTCTTCACGAGCTTCTTTCGCCATACGTTGATACATGTCTGTCCATTCATCATTTTCCCCCTGTGCAGCGGTTTCTAGATTTTCTTCTGTACTTCCAATACCATGAAATTCCTGATACCACATTTTAGCATGTTGGGATTCTTGCTCAGAAGTTTCCATAAATATAGCAGCAATTTGCTCATACCCTTCTAACGCGGCCTTTTGTGCAAAATATTTATATTTATTTCTTGCCTGTGATTCTCCTGCAAACGCCTCCATTAGATTCTTTTCAGTTTTAGTTCCTGCATATTTACTTGTCCCTTGAGTTGTTGGTGTTTCAATGATTTCCTCAAATTGATCAGCTCCCATTTTGCACAATGGGCAAACAAAATCTTCAGGCAAACTTTCTGCTTCGTGGATATACCCACAAACTTTACATTTAAATTTTTTCATATTCTTTTTTCTTCCTTTCATTAGATCCTTACTTCGATCTTTGTATTTCGTATGTAACATTGTTTTAGCAAGCCCGCTTAATGGCTGATGATAAAATTGTTGATATAGTTGAATGATCTCGGGATTTTCATAAGAGGACTTTAATTCCACTTCCTGATCTTTTTGGTAGAGTGCTTGCATTCTCTTTTTTAATACCTCGGGATCCGTCTGCAACAATTCTTTTGGTTGTCCTCCACCACCAATACATCCACCCGGGCAAGTCATCACTTCAATAAAATGATATATTTCGTTATTCTTTTCTATATGTCTCAAAAACTGTTTTGCACTGGCTGTAGTTGATATGACGGCAAATTTCAATTTTGTTCCTAGGACATCAAACGATCCTTCTTTTACATATTCAAAGCCTCGTACAGGCGTTAGATTCAACAACGCAGGATCTGGTGCTTCCCCTGTCAAGATATGATAGGCTGTTCGCAGTGCTGCTTCCATCACACCGCCACTGTTGCCAAATAGGATTCCCCCTCCAGATGCTTGCGACATAAGAGGGTCATACGATTCTTCTTCTAAAGACTCAAAAGAAATACCTTCCTCTTTTGCCCATTTAGCAAGTTCCCTTGCGGTAAGAACATGGTCCATATCTTTTAAGCCATCCAGTCCCAAATAGTCTTGTGCCTGGTGCATTTCTTCTCGTTCTATTTCAAATTTTTTTGCAGTACAAGGAGTTAGTGCTACATTCACTATTCGACCAGGATCGATCCCCATCTGATTTGCAAAATAGGTTTTTACTGTCGGTCCTTGCATACCAATTGGACTTTTAGCACTTGAAAGATTTGGAATATACTTAGGCTCAAACGTTTCGACGTATTTTACCCATGCCGGGCAACAACTTGTAAACTGTGGAAGTACACCCTTATTCTGTATTCGTTCCACCAATTCATTTGCTTCTTCCATAATTGTCAAATCAGCAGCAAAATTTGTATCCAACACATAGTCAAAGCCTAATTTCCGTAACAAAGAAACCATTTTTCCTTCAACAAACGAACCCGGTTCCATCTGGAAGGCTTCTCCCAAAGAAACACGTACGGAAGGAGAAGTGGATACAATGACTATTTTTTCTTCATCTTTTATAAGTTGTTTTACTTTTTCATATGCATAGCGTTCTGTAATACTGTTTGTCGGACAAACATTTGCACATTGACCACAATGAATACAGATTGCCATATCGTCGGTATCTTCTAAAGAATAAAAGCCATGAACACTTATTGTTTCTTGGCATACATTCTTACATTGCCCGCATTTTATACAAAGTGATTCGTTTCGTACAATTGCCGCATTATCTGCCTCAATGGCCACGCGAACGTTTAAAGGCATATGTTTACTCATCTGTACTTTCCTCTCTTTCTTTTTTCATGCAATCGTTGCACAATCCAAAAAATTCAATAGAGTGACCTTCTATATAAAAATCTCCAATTTTGCTTTGCCTTTCATCAAACTCTGTTTGATAGAGTAAAGATGCATCTTGAATTTTGCCACAACGACGACATCTTAGGTGGTAATGTGGACGGTTGATAGTTTCGTAATGCACTTCTTTATCTTGTGTCATTATTTTCATAATTTCCTTATCCTCACAGGCTGAATTCAAAATTCGAAAAACCGTTGCCTTTGAAATACTCGGATAATCTTTATGTATTTTTTCATATACCTGCGATGCAGTAGGATGATTATACATTTCCTTTAAAGTATGCATCACAATTTGTTTTTGCAAAGTATTCCTCTTCATTACACATCATTTCTTTCTTATCGATAATAATTCCTATTTAATAATAGATTTTATTAATAGATTTGTCAATGCACGATTGACTAAAAATTTTTTTAAATCCTTAAACCTCTTTTTACTACACCGTATAATCAAGAAAACAAACACTATCTTATCTCTATAACTCTAGTTCTTAGAAAGCTTTCATAATAAAAGTGAACTCGTAAGCTAGAAAATCTAAGCTATAAAGTTCACTTTCTTGCATTCTTTTTATTGTTCTATATCAGAAACTGATCGTCATGAGCTAACCTTACTTTGAACAACACAACACCAATCATTATCATCTCTACTTGTTTTGATAATACTTTCTATTTCATATTATCCTTTAAATCTCTAATACAATTACTTTCCTTTACAAGAGCATCGACATCTCTTTTAATGTCATTCATATAGGTTTTCATGATATGATAATTCAACTTTTTTGAATCGTAAGATGGATCTTCGATGAAAGATAATCTATATTCTTTGCATAGTTCATCGGATATATTTCTCATGTTCCAGTAATCTTTTTGGTATTGCAGAAACGTTTTCCATCAACGAATGAAGTTGAATTTAATTAGATATGATCATGGAACAATTTCTCGGTCATCTACATCGATTTTAATGGATTAAATGCATCACAATTAAGACAAGTTACATGCTGTTTTTGTTTAACCTTATTATCTTGGCTGATGTAATCCAAGAGTATTTGCATTATCTTTTTTTGTACGTCAACCAGAAAAAAATCTCCTTACTACATTTCAGTAAAGAGAGTTCTTAATCTTAATAAATATTATTTTATCTGCAATCCACTAGGAATTATTATACTTATTCAAATTCGACTCCAACAAACCATTTTCATTTATATCATACTGTATTTAATCAATTATTTTACCGGAGATTTACAGATTATATTAGATCTAAATACTTTAAATCTTATTATATACTCAAAATGAAATCAATTTGGATACATGATTCATTGCCTAATATCCACATAAAAATAGTTTATGTTTTTTACACAACCACTGGTTTTTATCATA
>CAMJQJ010000010.1 GCA_946408025.1 uncultured Faecalitalea sp.
TACTCCCCTATAAAAATGGCTATTTATCAACTGTTTGTTGTGACATAGCCTTATAAAAAAAGAATGTGTATATTTGGAATTTTGTCACGGATATGTAAGTACTAACCCTCCTTATCAACAAATAGATGGAAAGGTTATTATTGAAAATGTAGATTTAGATTCAGCGTGTATATTATTTTTAAGTGAATTGGGAAAATATGGAGAATTTAATGGTAAAAAGATTTCTCTTAAAGAATTTGTGAAAGAATATGATGATTTTTATTTTGAAATTTTAGATGAACTTTATGGATATAATCAAGTTGAATATATTGGCTATATTCGTTCTCCCAAAATAGATGAGTTGACTCAAATGTCTCTATCTTTATATTTTTCTGGAGATATTGTATATGAAACTGATGAATGAAGTAATTGATTATAATATTCGTAGTTATAATATAGAAGGTAAAAATTAAAGAATAGATAATAAAAGAGAAAGAATACCAGTTTTATTCTTTCTCTTAATATAATTAATTAGTTGGAATTGCATATTCCACACCATGACAAATAGATATGAATTGACTGAGCGTATAGGTTACTGTATGCCAGTCTTTTTTTGCTTCTGCAAAAGAATTGGTCTTACCATCTAAGTTTCCTTCTTGAATGGTTATATTTGTACCATCCCATCCAATAACGATACCAACATGATTGCGTCCAATGCAGGAAAATATAGCTCCTACTGCTGGAGTATTTGATAATTTGAATTTATCTGGATGAGCATTCACAAGCTGCTTAGCACATTTCCAACCATCCCCAGTAAATCCAGGACTATAACCGTGAATCTCATAAAACCTTCCCCAAGCAAACCATGTACATTGACCATACAATCCAACTCGACTATATGGATTATTGCTTCCCCAAGCTTCCGTATTATTGAAGTTTGGTTGTTCACGATAATTGCCAAAACCGAGTCCAACATATCGCATGACATGTTCTACATAATAGGGATCACCATAGGTATCCCAACCTAGCTCAGCTTTTTTTTGATCAGAGAATACTTTTGCGTTTGCTTTGGAATAGCCACCAAAGTTAGTGATTGCCCATTGAATATATCCATTTCCATAATTGTAGCCTTGTAGAGCCAATGATATATGATCATTATCAAAAATATCTTTGACTCCTGCTTGTTTGAAACAATTGGACAAATAGTGAATACCTACTTCAATAGAGTATTCTGGTTCTTCTATTCCATTTGGTTTTTTTGGATACTTTGTATTATATGGGCACTCAGAAGCTTGCATTGGATCATTACCTTTCCCACCACTCTCTTGCATCATTACAGCGGAAATGATAGGAACATAATCTTCCATATCATATTGCTTGGCATATTTCTCAATCGTTTCTTGATAGGCGATGACTTCTGGACTTAATGGTTCATAGGTGCTACCAACAGTTGAATTATCCGATAAGGCTGCAAATACACCGATAAATAATGTAATGACCAGTAATAAGATCAATGTAGTACCTAAAGATAAAAGTCTATTGATAGATAAAACGGATTTCTTGATAAATTGAAAGCTTGCTTTAAGACCAGAAGTTACTTTTGATCGAATCGTTTTAGTAGAATGGAGTGTTTGATTATTCAGTTTCTTTTTAAATATGAGTCGATTTCTAGATAATTTCTCTGATGGAAATTTAATTGGTTCGTTTCTATGAGAAGTGAGTCCATTTCTGATGGAATGAAGTTTCTTTTGGCTATTAACTTGTGTTTCTCTTTTGATGACGCTTTGCTTGATTGGCTTTTGATGAACAGAAGCAACATTGTCTTTATTTGTACTAGTTGATAATGGCTGTTCATTTGAAGATAGAACGTCTTTTCTCTTAAGTGATGTTGTTTGTTCCATCTTCTTTTTGATCTTTGATTTCGCTTTTGATTCTTTGAATTGTTGTTTAAGTTTCGATGTTGAACGATATGCAGTGGATTTTTCTGTAGAAACGATCTTATTGATAGCGTAGTTTTCTTGCTTTTGTTCACTGTTATTGACTTCGCTACCTGAGGATTGTTTTATAGAGTCTATTTTGTTCTTTAGACCTATATTTTTGATATTACAGTGTAGTTTATCATCTGTGCTTTTTTGCTTTAAATGAGAATCTATGTTTTTTATCTTGAGCTTACTAGACATAAAAAAGTAAGAGGTCTATTTGATAAGACCTCTTTTTCGTTGTTCCTCTAGATCAGAAGGTTTTGTAGAATTGATAATATATAACATAGATTCTAGATCAATGAGCATTCTAAAAGGTACAAGCGTTGATCCAAACTTGATAAGACCTCTACCACTTTCAACATCTTTAAAGTATTGCATTTGTTCTGGGGAAATTTCTAATAGCTTACATAGTTCTTCAGCATCATTTGCAGCTTGATTTAACATGATAAAGAATTGTGTATTGGCAAAGATAGAACGTGACTCTTCATCTTGTAATAAATACTCAACATTTTGTGTAATGGCTGTTGGATACGCATTTCTTTTTCTGAATTGTCTCCAAGCTGAATTGAAGAAGGTTGCACTTTCTGGATTTGAATAGACGACATGAAATTCATCGATATAAACATGAGTTCTTTTTCCATTTTTCCAGTTTTCATTGACTCGGTTGATGATCTGGTCTGTGATCACTAGAAGTCCCATTGTTTTTAGATTTTTATCTAATTTATGGATGTTAAATGAAATGATACGATTTTTCGTGTTCACATTTGTATGATGGGCAAATAAGTTCATGGAACCTAAAGTAAAAAGCTCCATCTTCAAAGCTAATGTTCTTGCTTGCGATTCAGGCTGATTCAATAGCTCTTCTCTAAGATCAACAAGGGTAGGCATGACTCCAGTTTCTTCGTATTTTTGGTAAACAATGCTGATACAACGATCAAGGATACTTCTTTCTTCTAGGGAAACAGTACCTCTGTTGACACTTTCAATCAAAGATAAGATAAATTGAGCTTTATCCTTATAGGAATCTCCAGAATCACCATAACCTAGCGTGATATCCATGGCATTGATATGATCTTTACCACCTGCATAGATTTCAATGACCTCGCCACCAAAGTGATTCATGATGACATCATACTCTCCTTCAGGGTCACAGATAATGATGTCATCGTCACTGGATGCCATCGTCGCTTCTATCTCATGTTTGACAAGAAAAGATTTTCCTGAACCAGGAACTCCCAGAACAAGAGTGTTTGGATTCTTTAATTTTTCCTTATTACAGATGATCATGTTATTTGTTATTGTATTTTGACCATAATAGATACCACCTTTATCCATGATCTCTTGAGCACGGAAAGGAGTAAGGGTTGCTAGTGCTTCTGTTAGCATTGTACGAACCATATACTGTAATCGATTGACACCAAACGGAATGGTCGTTACAAGAGCATCTAGCTGTCTGCTTGGTAAGAAGATCGTGCTTAGATCAACAAGAATAGCACGAGCTGTATCTTTTAAAATAGCCGTATCGGCATCAAGTTCCTTCTTAGTATCGGCAAGATGTACCAAGGTCATGTTCGCAAGCATCATTCTTTCATCTCTGGAAGTGAGATCATTCATCATTTCTTCTATTTCTTTTTTTCTTGTGACAAGTTCATATGGTGGATTTGTCGCAAAGTTATTGTTGGCAATTTGCTTCTGAGAAAATGTCGCAATATTCGTATCTACACCTAACATCTTGTTGTTTGCCTCCAACATAGCTTCATCGGTAGGAATCGTATAGAAATCGATGCTGAACATCATGTTTTTATTAAGAGAGCATAGGTTTAGAAGAAATTCGACATCAAGATATTGAGGAAGCTTGGAAAAGTATAGAGCACGACCATATTTTTCGTTGATATTGAAATATCCATTATTAAATTTTAAATGCTTAGGGCAGATATCATCTTTAAAGGAATGACCATGCTTTGCTGAAGATTTTATATCAAAATTAAAGAAATCTTCTTCACCAGGACGATAGAAATCGTGAAATATCTTTAATCTTTCGTTTAGCGAAAGTTCAATAAGCTGTGAGCCAAGACGCTTAAAATGTGAACTCATTTCGTTATATAAACGCCCAAAATAAGAACGTGCTTCTTCGATATCCTTTTTGAAACAAGTGATGGTGATATATTTTTCCTGAATGATATTCGAACAATTTTCCATGTTCTTGATCAACATTTGATTATATTCTTCAATAAATGCATCGAAGCGAGGATCGTCTTTTTTCTTTAAAAGGATATCTTCTTTGAATTTAGCAAAATCGATCTTTCGATTATTGATCGTAATCTTTACCATGACACTGGAATCAAAGGAATTCAACAATTCTTTATACATCTTTATGATAAATTCCTTGCTATCATCACTGGCAATAGAGAAATTGATATCTAAAAAACGATAGGTCTTACTAAAACGATTCTTCATACGAAAAATACCGTCAGAATAGACGGTATCAACAGGAATCGTATCTTGAATGGATCTTGAAATCTTGATTTTTTCTTTATTTTGTCTTTGCATCTTTAATTGACTTTTTATCATTGGTTTTTATAGACTCCTTTCTAATGTTTTCGATTCTTTTCTTTGTTAGTTCATAAAAATAGTTATAAGGTACATATTCCAGCGGATAGAAATGAAGTAGGGTAGAGCGATACAGTTCAATCAAAAAGCGTTCAAATGTCATACCTTGGATCGTGATAAATCCAATGGCAGCAAATGGTAAAGCGCCTATCATGCATACCCAACTTGTTAATTCCATGCCTAGTTTATCTATGAAAGTAAAATACAGAAAGACTGCGATTCCACAAGCAAAAGCTGAAAATATAAACTGACGCATGGATAATCCAAAGAATATGCTTTCCTTAAAGTCTCTAATTTCTTTATTGATTTTTAGTTGCATGTTTCCTCCTTATAAAAATAAAGAACTATTATCAAAATTGTTTGGATAATAGTTCTTCTTGATTAAGATTTAATTATATTTTTTCGCTACTTTATAAGTGTAATAAATATCAAATGGTAGTGAAGCAACAAGAATGATTAAAGATAAAAGTATACTGATAGGAGGGTGAAAAAATAGATTTGTAATGATTATTAGTATACCTATAATAATAAAAGAAATTCCACCAAAACGTTGACATTTCTTCCATGTTATTTCATTTTTCATGCTCCATGTAGTTCTAAGGCCAATCATAGAATTCATCTTTACTTTTGGCATGATGTTTCCAAGAATCATTATAATTACACCTAGCGATATAAATATAAGTTGTGATGGATCAATAGGAACAGAAGCTAAGTTTTCCACTTTATTAAAATCTGTATAGAGAAAATAGAATGTCATGATATTAAATAATAATAACAGTAATATTCCTGTTATGATACCTATTTTTTGATTATTATTACCACCCTCTTCTTGCTTAGAAGCGTATTTTGTGATGATAAGCATTATAATACCAAAAATAATTGTTACACCAGGGAATATTAGCGTTTCGTATTTACTTCCCCATCGATCAACTTCACCGCTGATTCCATAATGTGCTGGAATTTGATCTGGTAGAAATTTTAATGATATCAAAACAACAAGTAAAGGCAAAAACATTAGAAAGTAAAATATTTTTTTATTTTTCATTTTCTTGTCCTCCTTTTAGATTACTTAACCATAAAATCGCTTCATCTAAGATTGAAAGATTAAGTTCGTAAAATATAAAATTTTTGTATTTTGTTTCATAAATGAGATCCGCTTTTTTTAATTTAGATAGATGATAGGACAGTGCTTGTGGAGACATGTTCATTTCTTTTGCTAGATCTCCTGAATTTATCTTACCTTGTTGCAATATACTCAGTATTTTTCTTCTGTTGTCATCAGCCAAAGCCGATAGTATTTCATTTATCCCAAAATGTATCACCTCGAACTATTTAAATATTTCTTTAAATAGATTATACAATGACAACGATGAACTGTAAATACCTATTTAAATATTTTTTTAAATAGGTATTTGTATTAAAGTTAGAAGCTCTTTAATATTGATAAATGGGCAATCCAGAAAAATGTGCTTTTCTTGAAATCTTTTATTACTTAATTGGACTATAATTGTGTGTTTCTCCTCCTTCTTTTAGGCAAAATAAAAAGTAATTCTAGATTGAACTAAAATTACTTTAAAATGATATATTTTTGTATCGAACACTTGATTATATAACGTTACTGTTTACTGTAGCATTTACTGTATCATTCTCGTCATTTTTGCAGATAAATGATAGACTAACCATTATTTTTTAATAAAATCTATAGTTATTACAATAATGGAAGTTCGTATATTTTACATATAAGATCTATGATGTAATTTTTATCTATACCTTTGATACCGAGTTGCTTTAAATTGATATCTTCGTTTCTGATATTTTGAATAAAGAATGAAAGATCGTCTTTGATCTCAGCAGATGTTTTTATATTTTGTTCTGGTGTTAATAACATTGACAGTCTGAAAATATCATTTTTATGTTTTTTTATGTCTCGACTATCAATAGATTCTCCAAGTTCTTTTCTTTTGCTTAGATCAATCCATGCTTTTGCTTTAAAAGGAATGATGTGTTCCGCTTTTAATATCGATATTCCATCAACGATTTCAGAACCTTCTCTAAGAAATTCATAATATGTTTCATTTAAAAGAATGGCTGATAAACTAGAAATTTGATCATCAATATGAATTGGTGTGATCTTTTGGTCAAATTCTTCAATCAGCCAATCCTGCTTTCTAGAAAAGAGTTCGATCATCATTGGATATTCTTGAGATTTTGGATGAGAAAATCTATAAAACTGAGCGGTTCCACTACCTTTGTTTATGAAACGATATTCTGCCTCTTGTACATATTGCCAAAATCTTTTGCCAAACTCTTTTGTTAATGATTCAATAATCAAGACCATGTCTATATCTTTTGTCGCACGAAATGGAAGATCATTCTCTGACATAAGCAATTCACAAGCAGTTCCTCCTATAATGACATATTCTTTTTCAAAACCTTTAAAATATTTTTTAAATGAATCTATTCCGATCATATTTCCTCCTTTTTCATTATTATATTTGATTTAAAAAATCGTTCTTGAAATTCAACTAATGCTTTGATTTGTTCCTTGTTATATTTATTTGGTTCTTTACAAACAACTAGCTTATCTTCGTTATCATCTACTCTTTCGATAATAGCTATTACATATCCTTCAAATGTTTCAATGGGTAAGAACTCACCAACGATGTATGCATCTATTTCTTCACCATCTCCAGATATTGTATTTGGAATATACCCATAATTTAGGGTGTATATGAGATCATATTTAGGATGTTTAGCTCCTAAAGGTCTATCTATCTTAATTTTTACGTATTTTCCTAAAAAATTTCTCATGCATCATTTTACCTCTCGTTATTAAAAATCTCTAAAAGTAGGTTATCTATTTCCATGTCGAATCGCTCATCGTCAAAATCTAGCAATGTAGTGATTAAGGATAATGCATCAACATAAAGTGAATTCTTTGAAAAAATAGTTGGTTCATAATCCCATACTTCTATCTTTACCTGTTCTTTTTCAACAATCAATTCAGTTTGTAACTCAATATTCTTGATCTTCGATTTGTGAATAGCATATACCGGTACTTTTGAAGGATTGATGAAACTATAGTGAGAGAAAGCAGTTTCTCCAGAATATACCATTCCTTTTGTTACCTTTGATTTCATCATATATCCAGTATTTATAATAGGGTTTCTCAAAAATGGTTTCATATCTTCAAATAATTCTTGCTTTGTACAATCTATTGATAAATATATTTTGCGTCCTTTTTTTCGTTCTGAGAACATTCCAGTCGCAACTAGCTGTCTATAAGCTCGTGTCAATGTCATGTTTGAAAACTTTAATGTATCTAGAGCATCACTGACAAAGAAATCTTTGCCTTCTTGATATAATATCCAAATTAATAACAATTGGGCTGATATGGTTAATTTATCATTAATAGCATGAATTCTATATTGATCATTGGTTAAAAATGTTGCCATGAATGGAAGAAAAGCCATTTTATCTGCCAAGACAAAAGGAATATTATTTTCAAGTAGGTTTTCTTTTCTAAAATTAGATAAATTATCTAATTGAATGAAAATAGGGAGAGACTCAATCTCATTAATTTGCTTGATTTGTTTTTTTAATGCAGCTAGGTTTGGGAGTTCATCCCTGGGAGTAAGAGACAGGCATTGGATTCCATTAATATCTGCTTTTTGAATTATAAAATTATTAGCAATATATAATGGAAGGTACTTCTGCTTTTCCCATTTCGCTAGTACAATCTTTAATCCAAGAAATTTCTTTATACTCATATTGTCACCGCCATTTTAACTTTATTTATTAAATTTTAACATTATGGATGTTAAAAAGCAATAAAATGCGTTAAAATAAATAATATTAAGCGAAATATTATTGCTTGTCTCAAATTTTTTGAATTTGATTGTGTTTTATGCTCTTTTTAAACTATGGTTCGATATTTTTATTAATTGTAATATAAAGAATATTTTGTTTAGGAATCAAAGCTTTTTGATCATCTATAAGATTTGCGTTAATGAACGGACTTGTTCCTTGTTGGAATTCATATAAAATAGATTGATGGACTGGACCATATTTATTCTCATATGCTATAACAATTTTCCCATTAATTAAGAATATATTTACTTGTTGATAAGTATTGCTCATGACGTTCTCCTTTCGTTAAATATTCTTGTTGCTTACAATCCCATCATGTCTTTGACAACAAGATCGCTCATCTTTACAGTTCCTACCAAGATCAGCATATTAAAAATGATTTCGCCAATATAGCTCCAAACCATGCTGACAGCACTTGCATCTGGATCAATGACAGGTGGACTTCCTGCAAATTGTGAAAAGATGATACAGGATAGTACGATAATTGCTCCTTCCATGCATACCCCAGCATATGATTTCAAAAATGCGTAACAAACATTTTGTGTTGATTCGCCTGCGGCAGCTGATAGGGGAATAGGGGAAATAGCTGTATATAAATACAATTTAAAGAATCGACCGTAGACAGTGAGGATCATTATAAATGATAAGATGGTGATAAAGATACTTCCTAGTAGTGTAACAGCCCATAAAGGAATGCTTTCAAGGAAACCGACATCTTCGATTGCTGACACAATCACATCTGGAATCACAGTTTCTGACGCTGTACCAATTCCAACAGTTTCCATGATCGTAGAAGTAATGCCTTGAACGATATCAAATATCGCTAACATGAAATCCATTCCATAGACAACAAGAGCACGTGCAATGATAAACCTAAGAAAGATCTTAAATGCTTGTTCTGGTCTTTTGATATCCTGATAACTAGTACAAGTCTTGACGAGTCCAAATACAAAAAATAATACAAGCAAAGCCAAACCAATGGCAATCAAAGCTCCATGGATCTTTACGATGATATCCCAGATTCCACCACCTTTGAATTCTTGAGGAGACTGGGTGAGAAGTAGCCATATCTCAGCTAGCTTCTCATTCCATGTCTGTAAAGCATTTTGTAGGTTGTCTAATATGCCACCCATAGATCACACCTCCTTTTTTAGTAAAAGCTATTATCCACCTACAATAAGATTCAAAATTTCTTTTGCAAAAGTAATGATGACACCACCAGCTAGGGTCAAAAATCCGTTAGCACGTTGGCTGGGATCATGACTCTTTAATGAAAGACCAATCTGTACGACACCAAATCCTAGCAAGATCATACCGATAGCACGAATCAAGCTGAAGATAAAGTCGCTTAGATTGTTGACGACCGAAATAGGATCACCCGCAGCAAATACAGGCGTAAATCCAAAATTGAATGTTAATACCAAGGCAATATAGATTGCTAATTTTGTCTTTGTTTTCTTATTTATTTTCATGTTTATTTTTTCTCCTTTTTCTTTTCTAATTGATTAAAATATTCTTCCATATCTTCATCACTGAGTAATTCATAATCATTGTCGCTGATAATGATATCCTGCCAATTATCAATAAGACCATGAATCTTACCATGTTCATAAGCTTGACCATTACCATCTTTTGTGTAAGCCACATTAGGATGTTTTAAAATGTTATATTTCTTGTCCAAAATAGGTAGTTCCCCTCGAATAAATAGAAGGGCATAGTCATTATCTAACAAACGAACCTCATCAGCTGTGAGTAGTTCTCGACCTGCCTGTTGATAGTTGGTAGAGTAATTCCCATTTCTACCACTCGATTTACCATAGGTGTTCGTATCTAAGGTTTCTTTTCCTAGATATTCGCTCATGAATTTGTGGGTCGATTGTTCATTTCCACCAAGGTAATAAAGTTCATCACAGTTACCAACGATCGATTCCCAAGCATCTTTATAAAGTGCTTTTATCTGAGCTAGATTCTGTATGATGATAGAAACGAAAATTTGTCTAGAACGCATGGTCGCAAGAAGCTTATCAAATTCATCAGGTAAGGCAACATTGGCAAATTCATCCATCATAAAATGAACAGGAATAGGTAACTCACCATGATGAATGATATCAGCACTGTAGTAAAGCATTTGAAATAACTGTGTATATAACATTCCAATCAAAAAGTTGAATGTAGAATCATTATCCGGAATAACAGCAAATAGAGCTGTTTTTCTTTCGCCCATTTTTTCAAGTTCGAGTTCATCATAATGAGTAAGAGAAGCAATCGATTCTAGATTAAAAGCTGCAAGTCGTACACCTACAGAAATCAAAATTGATTTTGCGGTCTTACCTGCAGCTTGTTTATAGATCTTATATTGTTTTAATGCCAAACTCTCTGGTTTGTCATTTTCCAGTTCAATAAAGAGTTGATCCAATGGACTAATATAATCCTCATCATCTTCTTTAGGCTCAGCAGCTACGATCATTTCCATGACCATGGAAAAGTTTTGTTCTTCATCTGGAGCTTCATTGATGAGATAAAGACAGAGTGCTTCTAATAAAGCTGTTTCACTCTTTTCCCAAAAAGGATCATTCGATTGGGCACCTTTTGGAGTGGTATTACGAATAAGATTAGTAATCAACTTTAATACATCTTTATCATCCTGAATATAGGCGAAAGGATTATATCCATGCGATTTGCTCATATCTATCAGATCGATTACACGAATCACATAACCTTCCTTTTCAAGAAGGTTTCCAGTATCTCGTAAGAGCTCACCCTTGGGATCAAGACAAACAAAACTTGTATTGCATTGTAGGATGTTTGGTTTTGCATAAAACCTTGTCTTACCAGCACCACTTCCACCAATAACGAGAGTATTGAGATTTCTACGGTGCTTTTTTCCATCTAATCCAATACGTACATTTTGTGAAAGGATTTTATTCTCTGAGTATGTTTTATCGGCATATTTTTTGTTGATCTTAGAAGCAGATCCCCACTTGGCAGAACCATATTCTTCCTGTCTTCGATAATTACGAAGTGTGGAAAAGTAGATCCCGACACCAATACCGTAGATAAGCAAGAAGATAAAGATCGTTTTTAATGTGTTTTTGCACAGCGTGATATGAAAAGGTTCATTGATAGCTTTTGTTAGATAGGGAAGAGCTTCAATCAAACCATTATTTATATATGGGGCAATGAGTAGGGCAAGCCATACAACAGGAATCGTAAAGATTCCGAGTATGATTAATACATCTTTATTATCGTTCCTCATATCCTCGCTTGCATTTTACTGGTGAAGCATCGCAAGCTTTGAGGATAAGATCATCAATAAAGTCATACTTCTTGTTCTCTTGAATTTGTCTATCTTTTAATAATGTCAATGACTTGATGATGATACGACGTTCCATGTCGGAAACCTTGATGGAATAAATGGGTTCTTTGCTCATCGTGCGTGATCACCAACTTCTTTATTCTTTTGTTTTGTTTGTTCTTGCTGTGCATATAAGCCTTGCTCTACTCGGTTAGAAATCTTTGAGAAAACTTTTTTCATTTGTTCAAGTTCTCTTTTGATTTCTTTAGGTTCTTTTGAAAAGAAGTGTTCATTACAATCATTCAAGAATAGCGTATTGAGATTCTCTAATCCAAATTTGTTGGAAATCATATAAGCACAGCTTTCGGATAAGAACATGGTTTGTTGTCTATCTCTATCTTTGTTGCTAAATTCCACTACGCAATATTCACGGATCAATCCATGCAGTAATTCTGCTTGTGTTTGTCCTGCTTTAACGTAGATCTTGTTTGATTCCGGATCAAAATATACCTTGCTAGGTAACTTAGAGTCATCTGTAACAACCTCTGGTTGAACATCAGCGCGATAAAGAAGTGCGCTTACAAGTTCAGATGTTTCATAAGTTGCTGGTGTTGGAGGATTATTAAGTCCACTGATCTGTGAAATATCGAAAACATATTTTGGATTGTAGCTGATTTTTCGATTTCCATTTTTAGTGACATATTCATTGCCCGGTTCAAGAATCTGAATTCCTTTTTCACCTTTTTTGATATATTTTTGTTCTTCACGCCAATGCACGATATCTTTTAATAAAGTTGCTTTTGGATTTTGTTTCATGACCAATAGTGTATTTGTTGGTGTATATCCTAGGCGTGATTGTAAATCTAGATAGATCTTGTACTGCTGTGAACTTTCAACAGCTTTCTCCACTTGATCATTCGCCATATCAAATAGTGCTTTTCTTCTTTCTTGCATCATTTTCGCAAAATCTGCTTTTGACATTCTATTTTCTTCGTTCATCTTATCTTACCTTACCTTTCTTTGCTGAACTCTTTTGTTTTGATCTTGTTGGTTGTTTTGAATGATACATTTGTTCGTTTTTCTTTTTATATTTTTTTAGCTTTTCACGAACAGAAGGTCGAATATCTTCCTTATCTTTTATTCTCTTTGAGAAACGCTCGGACTGATTTTCTTTGTTCTTGTCTGTCCGAGCGAGGGTGGGGTTTATAGTTTTTTCTTTCTTTTTTGGTTCTGCTTCCTTTGTAGAAGCCATCAGTGTTTTTACTAATTCATCATGATCTTTTTCATTAAGAAGGGGAATATCCTTCAATGGATCTTGACGTTCATTCATGATGGATTCTCTTATTGCTTTGGTATCGATGGTTGCTAGTTCAAATTTATCAACGATACGACTAATCTTTGAAGCATCTTCAGCACGAACCATGATGTCACATATACCATCGGTGTTGTTCTTTTCTTTTAAAACTGAATAAAGAACACCATATCGTTTTGCTTCTTCGCAGAATTTTTTAAGATCGCTATGTCTGATGGCAAATACTTTCAACTCTTTTCCTGACTTCAACATTGCATCAAGTCGAGTTTTTCCTTTGACTTTTTTCTTATCAGTGATGATGGCATAAAGAGTTGCTGCAAGAGAACGGGAAATACCTCCACCTGCCTTCATTGCAATCTCAGCAGCGACCTCAATACCTTGTAAGGTCATCCTTGTCATTTGATCGGCGGTTTCTCCACCTGTTGTCATTTTGATTTTCCTCCTTTTCTGATTCTTTGATTTGTTTCATCTTATCTTCCATGATTTTGGAACGTTTCTTTATCCTCTCATAGAGCAACACCTCCTTTCGTAACGATTTGATTTGAGTAGTTAGAGAATCAATTTGTTGTTGCAAGTTATCTTTTGTTTCAATATCATGACATCGCTTGACTTTGTTGTATAAACAGCGTCGTTGTTTTTCCATGTCATTTTTTGAAGTTTGCGTTTGTTTTTCTTGCATAAAAAAATCTTCATAGGTGTTGATGTGTTTCTTACCCATGAAGGTGACTTCCTCTGTAATTTGATCGAGCTTCAATAGATCTCGCTTGATCAATGGATGGATTCTTTGTTTAGTTGAATGCTTTGGTAATACACCTAGAAGATATAAATAGCGAAAATATAATGCTCGAAATCCTGTGATCTTCTTCGTGTTTTTGAAATCTCCTTTTAGGATGATTTTGTTAGTGTGTCTAGGTTCTTCAAAATGAGCAGGATTCTTTTGATAGATTCTTATCAGGATATTTTCCATTTCATAAGATCCATCTTTTGTAAGGTTTTGAAGTCTAAAAGCACGCTTGCTATCTTTATGTTTAAGGGATATATATTTCTTTCCGAATCGAAGTGTATATCCCATTTCTTCAAGAATTTTAAAAAATTCTTTCTTGTTTCTTGCTCTAGCAATCGCTTCTTCAACATCTCGTCTAACTAATTCTCTTTCTGACAGCTTTTTTTCTTTGAGACATTTCCATTCTGAATAATGAAGAGATTTGTTTTGTGGGTTTTCAATAACGGATAAATTATATTTTTTACATAGTTGATCGGATACTTCACGAATACGATAGTAATTATGTCTGTTATCGTAGTAACGTTTTCCATCTTTGAAGGAAACAGAATTGATAACAAAATGATTGTGGTAATGTGCCTTATCTAAATGTGTAGCAACAAGTACCTCGAAGCGATCGCCCCACATATGATTAGCGAGTTCGATTCCAATTTGATGAGCCAACTCTGCATCTACTTCTCCAGGATCAAAAGATTGGATCGCGTGAAAGGCGAGTATTCCATCCATTTTATTAAAAGCTTTTTTTGTAAGCATCATATCATCAAGAGCTGTTGCATATGCGCAGTTAATTCCACTTACGTATAATTGCTTCTCTGTTTTTAGCTCATTGGTCGTATAGGAAAGCGTTTGTCCTAATCCATTGTAATGGTAATCCATATAGGATTTGTTTTCTGTCTTTTCTGGATTGGATGCATAATCGATCAAACGCTCTAGACGAGAGTTGACATCCCATATCTTAGTTGTTGCCATCTTCGACCTTGATAGGGAGAAGGACTGCTGAACGAATCTCAAGTATTTTTTGATTCAGTTCATCTTGACACTGTTTGAACTTTATTTCATCAATGCTTCCTGTACGATGAGCAACGACACAGATCTGGTTGATATTGTTGCCAATGACTCTTAGTTGTTTGATCATGTCATAAAAATCTTTCTTGGGTCTAGGTTGGGGAATACGGTTATTGATCAGAAAAAGCAAGTAAGCTTGTTTCGTCATCCCGCATCGATCAACTGACTCTAGGAACTTTTTATATTCATGATCGTTCATCGCAACTTCAACGCGATGAGTTCGTTTTCGATTTCTCATAGAGTTACACCTCCTTTAAATGTGCAGGGTCTTAGGGATTTTCCCTAACAAGCGAATTTGTCCGGACAAATTCAGTGCTTGCTAGACATGGTAGACACTCTCAGAGTGTTCATCTGTATTTTCTTCCTTTACAGGTTCGTAGAATTGATCTATGGCAGATTGAAGCTTATCTTGATTACTTTTGAATGCGTAAAGCTTCTTAAGATCAGCATTGATTTCTGATAATTCTTGTTCAATTTTCTTCTTTTCATTTGTCTTTTTTTCTTTTTGTTGTTCAAGTTTTGTAATTGTTCTTTTGACTCTTGGATCCATTTTTATCTCTCCATTTCTTTTGATTTGTCTTTGATTTTGGGTTTGATCACTTCGAATTGGTCTTGTCCTTCGATCAATCCGAGAGATGAACCATTCTCCCATTTCATGTGAATTGTGCCGGCATCATCGATATGATCGACTATGCCAATGGTTCCTGCAGGAACAGGATGGTAAGGGTCATCCATAGAAATGCATTTTATTTTTGTACCTTTTGGGTATTTTTCTTTTAAATTCATTTGAATCTTCCTTTCTTGATTTGATAAATAAAAAAGGAAAGACGGATTATCTTTCCTTATCGATTGAACGTTCTTTAATGACGTGGAAATCTGTATCAATGTAGTCTCCTTCATCTAAAACGATTTCCTCATCTCGATATTTTTGCCTGACTTTTTGTTCAGCTTCGTCACGTGTTTCAGCAGTGACTGTGACTTGTCGTTGAGATGTTTCGGTGATTTCTACCAAGTATTTTTTCATTTTGTCCTCCTTATTGAATTCGTATTTGATGATTTTTTACATCAGTTTTTACTAATTGCTCATTAACATCCTTATATTTTTTTGGACTACAATCCTGTATTTCATATTGTTCATGAAGATGATGATAAATGATTTTGGTTGTATCTTTACCAGCTCTGTCGTTATCTAAATGAAGTTTTATCGTACGAATATCATTTTTATTTAGAAAATGATCCAAAGCAACTGGAAGGGTAGAGTTAGTAATTGATTTCCCAATTAAGGTAGCTCCATCAATCGAAAGATAATTGTCACGATGGAAAATACTGTCTTTTCTTTTTTCTAAAGTAAGATAAGAGAGAAGATCGATTGTTGATTCGAATACATGTAAGGTTCGTGAATTGTTGTTTTTGATTTGAAAACTGTATCTTTTATCACTTCCTGGAACATCTTTTTTGGTAGGCGAATCTGTTGCTCTAAGACAAGCAAATTTAGGAAAATGATTTTCATCACGACCAATAAATACGACAGAATGATCTTTATTTGACTCGTATATGAGATAAGATTGGATACATTCTTTAACGATTTCTTTATCAATCTTTCTTTCGGTGGTTAGATATTTTTCAATAATATTATTATTTTCATAAGCCTGTGGCAGTCGAAAACGATAGATACTTTTGGTTTGTTGCTTTACTGGAATTGGTTCTTTTGTTTGTATGAGGTCTCTTAGATAGAGCGCTGCATCTAGAAATTCCATTCCTTCAACATCAATAAAATAACTAAGAGCAGTTCGTCCTCCCTTGCTTTGTGCCCACCAACACCAAAGACCATTTGACATATGAAGAGAACCATGAGTACGCGTTACATAGTCATTTCTTCCTTTTCGAACGAGTTCTTCCGGTGCATAATTCTTAAAATAAGTAAGAAGATCTAACCCTTTTACTTTAGCTAGATCTTTCTTTGAAATATATCTTTTAGGCATATTCACCACCACTTAAATAACAATCGAACAATAAATGAAGGGCATCCATGAATGAAAAATGCTCGACGTATACGAGATAATCCACGGCGCACTTTCCGGAAAGGTTCTTGCTTTTCCACTTCCATCCTTTCTTATTGATGATCAATCCATCATGAATTGTTGATTTATAAATCCTTCCTTCTTTGATGATGCTGTTTGGTTCAAAATCTTTAAGATAAGTCAAAGAATCTATCTTTTTGAGAATGGTGGTTTGTTCTGGAGTTATATAAAATTTGATTTTTTTCAATATTTTCGCCTCCTTCATCGTTCTTTACTTTTATCTTTTTCTGTTTCATATTCGACTTCGTCAAAGCTCATTGCTTCTTTATCATCTTTATTTCCTATATCCAGTTCCTTGTTTAATTCTGATAGTCGATTGCTTTTTTCTTGAAGTTCGTCTTCTTTATCAAAAGGACGTTTAACTTCTTCTTTTGCATTTTCAAATTGATTCAATGTGTTTTCTAGAAGATTTTTTTCGATTTCAAGCTTTTTCGATAAGCCGTTGATCACGTTATCTAGACGAGTAATGTTTCCAAAAACATCACTGCCAAGTTCGACTTTGTGTGCTAGATTCTTCATTAAAAATATCGTATGCATTTGATAGAAGGAATCATAGGAAGCTAGCATTTTAAATCCTCGATACTCACCGATGTTTTGCTGCGTGGAATCCTGAATCGATTTACAAGTAATTAGTAATGCTTTACCTGCGGTTTCTTTCTCTTCATATCGTTTTCCTTTGATCATCATTCCATCAAATTCCGTTACTTCTGGTGTCTCTTTAATATCTTTTTCATAGGAAGCAATACGTTCTTTTAATGTGGAAATCTTGCTTGGATAGTATTTGATGATCTTATCTTCCAGATCATATTTCTCACTAAGATAGTTTGCTTTGGCTAGTTTTAATTTATTGACCTGTATATCAAGATCCATCTTTTCCTTAATCTTTGGATTACCACTTGCTAGTGCTTTGATCTCTGCATAGCTCAAGGAAGCTTCATCTATATCTTCAGCAGAGCGAACCGGAGATTTGCTTGTCATGATCTGTGAGATGAATTTTTGTTTGTTCTCCACAAGCTGATAGAGATACGCATCAAATGTTTGTTCGGTGACATAGCGATAAATATCGACATCTTTGTTCGTGTTTCCTTGACGAATGATTCTTCCAGCACGTTGCTCTAGGTCACTAGGACGCCATGGACAATCAAGGTCATGAGAAGCAATCAGTAGGTCTTGTACATTGGTTCCTGCTCCCATCTTTTGTGTAGAACCTAAAAGAATTCGAACCTTTCCTTCACGAACCTTAGAAAAAAGTTCCTTCTTTTTTGCGTCGGTTGCCGCATCGTGGATGTAAGCAATCTCGCTCGAAGGAACTCCTCTATTGATCAGTTTTTGAAAGATATCGTCATAAACATTCATGAACGGAACCGATTCATTTTGTTCTATTTGTTCAAGAAAGGTTTTGGATGTTTTGGATGGGGTGGACATATCACAGAAGATAAGCTGCGTTGATTTTTTATCTTTTGTTTCTTCATAGATGCGTAAGACATTATCGATACAAGCATTGACCTTTCCATGTGGATAATCATCAAGGGAAGGATCGACAAGACGTTGATCTAGTGCAAGCTTTCTTCCATCATTGGTGATCTTTAACATGTTATCTTCGGTTGGATCGACATTACCATCTCTTACCTTTTGTGCACGCTGGGCAAGTTCTGCTACGATTTCTTTTTGTTCCTCACTTGGTTTAACAGCGACATTGTGATAATGAGCATTTGGTGTAGGAAGATTCAACATGTCAGCGGTCTTGATGTCGGCCACTTCTTTGAACATGGATATTAACTCCGGAAGATTGAAGAAACGAGCAAATCTTGTCTTCATACGATATCCAGTTCCTTCAGGAGCAAGCTCGATTGCACTGACTGTCTCACCAAATGTAGAAGCCCAGCTATCGAAGTGCTCCAATCCATGTTGCTTCAATGTTCCATATTGAAGGTAACGTTGTATCGTATACATCTCGGTCATAGAATTGCTGATTGGTGTTCCTGTTGCAAATACGACACCTTTTCCACCAGTAATTTCATCAAGATATTGGCATTTCATGAACATATCCGATGATTTTTGTGCTTCTGTCTGTGATAGTCCAGCTACATTTCTCATCTTTGTGTATAGGAATAAGTTCTTGTAGTTATGGCTCTCATCGACAAACAAACGATCGACTCCAAGTTCTTCAAAGGAAATGACATCGTCTTTTCTTTCATCACTGTTGAGCTTTTCTAAACGTTTTTTCAGTCCTTTTTTGGTCTTTTCCATTTGTTTGATCGAATATCCTTCACCATTATTTCTACGAAGTTCTTGAATACCGAGTGTAATGCTTTCAATTTGGTCTTCGATAAGTTTACGTTGTCTTTCAACAGAAACAGGGATCTTTTCAAATTGACTGTGCCCAATGATAACAGCATCCCATTCACCCGTGGCAATGCGAGAACAGAAGGTCTTTCGTTTGCTTTTCTCAAAGTCTTGCTTTCTTGCGACCAAGATATTGGCACTAGGATATAGCTGAAGAAACTCAGAACCCCATTGTTCGATCAAATGATTTGGCACAACAAACATGGATTTTTGCGCTAGCCCTAGACGTTTCAATTCCATACAAGCTGCTGTCATTTCAAATGTTTTTCCTGCTCCAACGACATGAGCTAGTAGTGTATTGCCGCCATATAGGATGTGGGCAATCGCATCTTTTTGATGTTTCCTTAAAGAAATCTCACTGTTCATGTTCGGGAAATCAAGATGATCTCCATTATATTCGCGTGGGCGGATTGAATTGAATAACTCATTGTATTTTTTTACTAGATGTTCCCTACGATCAAAATCTTTCCATATCCAGTTCGCAAAAGCTTCTTTAATTGAATCTTGCTTCTGTTGGGCAATCATCGTTTCTTTCTTGTTTAGGACAGCCACTTTTTTACCATCTTCGTCATATTCATAATCAAAGATCTTGGTCGCTTTAAGATTCAAACAGTCTTCGATCAAACGATATGCATTGGTTCTATGTGTTCCATAGGTCTTTTCTGCTTTAGCATTTCCTCTATCCCAGTTCTTGTTGGATATGTTCCATTCGGCCGTTACGGAAGAATAAGACACCTGAATCCTTTCTTGGATAAATGGGGAAGGGGAAAGAATCTCAACAAGAAAATCATGATAAATTTCCGGTTCTATCCATGTGGCTCCGATGCGAACTTCAATTTCTGAAGCAGTTAGATCTTGTGGCATAGCTTGTTTTAAAGCTTCTACATTTTCCTTATAGCTTGGATCCATTTCGGCAGAAAGGGAGGCTATCTTTAATTTCTCACGTACATTACCACTTAGGTATTCATCCGCAGTTACATAGACATCTTCTTCATCATCGATGTGAGGAATTTTATAGATGACACCTTTAAGATCATGGATCATCTTCTCTTTATCAAAACCCGTTAACTGATACATATAATCAAAATCGATTTGTCCTTTCTCCGAAAGAGATAACATCAAGGCTTCGTTAGAAGTTTCTGCTTTTTCAACGACGACATGTTTACGGATCGTTCTTTTTGTAAACATGTCTGCTTTCGATCTTAATGTTCCATCTTCATTGATGTTCTCTAAGGAACAAAGCAGATAGTAGGCACTGTCTTCTCTAAAAGCTAGACTATTGCCACGTGAGTTGATCAATCCGTACTTTTCTGTAAAGGTATCATAAAGATCGTTTAGCTTTTGTTGCTGTTCTAGGATGATCTTTTCATCATAGTTATCTTTTTGATATTCAATCAGTTCACGTACACAGTCTCGTATTTCTATCATCCCAATGACTCGATTTTTAGCGGTCTGTGATAGTTCAATCTTGCTCATGATACTGTTTTCTCTAAAGTAGATATCTCCATCAACCATCGTGTAACTGAAGTTTCTGACCATTGGATCAGCAGGTATCGTAACGATGGTATCCTCTGGTTCATCAATCACGGATTCATCTAAGACTATTTCATCAATTTGCCCATGGATATGCGTGATTGCTTCTTCCAATGATTGTTTGAGTGGGATATCTTTAAATGGGATGACAGTTAGATCATCACGACCATACATGGATTTTGCCATTTCAAAATGACCAAGTACCATCTCAGGGTGTTCGTGGAAATAAGCGTTGTATGTTTGTTCATTTTCGTCGGTCTGTGTATAAAGCCATGAAGCGTCATTGACCATCTGTCTTTCTCGTTTTTTAAGGATCAAAATATCACTGACAGCTTTGGTATTGGCACTTTCACTGAAGGTATCATTGGGAAGACGGATCGCTCCGAGTAATTCACATCGTTCATTGATATATTTACGGACCGATGAATTGGCTTTATCCATTGTATATTTCGAAGTGACAAAAAGAATCAATCCACCAGGACGAATCTTGTCGATGGTCTTGGCAAAGAAATAATCATGAATATTGAAGTTCAATCGATCATATCTTTTGTCCGATACTTTAAATTGTCCAAACGGAACGTTGCCGACCGCAATGTCAAAGAAACTATCAGGCAAAGAAGTCTTTTCATATCCTTCGACGGCAATGTTAGCTTTCTGGTAAAGCTGTTTTGCGATTCGTCCCGTAATGGAATCCAGTTCAATTCCATATAGTTTAGAGGATTCCATAGAAGCAGGGAGCTTTCCTAAGAAGTTTCCAGTACCACAGGCTGGTTCTAGGATATTTCCATGATGAAATCCGAATCGTTCGATGATGGAATAGATGCTTTCTATGACGACAGGTGGTGTATAGAAGGCTGTTAGAGTCGATTCTCTAGCCGCATTGTATTCTTCTTCGTTTAATAAGCTCTTCAGTTCATGATATTCATTAGACCAGTTGGATTTTGATTCGTCAAAGGCTTCGGATAGACCACCCCAGCCAACGTATTTCGCAAGGATATCCTGTTCTTCTTTTGTTGCCAGTCTTCCTTCTTCTTCCAAAGAAAAAAGCAACCTGATGGCTGCTATATTGTTTCGATATCTTTCTTTTGGAGTTCCTGCACCAAGATGGTCATCAATGATTTGATAATTGATCTTCTCTTGAGGTAGGGGAGTTTCATCTTGTTGTTCTTGTGAAATAGAAGGATTGTTAGTATAGATGATGTTGTGATCCTTGTCATAATCGTAGAAATAAACACCAATCTTTGTTTCATCTTTGTATATCTGTTCAGACTCAATATAATATCCTTTTTGTTTGATATTTCCTAGCCATTGGATCGCATAATCATATAGTTCCGTTTCAAATTCTGGGTCCGTACCATTATGCAGATCATATTCTAGACCAACGATCGGATTGTTGAAATAGAAAGGAACGATTTCATTGTTTTCAATATCAAATTCAAATTGCATGTGTGGATCCATGACCTCACGACCTTCGATCTCATAAACATGGTACATATCGATGATATTTGTTTCCTGATCAAAAGCGATAACAAAAGTATGATCTCTATCGCTTCCTGTTTCATAAGATAGATAAGGACTTGTTTCATTGATAAGCCCAGGAGCAATGTCCTTGAAACGTTCATATAATCGTTCCTGTTTATCTTCACTTATAATAGTTTCTTGAATGTTATCCACAGGTGCTTCTATTTCGACTAGAAGATTGTCGTTTAATGGATTCTCTTTTAAAAGGGATATGAATTCCTGACGGCTCATGTAGTCAATGAATAAAAGAAAATTCTTATTTTGAATGGCTATATCTTGTCCATCTTCAAGAATTGTATATTCATCAACGCCTTTATAGACAGTATCGCCTACTTTCCATCTGTATTCCTTAATGGTATCTCTTTTTTCTTCTGCATCTATCTCTTGTACAAGAGACATAGCGCTGGAATCTGAAAGTTGTTGACGTTCATATTCCAGTTCGCGATTCATCTGTTCCTGCAAAAAAGTAGGGTAGTATTCTTTTTCTTTAGGTGAAAGATAACGGTCTAACTGTACAAGTTCATTGATTCGTTTTGCGACTTTCTTCCAGTTGAGCGTGATTGAGATTTCTGTTTCTCCGATCTGTCTTGAACGTGATAATTCGATACCTTTAGCATCATAGTTCATATCGATAAGTCCAAAAGCTGGGTGAGATCCACCAATTCCATATTCATGTTTGAGAAACTCTGCATTTTTATCATTTGATTCATGACGGAGCATTTGTTGATAGATTCGCATCTTTCCTTGGTCAAATCCACTGCCTCTTGTTAAGATGCGGTCAATTTCTTCTTGCGAAAAGAAGATTCCGTTATTAAGTTGTTCTTCATTTTCATAGACTGCATTTTGTTGTTCCAATGAGGATGGAATCTGAACACTTGGATCAAAATAACGTGATAGGATCATGCCTTCAATTTCTCCATCTACAACGCTCCATGAATAATTTGTAGAAGCTGCTTGGTCATCATAATGTCCCATGTAGATATGAAGATGGTCATCTTCTTTCTTAAATCCTAGAGTAATACCATCGACCATGATTTCTACAACCTCTTCTGGATAGAAGTCCTTGATAAATTCAGTTCTCTTATCCTTATCCTTTTCTGATTTAAGGTAAGAAATAATCTCTGATGAACTCTTTAAGAACTGTGGATGATAGTAAAACAGATAATAATCGACATTCCTGTTCATCGTCTTGTTGTAGAAAGCTTTTTGAATTGGAGACATCTTATTGTAAGTAGGAATAAGATATTCACCACTTTCGATCAGTTTTGATACCTCGTTTTGTAGTTCAAAGAACGAGAGATAAGACAACGATTTTTGATCAAGATAATTTCCTGACCATACTTCTAATCCATGATCCTTTTTCTTATACCCTATATAGGAAAAGTCATATCTCTCTGGTTTTCTGAACGTTTGTACCAATGTATCGTCATAGCAGGATTCAAGAAACATAGCACGTTCTTCATCATCACCGTGTTCGTTAAAGAATTGTTGTATTTCTTCTTTTGTGTGCTGTAAAGAAACATCTTCTCTAAGCAATGTAGGAAGATCAGATAAATCAAAAGGTGGTAAAGTATTTTCTTCACCACCAAATCCTAAATCTAGTTGTAGATCAGTTCGTTGAGGATCATTTCCTCGGCTTGTTGTTTGAGATTGCTCATGTGTTGTACCCATTCCATCTGATGTGTTTCTTTGTTGGGAGCGGGTTGGTTCTGTAATAATTGATTCATCAGGATATCCATTCTCTTTTGAGCTTGTATGTCGATTTCTTTCAAGTGATTGTTGAGTTCGTTCTTTGCCTTCAAGGCTAACAGATGTCCTGGATGGTTTGTCTTGAGGTAATTGTATCTCAACCTTGCGTAATGGCTGTTGAACACTGGTTGTTCCGGCTTCAGATCTGGAAATAGGAAATCCCCAACTTGATTGTATTGAATTGTTTTCATTTGAAACGCTCCTTTCTTTTTCTTCGCTCTTATTTTGCCTTGTTTTTTTGTTTTCTTCAAATGTACGAATCATGATTTCTCTTGATTTTAAAGAAATATCTGTCATTCCTATTTCGCAGAGATCTCTAGAAGCGATACCTAATTGAGATATCGTATCCAAAGTATCAAAATCTCTTATAGCGTAGAAATCATCTTCGGTAAAATAATTATCCGGATCCACTCCACTACGATGAAGGATTTGATAAGCCATGGAATTCGTTAACAGGTCTTTAAATTTGCCTTCGATTTCATGATCTTCAAGTTCAGATAAAATGCTTTCTTGATTAAATTTCTTTAAACTTGAGAAATAATCTTGATAATTATCTTCAACGATGGTTTTTGACATCAAGATGACAGCTTGGCCATAGTCGAGCGTTGATTCAAAAGGACCATATTTATCAACGATCATTTCTATGAACTCTTCCTCGTTTGTGATATCAACAGACCATAAATGTAGTGGTTTATTTTCTGGACTACGTGTGTCCGAAATATCGAAAACATATCGAAGTGTTCCATTTTCATTAAGGAGTGCAATCCCTTTTGAGCCTCGTTTGATCCAACGATGAAGCTTATCGTTCCATGTTTCATAACTTGCACAGGCTCTTGCATCAGGTCGTTGAGCATAGATAAGAAGCTGGTCATCGAATGAGAATTTATACATCCAAGCAGAAGTCTTTAGAAACGACATCCATTCGTTTGGTGATTTGGATATAGATTCAATTTGATTAGACCATAGCTCATGTGTATATTCATATTTGTTGTTCACTGTGTTCCTCCTTTCAATGAAAAAAGAGATTCCAATGCGTTTGAAATCTCTTGATTAAATTTAATTTGTAAAATGAATTATTTTATTTTTTCAAGTAGTTTGATACTTTCTAAATAGTCTTTTTCAACATCACTAAGTGTTTTTGCTTTATATTTTTTATATTCTTCTTCAGCTTTATCCATTGCTTGTTTGTGTGAAACTGTACCATTTCCTGTTAAAAGCTGTTCTCCGGTAACGCTAAGAATATTATCCAAATGTTTTGCCCAGTCTTCCATGGTCATCGTTTGTTGACGCTCGGCTTGTCTTTCTGCAAAGTCAAGATATCCTGAAACTAATTGTCCCATAGCTCTTAGTTCTTTTTCATCTAGATAGTTTTTGGCGATTTTTGCTTCTTTTAGTGTAGGTTGATTTCCAGAAAATGTTGTAAGTCCCATAAATTCTTTTTCTGCATCTGCTCTATGATATATTGTTTCAGCAGCAGTTTCTCCATGGATCGCATAATGAATCTTATTTTGTACTTTCTTAAAGAATTGGATGGAAATCTCTGCAGTTGGATCATAGTCAATGCTTGTTGCATAAATTTCAAGAATTTGTCGATAGAATACTTTTTCAGAAGCACGAATGTCACGAATTCTTTCCAATAGTTCTTTGAAGTATCCGCCACCACCAAGTTCTTTCAATCGGTCATCATCCAATACAAAACCTTTTTTCATATATTCTTTAATAAGGTTAGTTGCCCATATTCTAAATTGAACACCTCTTTTAGATTTTACCCTATACCCAACAGATATGATGACATCCAAATTGTAGTATTCTACTTGGTACGTTTTACCATCAGAAGCAGTTGTTGCAAATTTTGCAACAACTGAATCTCTTGTCAGTTCACCTTCTTCAAAAATATTTTTAATATGTCTTGAAATGGTCGATTTATCTCTTTGAAACAAAATGGACATCTGATCTATTGATAACCAAACTGTTTCTGAATCAAATGTTGTATCTATTTTTACTAAACCATCTTCCGTTGTATAAATGATTATTTTAGAATCATCATTCACAAAGATTTCTCCTTCCGTTTACGAATTATTAAATCCTATATATATTATCTCATGTTCGATAGACACTCTCAACATTAAAGTGAGTACATGGATATTTATCTATTGGTTTCTTAAAATTTATCTTTGAATAGTTATTCGTTGCATTTTATGAAAAGATTGAATTTGTCCTAATATTTCTTCTATTAAATACAAATAATTTTTGTTGATATTTTTTCTCGAAATGCTATGTCGTGCTCTACAAATAATAAAGTTGGTGAAAATTCTTCTATCAATTTTTCTATTTGTATACGTGAGAAAAGATCGATATAGTTTAATGGTTCGTCCCAAACATATAGGTGAGCTTTTTCACATAAGCTTTTCGCAATCAGAACTTTTTTCTTTTGACCTGCTGAATAATTTTGTATTTCTTTTTCAAATTGAATTCTTTGAAAATCCATTTTTCTTAGTATCGCTTTAAATAAAGTTTCATCTATATTATGCTTTTCAGCAAAATCCGATAATGTTCCCTTTAAATGCGAAGTATCTTGAGGGACATAAGAAATAATTAGCCCAGAGGCAATTTCTATAGTTCCGGTATGATTGATATGTTGATTCATCAAAGTTTTTAGTAAGCTACTTTTGCCACTACCATTTTTACCTTCAATCGCTATCCTGTCGCCTTGATGAATCTGAAACGATATTGGATCATTTATTGTCTTTTTATCATAAATAATGGATACATTTGAAAAAGAAACTAAGCAATTATTGAAATGTTTTAATGAATGTATTTTTAAATTATCGGTTGTTTCTACATTTTTAAGAAGCAATTCCTTTTGTTCAATTGCTTTTTGTTGTCTTGCTTCGATGTTTTTTGATCTTTTCATCATTTTAGCTGCTTTATGAGCAATATATCCTCGATCAACCGGTCCATTGCCGATTTTGCTTGCTTCAATTTTATCTGACCATGAGGCTGTTCTGATTGCCGCTTTCTTTAGTCTTCGAATATCTTTTTTTAATCGTTCATTTAATGCCAATTCAAATTCTTGTTGATTCTCAAAGTTATTAAGCCAGGTCGAATAGTTTCCACTTTGGATTTCTATGTTCGATCTATTTAAAGCCATGATATGATCTACGCAACCATCTAAAAATTGACGATCATGTGAAACTAAAATAAATCCTTTTTTAGTTTTTAAATATCTAGCTACTATTTCACGGGCTTTTGAATCAAGATGATTTGTAGGTTCATCAATTAATAAAAAATTACCTTTGTTCAAGAAAAGAGCAGCAAGCAGTACTTTTGTTTGTTCTCCGTTTGATAAGGTTGAAAAAGGTCTCCATAAGATATCAAAATCAATATCTAAATAAGATAATTCTTTCATAAATTCCCATTCTTCGGCCAGAGGGCAGATCGAGGATAAGATATCTATTGTTATTTGTTCTTTATTCGTAATTGAATAGGGAAAATAATCAAATGAAACTGAAGAATAAATGTTACCACTATATTCGTATTTTCCTAATAATAAATTTAGAAATGTAGTTTTTCCTCGTCCATTTCTACCGATGAAACCCAGTTTCCAATCGGTATCAATCTGAAAGCTTGTGTTATCAAATATTTTATCGTAATTGGAATTGTAGGAAAAAGTTAAATTTTCTACTCGTATTAATGCCATTTTGAATCCTCCTATAATTATTAAAAATGAGCTACAAAAAAGTAGCTCAAAAACACAATAAAAATAGAAGGGTCAATATGGTTAATTTTTGTTTAAAAGTGTAATGTTTTACTTTCTTGTAGCAAATACAATTATCCCAATATAGGCATAATTGTTTATTAAGTTTTTATTTGCAAAGAAAGTTGTACATTATCTCACTCCTTATAATCAATATTCTTAAATATTATAACAATTATCTTTCGTCAAGTAAATGATAGTATGAAAAGTTTCTTATTTAATACTATTTTTATCTAATTTTATCATTTGATTTAAGTTTCTCATTTTTGTGAATATATTGAAGTAAAGATATATTTTTTTTAGGCAAGTATTCGATATCTTTCGCTTCGTCAATCAAACGGTAATAGTCTTTATCCAATTGAATTGGCTGATAGCTTAATATTGTGCCTTCAAAATTTACAGTTATATGTTTGCCAATCATGATTGTTTCAAAAGGATGACAATCACTTTCTTGAAGTTCATATTTGTATATATTTTTAGGGATAATATCATTGCTGATTCTTATATCGGTAAATAGAACATGTTGACCAAAGAGAAGCCATTGTTCAAACTTTTCTTTGTGTAATGCATCGAAGGTATCTATCATCGAATATGCTCCTTGTTTTTTGGCTTGATCTTTCGGTATTGTATATTCAAGTGATCTTCCATCATTTCATTACATCTTTTTTTATAGTCCTCATAGGCATCTTTAAATCTTGAATAGTAATGTCCTATATCAAAACCTCTTGTGCGAGTTGGTGTTGTCTTCCATGTAACAAAAGGGGAAGGAGATTTTGGATTGTGTGCAATCACGATAGATTGATCACCAACTTTAGTTTCTCCAATTATCTTGTAGTTTTCATTTCTTTCTTGATAAAGATTCATGATATCAACATTTTCAAGTCCTAATAAGGAGATGACTTCTGGTGTGATACCACTTTTCTTACAATGGTCTAAATAGGAATAGAGTCCGTCTTGATGTTGAATATCATCTTTCCATTCTTCGATTGCACACCATATATTGTAATGATCTTCTAATGTCATATATTCGATTTGATAACTATCTTCTAGATCGGATAATAGATAGTCATCAATATTAAAATCCCAGTCAGGAACATTTTGATAATTTATCTGATTTTCATTGTCAATAGTGATACATCGTATTTCGTCAGGATCGGATCTTGAACTAGCTAAACAAAGATATGAGGAGGAATTTTCACCTCCTTTTCTTGATAGGATATAGTTTATCTTCATATCTTTTTCATCGTGGTCGTGAAAGGATTGTTTTGCAATATCAATGATCTCTGATAATTGTTTATTCATGATCCTCTTCACCTAATTTCTCATCTTTCATATAGATGGCATATAGATCATTGATAGTTATATCAGAATACTCAGATAATAAATCCGGACTAATTCCAGAAGAGCGACAATACTTAAGATAGCATAAGATCGTTGCTTTTTCAGAATCTACAGTATCCATGTGGTAATCGATAAAGTCCCATAGCTTGACATGTGTTTGAATGTCGATAAAAACTGGTTCATATCCTTCAGAAATCAAAGAAAGGATATATCCTTCTTCACATGCTTCTGTTTCTTCTGAAAAAATATGGTGCTTATATTCTAAATCTTCTAAAAATACTGGGGCATTATCCGGATGTGGCTCATACACACAATTTATTTCATCGATAACATCATAGATACCGATGATAAATTGGGGTTTTCTTTCGTTTTTCATTAATACATATTTGATATAGGGGTTAGTAAATAAAAGAGATTCGTGTACTTTTTTGTTTGCTAGTAGATACATGTTTTTACGTTTTGATTTTTCCATTCGTTATTCCTTCTTTCTTTTTCATATATAAATAGTCCAGTGACTTTATTTGTTCATCTTTGTCATACTCATCGGTATGATTTAGGATAAATAGAACTGCTTTTTTCTGTAGTACTTTATCTCTAGGCAGATCTGAAATAAAGACACCTTCATTTGAAGCGATTGTTTCTAATAGATTTTTATCATGAACAAAAGGGAGATGTGCTCTCCCTTTGTTCAATGATTCTTTTTGTTTGTTGACTTCCTTGATGCGAAACCAAATACGGAGGCTAATGATCAAGCAAGATAAGATAATAAATATAAGCAAGATAATAAGTGATAGGTTATTCTTCATCACTATCATCCTTCTTTTGTTTTCTAGCAAGTAATGCCATCACCGCAAGAATACTGATTCCACTTAATCCTAACCATAGACCAAGATTTGTCTGATCTCCGGTTTGTGGAATCTCAGGAATCAATTTATCTTTCATAGTGATTTTCGTTCCATCTTTTGCAGTGAATGTAATGCTTTCGGCAAGTTCATATCCTTTTGGAGCGATTTTTTCGGTTAAGATATATTCTTTTCCTTCCACAAGATATTTGATCTTATGAGGTTTATCAGTAGATACCCACTCATCGATGATCTTTCCTGTTTCTTTATCTGTAACCTGCATCTTAGCACCAGGCAATTCTTTTCCAGTTGTGATATCGACTTTGCTGAATTCCATTTCGGTTGGTTTGTTTTCGCAGACGATCGTTAATACATCTCCATCTTTTTTGACTTCAACTTTATAGATATGATCATTGATGACATATCCATCGACTTGTTTTGCTTCTTGAATAAAATATGTTCCAAGTTCAAGATCTTTAAAGCTTGCTATTCCTTTTTCATCTGTTTTTGATGATTGGATGACTTCGCTCATATCTTCATGAATGGAGATGTTAAATTCAACATCTTTCATGACTTTATCTGGATCGCTACTGTCTTTCTTTTGAACATAGATATCGCCACGAGCTAGCTCATTAGGAACCTTTCCATCTAAACCGATCGTTACGACATAATGAGAAACATCCTGACCTTTATATCCAATTTCAAAGTCGTATTCTGTATCATTCAATACATATTGATCATTGGTTGCAAGTTCTTTGATGAAGTAAACACCATTAGGAAGATCTGGAACAGTTTCTAAATGTCCTTCTTTTGTGATTCCAGTTGTTGAGATCATCGTTCCATGTTCGATGGCAACATTGCCCATATAATCATAGATATCTTCTCTAGCAAAGATTCCAAAAACGATATCTTTATATGCATCTTCATCTTTAAAGATTTCTTGTTCTTCCAATACTTTTGTCATATCGATATCAAAAGTAGGGCGTTCATTTTTAAGCGTTGATTCAATGATCTGGATTTCATTGATCTGGTTGTCTTCAATTTCAAAGAAATGTTTGTTGGTATCAATGACATATCCGTGTGGGGTTGCTGTTTCTTTGTAGTAATAACGACCGACAGGAAGTTTTTTACCGAATACATAATCCCAGTCAGATTCTAAGGTTTGGATTTCTTCATCGGCTTTGTAATACGTATGGTTACCAATCTTGATATCTTCTGCCGCATAAATCGTGATCTGTGCACCTAGAAGGTTGGATTTGTTCCATACTGGACTTTCTGTTTTTCCAAATTCCGTTTGACCTGTAACCACTTGATCAAAGATTTCTCCAGATTTTCTCCATTTTATTTGACCGACAACAAGTTCGTCTTTCATCTCTACTTTTTGGATTTCTCCAGTGTCACCGATTGTAAATTCTACATCTTGTGCAAGAGCAAATCCATGAGGTGAACTGATTTCTTTAAGGATATATGTCTTTCCAACTTCAAGTCCTTTGATCATATGAGGTTTGATCGTACCATCTTCATTGACACCATCTTGTCCACTGATCCATGAATCAAAGATAGCTCCTTCATCATCTTTAGGATATACAGTTAGGAAAGCACCGGCAATTTCTTCATCATTGGTAATGTCTTTCTTAGATACTTCGACTTTGATGATCTTATTTTCGAATGTTTTGTTGTAGATGATCGTATGAACATCTTGTCCTTGATATGATCCATCAAATTCAAAGACTTCATCTGTTGAGGCATAACCGATAGGGGCTTTGATTTCCTTGACATAGTATTGGTCTAATGGAAGATCAGCTTTGAAGATAAGTTTTCCATCTTCATTGCTAGTTGAACGTTCAACTAATTCATTTGCTTTTACTAGGATGTTTCCGTTGTTATCTTTGATATCATTCTTTGCATAAAGACCAAACGCCGCACCAGCCAAAGCAGTATGTGTTTCGCTATCTTCTTTTAAGATATTTAAAGCGATCTTTTGTCTTTCATTGTGGAATGATGTTTCATCAAATACAACTTCTGTATTCTGATCTTTGTAGATAAGCTCAACTTCATGTTTTTCTTCATTGATGATGAAACCGTTAGGAGCTTTCTTTTCAATAACATAGTATTTTCCTAGAGGAAGGTTTTTACTGATGGCTTTTCCTTCTTCGGTAGTTGTCACTGTATCCATCAATGTATCTTTCTTGAACAGTACGCTGCCATCAGCAGGATCTAAAATATCCTCATTTGCATAAATGTTATAAGTTGCACCAGCTAGGAATGCATCTTCATAGATGAATTGGATATTTCCTTCATCATCTTTCTTGATGGAAGTTAAGACTTCTCCAGATTTTGATACCGTGATTTGTCCTTTGACACTGTTATTGAATACTTCAATCTCAATCAATGGTTCACTATCAGGATCTTCACCAGCTACATGTCCTGATTTGACTTCAAAAGAAACAGATTCGTTATTGATTGCATAATCTTTTGGAGCGTTGATTTCAGTAATGTTGTACTTTCCGCTTGGTAAAGGGACTGGAAGTTTTACTTTTCCTTGATCATAGTCCTTATCTTCTTCATATGTTTTATCACTGCTGAAGAATTGTTTGAAATTATCCATGACACTGATTCGATTTTCTGCATTTGTTGTAAAGCTAGAATACCATGTTGAACCAACTTTCATTGAAATATATCCGTTTTCATCTGTTCGGATCGTTTTCTTATCATAGTTCTTCACAGGATTTCCTTCATCATCTAGCATCTGGATCTTGAATGTTGTGTAATTGAGCGTAACGATCTTTTGCGTTTCTTTATCTTTCTTAACTAATTGCACGTAAGAATTGAATGGGCGATTGTTGATATAGAAGTGAACATTTCCATCGCTGGATGAACTAATGTGGTTTCCATGCTCATCTTCACCATAAACAAGAGTTTGCCCATCAGATGTCTCGCTGACGATAAAGGTAAATGGATCAGCAAGGATGTCTGTTTCCTGTCCATTATCACCTTTTTTAGATTGGATGATGACATACTGACTGTAAGCTAGGGCAGGGGAGTAAGCTGTACCTGTGTCATCTGTCTTGATGATGGCATACTCTTTTTCAGTGCCATTTTCTTTTGCATAGGCAATAGCTTTGTCCATATCACCCTTGAACATATCATAGTATTTTTTTAATACAGTTTTGAATTCTGCATTCACTTCAGGTTTTACGATTTCAGAGTTTTCACCATCTGTAATGAATTTAGCAATTTCAAATTTACCTGTTCTTACTTTGTCTGAAGTGTGAACTGAAATTGTGATATGATGAGGTTCATTTCCTTGGATGATATCCTTGTTTAAAACTGGGTAATAAAGTTCATTCAATTCATAACCTTCTGGAGCTTTGATTTCTTTGAAGTAATACCAACAATCTTCATCATATTCACTACCGATATACAATCCTTGTTTTCCGTTTTTATCAACATAGGAACTTGTATCCGCATATCCGTTTTCATCCGTTGTGATTTCCATGATTTTTTCACCGGCATGATATAGGATCTTGCTTTCGTTTTCAGGATTGTAAATGTCTACAGCAGCAAATAGACCATATACAGCTCCAGATAAGGTAGCCTCTCCCTGAGTTTTTTTATTGATATCACGTTTTTGTGCAAGTTTTTCTGGTTCGGGTTTTTTCATGAAATCTTCAAACTCTTCTTCGGTGAGACCGTTATTGCTTGGATCTAGGTCATCATCTGTTTTTTGAAGATCGATTGATAAAGTATATCTTTGGTTTTCTTTTCCCATGTTCACTTCACCACTTCCTGTATATTCAACAGAAACGGTCGTTTCGGGGTCAAGATAATAGTAATAACCACTGTCTGTTTCTACAGCTTTATATACATGCTTTTCGTTTTGATATGCATTGATCAACTGATCTAAATGGACTTGTGCTTTTTTATCTGCACTAGCCTGTGCGTCGCTTTGATTCGAGAACCATCCTTTTGAGATACATTCATTTTGCATACGTTCAGATAGCTCATCCCAGTTTGTTACATATGTTTCTTTAAAAGTATCTGAAGTAAACTCTTGTTCGATGTGAGATGGAATAGATACATTACCATTTTCATCCGTTCTATCTTTTCCTAAAGATACATCATCTCTAAAAAATTCAAATTCAATGCCCTCGATACCTTTTTTAGAGTCTTTGTCTGTCTTATGCATGTTGAGTTTGACATCGACTTTTCCAATTCCCTTTTTGCTGGAAGATACTTCTGCAGTTTCAGGTTGAACGAGGATCTTATAAGAAACACGCATGACCTTTGGATCTTTTTTACCAAATACCGCTAATGTCTGATTTAATGGTTGATAATAAGCAATTTCAGTATTTGTTGCTTGGCTCTGAAGATAAAATGCATCAAAGACAAGATTTCCAGTTTCTGCTGCACTTTTATCTGCCCATATTTTCAATGTATTTCCACTACGTTCGATATGAATGCCTGTTGGAATCGTGTTATTAAGGTAGTTTTTGAAAGTACCTGAAGAATCATCAAGTGTGACTGCATATTCTTCTCCGTATCCTTCGATTTCGATAGTAGTATTTGCAAATGATACATTCTTATAGATCGTATTCAAACGATCATTGATGATATTGACTTTGGCTTGAACAGATGATGGGATTTGAGAGAAACCATTCGGCTGTTTAACTTGCCATATCATTAACTGGGTAGCTGCAAGCATTTCCTTTGAATTGTCTCCATTAAACCCATAACCTAATGAAGAGATATATGCCATTCGGTCAATCTGTGCATCTGAATATCCTATTTTGTGGAATATTGATCGACCAGGTATTTTCTCATGGGCATACATCGAGTTGGTAGAAATTTGGACGGTTGGTTCTACGCAATACGCCTTTTGTCCGTTGATCCTAAAATCTGATATATCCATCATTCCAGGAGGTGTCGTTGTTCCTGAAAAACGATCTTCTATAGAAAAACTATGGTAAGCTTTTAATCCTGTTTGGCTTAGAGATGCTGTATAACTTGCAGCATGAACTGGTGTTATGGATATCAGGCTCGTTAAGCTATAGATGGTTGCCATGCAAGCTGTTATAAATTTCTTTATCTTTTGTTTCTTTTGCATTGTATTTTCTCCTTTCTTGAACCAAAAGAAAAGGAAGGATTTTGTTTTCCTTCCTGTATGATTAATAGATTTTGACTGTGTAGTAAGTTGTACCACATTCTGTTTGTGACCATTCTAGTTCATAACCAGATAAACTACCATCTCCATTTAACATGTTATCCATGAGCCTTCCTTGTGCATAGCTTGCTGCTTCCTGTTCAGTTCTGAATGCACCTTGTGGGATCGCATCATTACATACGGGAGGAGCAGGTGTAGGTTTCTGTTCTTCACTTGGGTTTGATTCTGGTTTTTCTTGTGGAGAATCAGGAACAGGAGGCTCAACTGGAGAACTTTTATTAGAATTTTGTGATGGTTTATTGTTTGACTTTTTATCTACCTCGCTTTCTATTGGTTTGGACTGAGAACTTGGTTGTTCATTTGAACTTGTTTTGGCTTTTGTTTGATTGCTAGTGCTTTTTTGTTTTTCTACATCCTTTGTTTCACCATCTTTCTTATCTGCATTTGTTTTAGTTTCTTTTTTGTTTGAAATTTCTTCTTGTTTTATCACATCCTTTGTATCATTTTTTGAATTTGATTCAGGTATATTTTGGCAGCCAACAAGAAATATCATCATAAATAGACATATCACGATTTTCTTCATAGATAATTCCTCCTCATGTTAGATCTAATCTTAGAATAATTATTTTTATAAAAATCAACAATTCTATGAAGTTTATATAGCTATTATTCTAGTGTAGTAAGAATAACAATATATTCTAGATATATATCTAACTAAGAAAATATTCATGAGAATTATAGTCCCTACAGGTGATTCCTTTCGGAATGTTAAGGGGGTTATAGGGGGAAAACTCAGTCACGCATGGCACAAAGAAACGTACAACCCCCAAATTACGCTGAAAAAGGCTCTATTCACTAACGAATTTGAGCTTTTTCTTTCTTTTTTTGCCACTCACCTAACAGCTTGATGATCAGCTCTTTTTTCTGGTTAGGTGTGTAAGAACGAGGAAAATACTTGTTGATTTCCTCCATCCTAAAACTGAGTTTTTCCTTTTGGTTTGGCTTTTCAGCCAATAACATATCCATCATGATGTCCGGACTTAATATGCCTTCTTGACTTTTTCTTTTCATTTCCTGACTTTGTGCAAGGCTTGGTGTTGCTAATGTGTTTTCAATTACATGTACAAGTTCATTTTGTTCCTTCGTTGTCAGAAATGAAAGCTCATAAGCTGGATTGAGTGCAATCGTAAAGCCATCTTCATGGATGCCATCGACCATGTCTCGCAAAGGTTTTACCAGATAGGTCAGTCGAATATAACGTTTTACTTGATTTCGACTTTCACCTGATTCTTCAGCTAATTGATCAACAGAATGTTTTGGCAACTTTGGCCCAAGTTGGGCCGAAGTTAAATCGACACGTTTTCCTTGGTGTTTCATTGCTTCTAACTTCATGCGATAGGCGAAGCCACGTTCCGTTGGCAAGATGTTTTCTCGTTGGATATTGCTATCGACCATGATGATGGTCGCTTGGTCATCATCTAGATCACGAACGATTGCATCGATTTCTTTTACACCGTTGAATTCTAGTGCGAATTTTCTTCTGTGTCCGGAAATCATTTCATAGCCGTTGCCATCTTTGTCCGGACGAACGAGCACTGGTATCAAGATTCCATTTTCATGAACGCTGTCGATAAGCTTTTGCATCTCTTCATCTTGTCTTACATGGAAGGGATGATTCTTAAATGCATGAATCTCATCAATTGGAATCTTCATGACTTTTTCAAGTTTTGCTTCTTGTCTTTGTTCTTCGGTAGAAAAGATTGAATCTTCATAAGAAGGTAAGCCTAGATCGATCTTTTTCATGTTCATCACGTCCTTTCGTCTATCTTTCAAGGCTTCCCTTGTTCTTTATCTTCTGTGAACGAACAATCTCTTTTGTTAGACTTTCATAAGCCTTGGCAACATTACTGTCTTTTGCGTGTTCAAATACACTTTTACCAACCACCGTTGCTTCAGCTGCTTTTACTCCTATGGGAATGATCGTATCAAATACATTGATGTGATTTCCAAAGTTTTCTCGTAGTGTATCTGCAGTACTTTTTGCTAGATTTGTCTGCATGTTGGCTAGAGTGATAGCAACCCCTAATACCTTAATACGTGGATTGATTTGGTGCTGAACCTTGTTAATTGTTCCAAGTAGTTTTGTCATTCCT
>CAMJQJ010000011.1 GCA_946408025.1 uncultured Faecalitalea sp.
CTTTCCCTACACGACGCTCTTCCGATCTGCCATGAGTGGGTATGTGATTGGATCCATGTTAGGACTGCCTGTTCTGTTTTGTGCTGCATTAGGCTATGGAGCTGTATTTATGAGTGCATCCAATGTTTATTTAACAGGATTAATATTGATTTTAGAATTGTTTGGATTTGATTTTTTAGTACCAGGTTTGATTATGGGAAGTATTTGTTATTTAGTGAATCATACGTGTTCTATATATCCTCTACGATATAAAGAAGAAAATATCTAGACATCATTATAATGACTTCGAAATACATTTAAATTTCGTAAATTGTGTCAAATTGACGTAATTAATAGATTAAAAATGTGAAAAAATGTGAAAATTTATTGATTGAATCAACCAATATTGGTATACTTTAAGCAGTTATCAGGAATATAAGCGTTTACAATAATCTCATATAATCATTATGCTTTTTTTGTAAGCTTTTTTCTTGATTCTTCACGCTAGAAAGCAAGAAAGAAAGGACGTAAACAAGATGGTAGGAATTATCATTGCCAGTCATGGTGAATTCGCAAAGGGTATCTTACAGTCTGGTGAAATGATCTTTGGTAAACAACAGGATTGTGTAGCCTGCACTTTGATGCCTAGTGAAGGGCCAGAAGACATTAAGGCAAAAATGGAAGCTGCAATTGCTTCTTTCGAAAGCCAAGATGAAGTGTTGTTCCTAGTTGACCTTTGGGGTGGAACACCATTTAATCAGGCGAATGGCTTGATTGCTGGACATGAAGATAAATGGGCAATCGTTACAGGTTTGAATTTACCCATGTTGATTGAAACATATGCTTCAAGAATGTCTATGGAAAAAGCTCATGAAATCGCTGCTCACATTCTTGAGACAGCAAGAGATGGTGTAAAAGTTCGTCCAGAAGAACTTGAACCAGAAAAACCAGAACCAGTACATACTCAGGTTGAACCACGTGGCGCGATCCCTGAAGGTACGGTATTAGGTGATGGAAAGATCAAATACGTATTAGCTCGTATTGACACTCGTTTATTGCACGGACAGGTTGCAACTGCATGGACAAAAGCAGTTTCACCAACTCGTATTATCGTTGTATCTGATGCAGTAAGTAAAGATGAACTTAGAAAGAGCATGATCGAACAGGCAGCACCTCCAGGAGTTAAGGCAAATGTTGTTCCTATTGATAAGATGATTAAAGTTGCTAAAGACGTACGCTTTGGTGCAACTAAAGCAATGCTTTTATTTGAAACACCACAAGATGCATTACGTGCAATCGAAGGTGGAGTTGATATTAAAGAATTGAACTTAGGTTCTATGGCTCATTCAGCAGGTAAGGTCGTATGTTCTAAAACTGTTGCGATGGACATGGATGATGTTCACACTATTGAAAAGATCCAGTCTCTTGGAGTTAAATTCGATGTACGTAAAGTTCCATCTGATTCTCCGGAAAAGATTGAAGATCTGTTAAAGAAAGCAAAAAGCGAACTAGCATAATTAGGAGGAAAATATATGTCTTTTATTACAATTTTGCTGATCGCTGTCGTTGCCCTTCTTGCTGGTATGGAAGGTGTATTAGATGAATTCCAGTTCCATCAGCCAATCGTGGCATGTACATTGATCGGTTTAGTAAGTGGATACTTAGAAGAAGGTATCATTCTTGGTGGTTCACTTCAGATGATTGCTCTTGGATGGGCAAACGTTGGTGCGGCTATTGCACCGGATGCTGCATTAGCTTCTGTAGCTTCTGCTATCATCATGGTCAAAGGTTTAGGTGGAGCAACAGATGCTCAAACAGTTATCGATTCAGCAATCGCTGTTGCAATCCCATTGTCAGTAGCTGGTTTATTCTTAACAATGGTTTGCCGTACATTGGCAATCCCTATCGTTCACTTCATGGATGCTGCTGCTGAAAAAGGTAACTTCCGTGGAATCGAAACTTGGCAGATCATCGCAATCTTAATGCAAGGTGTTCGTATTGCAATACCAGCTATAGCATTATGTTATATTCCTGCTGAAGCTGTTCAGGCTGCATTGGAAGCAATGCCTGCGTGGTTAGCTGATGGTATGAGCATCGGTGGTGGAATGGTAGCTGCTGTTGGTTATGCAATGGTTATCAACATGATGGCTACAAAAGAAACTTGGCCATTCTTTGCTTTAGGTTTCGTTGTTGCATGTATCAGCGAGATCACATTGATTGGTCTTGGTGTAATCGGTGTTGTTATCGCACTTGTATACTTAGGCCTTAAAGAAAGCGGCGGTTCTAATGGAAACACTGGTTCTGGTGATCCATTAGGAGATATCTTAAATGACTACTAGGAAACTTGAAGGAGGTAAAACAAAATGGCTGAAAGAATTCAATTAACAAAAAAAGATCGTTTTTCTGTAGCGTTCCGTCATCAGTTCCTTCAAGGTTCTTGGAACTATGAACGTATGCAGAATGGTGGTTGGTGTTATTCAATGATTCCAGCAATCAAACGTCTTTATCCTAACAAAGAAGATCAAATTGCTGCATTGAAACGTCATATGGCATTCTATAACACTCATCCTTATGTATCTGCTCCAGTTGTTGGTGTTACATTGGCATTGGAAGAAGATAAGGCAAATGGTGCTCCAATTGATGATGAAGCTATCCAGGGTGTTAAAGTTGGTATGATGGGTCCGTTGGCTGGTGTTGGTGACCCTGCATTCTGGTTTACATTGAGACCTATTTTAGGGGCAATGGGTGCTTCTCTAGCGTTATCAGGAAGTATTATGGGACCTATCTTGTTCTTTGTAGCCTGGAACGTTATTCGTTTCGCATTTATCTGGTATACTCAGGAATTTGGTTATAAAGTTGGTACAGAAATCACGAAAGACTTATCTGGTGGTTTGTTAGGAAAAATCACTTCTGGTGCAAGTATTCTTGGTATGTTCATCATTGGTGGATTGGTTCAGCGTTGGGTTAGTATTTCATTTACTCCAGTTGTATCTAGTGTTGAACAGGCTACTGGTGCTTACATTGATTGGTCTAAGATTTCTAGTGATGCAGAAGGTATCAAATCTGCTTTGGAACAGTATGATTCTTTAGGATCAGCTGGTCTTAACCAGATTAAAGAAACTACATTACAGGCTAACTTAGATCAATTGATTCCGGGTTTAGCTGCTCTATTATTAACATTGCTATGCTGCTGGTTATTGAAGAAAAAAGTTTCTCCAATTGTTATCATCATCGCATTGTTCATCGTTGGTATCTTGGCTCACTTAGCAGGTATCATGTAATAATCTTTGGACTAAAGTCTTTTAGGCCGGGTATCCCGGCCTTTTTTTTAAAGGAGGAAACCATGACTCAGTCGCAAAATACGAAAGTTGATTTTACGATCCATGCAACTTCGATGCTTGGATTAACAGCCTATGGAAATATCATGATTGGTGATAAAGCATTTGAGTTCTATAATGAAAAAAACGTTCAGGATTTTATTCAGATTCCTTGGACAGAAATTGATCGTGTTGAAGCAAGTGTTCTTTTTAACAAGAAAATTTCACGTTTTGTGATATTCACCAAAGAGGGAATGCATTTTACATTCTCTACGCGAGATAATATTAAGACGTTAAAGAAAGTAAAAAAATACGTTCCCGAAGACAGAATGTTTCGCTCCTTAAGCTTTTTCGATGTCACCAAAAAAGGCTTAAAAAGACTGTTTTGTATTAAATAACTTGCAGATTTTTGCAAGTTTTTTTATTATGTTTATGTAGATACTTAAGTATCTTAACAAATTTAACCAAAATGAGTGATTTTTTTGAAAAAATGAGTATAATAACATATTTAGTGGGGTGTATGTATGACATATAAAATTGGTTTTGATATAGGTAGCACAACAATAAAAGCTGTTGTACTCGATGAAAATCAACAAATTTGTTATAAAAGCTACGAAAGACATAAGGCACAGGTGCGCCAAAAAGCTTTGGAAAAAATTAAAGAACTAGAAAGATATACGAAAGAACCATTTCAGTTTGCAATCAGCGGTTCAGGGGCTTTAGGTTTATGTGATGATGGCAAACTTCCATTTGTTCAGGAAGTATTTGCTAGTGCGACGGCTATTCGTAAATATTATCCAGATACAGATTGCGCAATAGAATTAGGTGGAGAAGATGCAAAAATCTTATTCTTTAAAGGTTCTATTGAACAACGTATGAACTCAACATGTGCAGGTGGAACCGGTGCATTTATTGATCAAATGGCTAGTTTATTGGATATTGATCTTGAAACGATGAATGAAGTTAGCTTGAAACATGACAAGATTTATCCAATCGCATCTAGATGTGGAGTTTTTGCTAAAACGGATGTACAACCTTTGATCAATCAAGGTGTCAGCAAATCGAATTTAAGTGCTAGTATCTTTCAAGCAGTTGTAGATCAAACGATTACATCTTTAGCTCAGGGAAGAAATATTGAAGGGAATGTTTTGTTTTTAGGAGGTCCTTTGTATTTCTTGTCTGGTCTAAGAGATCGTTTCCAGGAAACTTTAAAACTTGCAGATGACCAAATCACTTGTCCGGATACCGCAATTAACTTTGTAGCTTTAGGTACTGCTTTATGTGCGGATAAGATATTTACAAGAGACGAACTTGTTTCTATACTTGAAGATCTTTTAAACGCACCAGCCAATACAGAAAGTACAAAACCTTTGTTTGAAGATGAAGAGGACTATGAGATATTTAAAACTCGTCATCATCAAAGTGATGCAAAATATTCAGATTTAAGCTCTTATACAGGTAAAGCTTATCTTGGTGTGGATTCAGGATCGACGACGACAAAACTTGTTTTGTTAAATGAAAATCATGAAATACTGTATGAATCTTATACATCCAATAAAGGCGATCCTTTAGCGGTCGTTAGAGCGGATTTAATGAAGATATATGAAACAAATCCGAATATTCGTATCTATGGATCATATGCAACAGGGTATGGAGAAGAGTTGATGCGCCATGCCTTTCACTTAGATGGAGGAATCGTTGAGACAATTGCGCATTATACGGCAGCCTGCTTGTTTAACCCGGAGGTGGATTATATTCTGGATATTGGTGGTCAAGATATCAAATGTTTTAAGATCCGAGATGGAAGAATTGATGATATCGTATTGAATGAAGCATGCAGTAGTGGTTGCGGCTCATTTATAGAAACATTTGCCAAATCCTTAGGATATGATGTAGAAACCTTTGCTCAATTGGGATTAAAATCAAAAAATCCAGTTGAATTAGGAACAAGATGTACCGTATTTATGAATTCGGGTGTAAAACAGGCTCAAAAAAATGGCGCGACTATCGAAGATATTTCTGCCGGATTGTGTAAATCCGTTGTAAAAAATGCTTTATATAAAGTAATTCGTGCGAAGAATAAAAAAGATATTGGAGAACATATCGTTGTTCAAGGTGGAACTTTCCAAAACGATGCAGTTTTACGATCTTTTGAACAAGAACTTGGTCTAGAAGTAATACGTCCTAGCATTGCACATTTAATGGGAGCATTTGGAGCTGCATTATACGCTCAAAAGCTTCATCGCACACGTAGTTCAATCTTAAATTATGAGGAATTAAAGAATTTCACACATAAATCGGTATCTACAACTTGTCAAGGTTGTACCAATCATTGTGCATTGACAATCAATACTTTCTCTGATGGTAGTCGTCTGGTTGCTGGAAATAAGTGTGAAAAGATGATCATTCATGACCAGAAAGAAAAACTGGAAATTCCAGATCTTTTCAAAGAGAAGGACACCATGATGCAAAAGGTTCAAAAGAACGTTTCTCATGACAAGAAGATAGGGATGCCTTTAGTATTGAATAATTATGATTTGTTGCCATTTTGGACAAATTTTTTTGATTCCTTAGGATTTGAAGTTGTATGGAGCACACCAAGTACATTGGATATGTATCATGATGGTCAGCACACAATTCCAAGTGATACGGCTTGTTTTCCGGCAAAATTAGTACATGGTCATATCAAACAACTTGTAGATCGAAAACTGCCTTTAATTTTTTATCCTTGTATGACTTATAACTTAGATGAGAATCAGTCGGATAATCATTATAACTGCCCTTTGGTTGCATATTATCCAGAGGTAATTTCAGCTAATATGGAATTGAATGATACAAAATTCTTATATCCATTTTTAAGCTTTGATAATGAAAAGAACTTTGTTGAAAAGATAACCAAAGCTTTTGAATCTGTAGATATTCACTTCAATAAGAATGATGTCAAAATTGCCTTTAGAACGGCCATGAATAAATATCGTGATTTCCATGAAGAGCTGGTTCAAAAACATGTTGATGCGATAAAATTTGCTCGCAAGCATAATTTACAAATAGCTGTGCTGTGTGGCCGTCCATATCATTTAGATCCATTGGTAAATCATCAGATAAATCAACTTTTGACAACGCTTGGTTTTGTAGTAGTCAGTGAAGAAAGTGTTCCTAGGCAACCAACTCATAAAGTAAATGTCTTAAATCAATGGACATATCATGCAAGGTTATATCAAGCTGCACATTATGTATGTGAAAATCCAGATATGAATTTGATTCAACTTGTAAGCTTTGGTTGTGGAATTGATGCGATTACGACCGACGAAGTAAAGTCAATTCTGAAAGAAGGTAATAAATTCTATACACAAATCAAAATTGATGAAATAGATAACCAGGGTGCAGTAAAGATTCGTTTACGTTCTTTACAGTCGGCACTTGCACAAAATAAAGGGGGTCAACATGGATAGTTCATATGCTAGTTTTACTGCAGAAATGAAAGAAACCAGTACGATTCTGGTGCCTTCAATGTTACCGATTCATTTTCGCTTATTCACACCAATCTTTGCGAAAAACGGGTATAAAGTTGAAGTGTTAAACAATATGCAGGATTCGGTAAAAGAAGAGGGATTAAGTCATGTTCATAACGATACTTGTTATCCAGCTTTGTTAGTCATTGGTCAATTTATCGATGCTTTAAAAAGTGGCAAATATGATCTTGATCATGTAGCTTTAGTGATCACACAGACAGCTGGAGGCTGTCGTGCCAGCAATTATCTTCCTTTGTTAAGAAAAGCACTTGCAATGGAAGGATGGCAGCATATACCTTGTCTTTCTGTAAATTTTTCAGGTCTTGAAAAGGACAGCGCTTTTAAATTTACGCCAGCTTTAATCATGGAAGTACTTTATGCTGTGTTATATGGAGATGCATTGATGTGGTTAGAAAATCAAGTAAAACCATATGAAAAGATCAAAGGTCAAACTGACCAGGTCATAGATGATATCTTGAATGATTTGGTTGATTATTTTAATAATAACCAATATCGTAAATCAAAACAGATTTATAAATATATAATTCAGCGTTTTAAAAATATACCAAGATATGATGAGAAAAAGATTCGTATTGGTATTGTTGGAGAAATTTATATGAAATATTCTCCTCTAGGAAATCAAAATCTAGTCGATTACTTAATTAATGAAGGATTTGAACCTGTATTATCTGGTGTTATGGATTTTGGTTTGTATTGTATTGAAAATAATTTGATTGATCATGAATATTACAATCGAAACACTATCAGCCACCCTTTATTTTCCATGGCAAAGAGCATTATTATGCATATGCAGAAGCAGTTCATCGATGCAATCGACAAAGATGGAACATTCATTGCTCCAGATGATTTTAGCGAAGTAATTGAAAATGGAAAGGGCTTTATCGATAAAGGGGTCAAAATGGGTGAAGGTTGGTTGTTAACAAGTGAAGTGGTCTCTTTGATCAAGTCTGGAGTTAGTAATGTCATTTCTGCTCAGCCATTTGGCTGCCTTCCAAATCATATTGTTGCCAAAGGCATGGTTCGTCGTATCAAAGAAAAATATCCTCAAGCTAACATTGTAGCAATTGATTATGATCCTAGTGCTTCTAAAGTAAATCAGGAAAATCGTATTCGTCTGATGTTGGCAAACGCAAAACTCGCTGAGCAGATGAAAGAAGGTTAGTATGGAATTATTATATGCTTATACCTACTTCATCATTTATGCTTTTTTAGGCTGGATATGTGAAGATATTTATTGTGGTATTGGGAAAAGAAAGTTTATAAATCGTGGTTTCTTATATGGACCGTATTGTCCAATCTATGGATTTGGTGCTTTACTTGTTATATATCCACTTTTGATGGTTTCCAATCATCCAATTGTGGTTTTCATTTTTGGAATGATTTTAACAAGTATTCTTGAATACATCACTAGTTTTATAATGGAAAAACTCTTCGCAACTAGATGGTGGGATTATAGTACCTATCCATTCAATATCAATGGAAGAGTCTGCCTTCAAAACTCATTATTATTTGGACTCATGTCATTAGTTAGCGTTTATGGGCTTCATCTAATAGTGAGTCGTTTTGTAGAGAAGATTCCTTTAGTTTTTTTGGCAGTCTTCTTGATTATGTTCACAATTATTTTTGTGATTGATATTGTTAATACAGTCATTGTATTGTTACGTCGCAAAAAAGTGTTCAAGAAATTGAAGGAAGATATCGATGAGTTAAGAGAACAATTTGAATCTGATCGAGATATGTTAAATGAAGAGTTTGAAAAATGGATTCAAGAACATAAAGATTTGGATGCTGCAAGAAAACGAATTCAAAAACGAGCTGAAATGATAGATGAATTACGCAAAAAACATATTGGCCGTGCATTTCCAGATCGTAAGCTATCAGACCAATTAAATCAATTACAGAACATTGTTAAGAAACTAACTGAATAAAGGTTACTCTATTCTCGAAGAGTAACTTTTTATTTACTAATATTGTTAAGTGACTTAAATAAATGTATAATATCAACATGTTCGAATAGGGGTGAATATTTTGTTAGAATGTAAAAATCTAGTCAAAGATTATCAAACAACAAATGAAGTTGTGCATGCTCTCAAAGGCATTTCGGTTTCATTCCGGGATAATGAATTTGTTTCGATCCTTGGACAAAGTGGATGCGGAAAAACAACTTTTTTGAATATTATTGGTGGTTTGGATCATTATACAAGTGGTGATTTAGTTATTAACGGAAGATCCACTAAAGATTATTCTGATAAAGATTGGGATACATATCGTAATCATCGTGTAGGTTTTGTTTTTCAAAGTTATAACCTGATCATGCATCAAACAGTATTATCTAATGTTGAGCTTGCCTTGACACTAACAGGGGTCGGAAAAGAGGAGCGTCGAAAAAGAGCAATTGAGGTACTAGAGAAAGTTGGTTTAAAAGATCAATTGGATAAAAAGCCAACTCAGATGTCCGGAGGTCAGATGCAGCGTGTTGCTATTGCACGTGCATTGGTAAATAATCCGGATATATTATTGGCTGATGAGCCAACAGGAGCATTGGATTCAGCGACGAGTGTACAGATAATGAATTTATTGAAAGAAATCGCAAAAGATCGTCTTGTTATTATGGTTACACATAATCCGGAATTGGCTAAACAATATTCAACTCGCATCATTCGATTGTTGGATGGAGAGATACAAAGTGATTCTGACCCTGTACTTGAACAGGAAAAAATCGACAAATCTTCAGATAATTTGGTGAAACCGTCTATGTCATTTAAAACAGCTCTATCTTTGAGTCTAAATAATTTGATGACAAAAAAGGGAAGAACTTTTTTAACTAGTTTTGCAGGAAGTATTGGAATTATTGGTATTGCCTTGATTTTGTCTTTGTCAAATGGTGTACAGACGTATATAGATACAGTTGAAAATGATACGATGGCTTCGTATCCTATTGAGATTCAAGATAACTCTATGGATATGTCAGCTATGATGTCGGCCATGATGGAAATGCAAAGTGATGAAGATGTAAAAGACAGTGATAATATTACATCAAGACCGTATGTTAATGACATCTTAAATTCTTTATCTTCTGAAGAATCTAATAATTTGACCGCTTTTAAAGAGTATTTGGATTCTGAAGAAGGAAAAGAGTTTGTAGAGAACACAAAAGCAATTGAGTATGATTATGGTATTACTCCAATTGTTTATAATGACAATGGAGATGAAGGACTAGTTCAAGTGAGTCCAAATGGTTTGTTAGAAAAACTTGGTTTCTCAGATATGATGAGCTTACAGAATCAATTTATGTCTTCAAGTACTACCATGGGGAACAATGAAGTTTGGACAAAACTTCCAACAAGTTCTGTTTTAAGAGATGAAGAATATGAACTTTTAAATGGAGAATGGGCGGATGACTATAATGAGGTTGTATTAGCGGTTGATGAAAACAATCAGATTACCGATTATGCTCTATATTCATTAGGATTAATGAATCAAGATGAATTAGTAAATAACTATAATCAATTGTTGAATGGAAATATTGAAAAAATTGAAATTTCTGATGAGGTTTCATATACACCAGAAGAAATTTTGAATACGACTTTTAAACTTGTTCTGCCTTCTGATTTATACACAGAAACCAATGGCATATGGATTGATCAAAGTGATGATGAAGATTTTGTTCAAAATGTTGTAGATAATGCTTTGGAAGTAAAAGTTGTTGGTATTATCAGACCAAAAGAGGCTTCTGTTCATAGGATGACCATGGGTGGCGTTTTGTATACAGATGATATGCAAGATTATATTATCAAGCAATCTTCTGAAAGTGAAATTGCTAAGGAACAATTAAAAAATCCAAACACCAATGTATTTACTGGACAGTCTTTTGATGAACAGGCCGAATTATCCTTATCGAATTTAACAAACGAACAAAGAATGATGATGTCTTCTATGTCTGAATCAGAATTGATGCAATATATGGCAAGTTACAATGAAAATGTCAATGCAACTTATGAAAGCAATCTTTCTAAAATTGGAGTTGTAGATACTGATTCTCCTACAGCAATCTCAATTTATGCATCTAGCTTTGAACAAAAAGAATTAATCAGTGACATGATCAATGATTACAATGAAGCTCAAAAAGATAATGGTGAAATGGCGGATGTGATTACATACAATGATTTTATAGGAATGATGTTAGAAAGCGTTTCTACCGCTATTAATATGATTAGTTATGTATTGATTGGTTTTGTCAGTGTATCCCTGATAGTTTCAAGCATTATGATTGGTATCATTACGTATATCTCTGTACTTGAAAGAACAAAGGAAATTGGTATCCTTCGTGCGATTGGTGCTTCTAAGAAAGACATTTCTCGAGTATTCAATGCTGAAACTTTCATTGAAGGATTGATTTCTGGTGTTCTAGGTATAGTGATTACCTTGATCTTAAATTTTCCAATCAGTATAATCGTTGAATATTATACGGGAGTGGCAAATATTGCAATTTTGCCATGGCAAGGTGGTATAATTCTAGTATTAATAAGCTTATTATTAACAATCATTGCTGGTTTGATACCATCAAAATATGCAAGTAAAAAGGATCCGGTAGAAGCTTTAAGAAGTGAATAGTGCTATAAATAGTTGAAAAGTAAAATTTTCAACTATTTTTCATTAAAACTATGTAAACGCATACAAAAAGCCTGGAAAAGCATTTTATTTTTAGAAAAAAGTGTTATACTTTAATAGTAAATATACTAAATAGGAGGATGAGTATGAAACAAAATAATATGCTCGCAATGATATTAGCGGGTGGTCGAGGAACTCGTTTGTTTGATCTTACAAAAAACAATGCGAAACCGGCCGTATACTTTGGAGGGAAATATCGTATTATCGATTTTCCTTTGAGCAACTGTGCAAATTCTAATATCGATGTAGTCGGCGTTTTGACACAGTATGAGTCAGTTCAGTTAAACGCTTATGCAGGTGCTGGACAACGATGGGGTTTAGATACTCGAGGAAGCGGTGTATATGTATTACCTCCTCGTGAAAAAGAAGGTACTAAATTTGATGTTTATCAAGGTACTGCCGATGCAATTAATCAAAATATCGACTTTATCGATCGCTTTGATCCAGAATATGTTTTGATACTATCTGGAGATCACATTTATAAAATGGATTATGCAGATATGTTATCTTGTCATAAAGCCAATAATGCAGACTGTACGATTGCAGTTTTACCTGTTCCTATGAAAGAAGCTAGTCGTTTTGGTATCATGAATTGTGATGAAACCGGGCGTATCATAGAATTTGAAGAAAAACCAGCACAACCTAAATCAAATTTAGCTAGTATGGGTATTTATATCTTTAACTGGAAAGCTTTGCGCAAAGAGTTGATTGCAGATGCCCAAGTTGAAGGTAGTGCCCATGACTTTGGTAAAAATATTATCCCTTCATTTTTGGAACAAGGTAAGAATTTAATGTCTTATAAATTTGAAGGATACTGGAAAGATGTTGGTACTATCGATTCCTTGTGGGAAGCGAACATGGACTTATTAGAAAAAAATAATGAATTAAATTTAGATGATCCAAATTGGAAAATTTATACAGAAGATGTTCCAGCTTTACCTCACTATGTAAGTTCTACTGGTTCGGTTGAACATTGTTACATTAACCAGGGTGCTATTATCCGTGGGAACGCAAAAGATTCTGTTCTATTTAATCATGTAACAATTGAAGAAGGTGCGGATGTACAGCAGGCTGTATTGATGCCAGGTGTTCATGTTGGAGAAGGAGCAAAAGTGTACCGTGCTATCGTTGCCGAAGGTGTTAAGATTGATGCCGGGGCAGTTGTTGGTTCTTTAGACAATAAAGAAATTGCTCTGATTTCAAAACGAGTAAAGAAAGGTGAGTAAGCATATGTGTAACGCATTAGGAATTATTACATACAACGGACTTAACGTATATGTTCAAGGGTTGCAGGAGTATCGTCCTATCGCTGGATTTAACTTTTTAGGGAGATATCGTCTTGTTGATTTTCCAATTTCAAATATGACAAATTCAGGTATCGATGAGATTCAGGTTTTCATTAAAGGAAATCCTCGCCCATTGATTGATCATATTGGGGATGGTCGTCAATACAATATTAATTCAAAACATGGTAGTCTGGATTTAATTCCTTACTACAATGAAGAAGGTCGAGGTAATCCAGAGTTTGCCCCAGATGTAGAAAGTTATTACAACAATATCAACCAGATTGAAGATAACACTAATGACTATGTTATCATTGCACCAGTTAATATGATTTATACAGCAAATTATAAAGATTTGTTGCAACAACATATTGAAAGTGGAGCAGAGATTTCTATTCTTTATCAAAATGTAGATGATGCAAAAGAAAAATATATCAACTGCGATGTATTGCAGATGAATCGTCAAAAAGGTGTATTAAAGATTGAACAAAATCTTGGTAATTATAAGACTCGTGCTCTTTCTTTGCAAACGTATATCTTATCAAAAGAATTATTTATTCAACTTGTTAAGGAAGCTCGTAAAGTTAGTAGCATGTATTGGTTCAAAGACATCGTAAATGATCACTGTGTTGATATGGACATCCGTGCAATCAACTATCGTGGTAATGTTTACTGCATCAATGATTTGCGCTCTTATTTTGAAAGCAATTTAGCTTTACTAGAAGAATCTCAAATGAAACAGTTCTCTAAAGATTCTTGGCCAATCTATACTCGTACAAGTGATACTGCACCAGCAATTTATTTAAAAGGTGGAAGTGCAAGTGGTTCATTTATTGCCAATGGATGTCAGATCAGTGGTTCTGTAAAGAATTCCATCATTGGTCGTGGAAGCGTTATTGGCAAAGGAGCTAAGATTGAAAACTGTGTCATTATGTCCGATGTTGTTATTGGAGAAGATGCTGTATTGAAGAATGTGATCATTGATAAGCATTCTAAGGTTCTTAAGAAAAAAGAATTGATTGGTAATGCGGAAGATCCTTTGTATATTGGTAGAAGGGAGAATGTTTAATGGCTTCAATTTTAATGGTTGCCAGTGAAGGCCTTCCTTTCATTAAAACAGGGGGCCTTGCCGATGTTATTGGTTCATTGCCTTTAGCTTTGACAGAAAAGGGGCATGAAGTAAAAGTAGTAATGCCTTTATATCGAAAGATTGCTGACAAATACATGGATGAATTGTATTTCGATTGTGAATATACAGTATCTATCAACTATCAGGAGGTTCCTGTACGTGTATATTCAAAAATGGTAGATGATGTTTGTTTCTTTTTTATTCAGCATCAAGGTTATTTTGAAAGAGATACGTTGTATGGATATCAGGATGATGGGGAACGTTTTGCGTATTTCCAGAAAGCTGTTATTGAAATGTTAAATCAGTTGAACTATTGGCCTAATATTATCCATTGTCATGATTGGCATACTGGTATGATTCCTTGTATGGTTAAAGAAACGCATAACAATGACTCACGTTACAATGCGATTCGTTTTGTTTACACAATTCATAATCTAGCGTTCCAAGGAAACTTTGGTCCTGAAATGTTAGATTCTTGTCTAGGTTTACCTTATTATCTATTAGATAATGGAAACGTGCGTTTCGATGGAGGCATTTCCTTCATGAAATCAGGGATTCTATATTCAGATAAGATTACTACTGTTTCTCCAACATATTCACAGGAGATCCTTACAAGTCAATATGGTGAACATCTAGAAGCTGTATTGAATATGCGTAAATATGATTTGTGGGGCATTGTAAATGGAATCGATATTGAATTGTGGAATCCTAAAACTGATCCAGAAATTCCATATCACTTTGATAAAGTAAATATCAAAAGTGAAAAGCTTAAAAACAAATTGGCTCTTCAAAAAGAATTGGGCTTAGATGAAAATAAAGACGTAATGTTGGTTGGATGTGTAAGTCGTTTGACTTGGCAAAAAGGATTCTACCTTTTGATGGAACAACTTGATGCATTATGTGCAGCTCCAATTCAATTGGTCATCTTAGGTAGTGGCGAAAAACAAATCGAACAGAAGTTCAGAGATCTTGAAAATGGCAATAAAGGAAAGATTTGTTTTTATCAAGGCTATAATGAAAGCCTAGCCCATCGAATCTATGCAGCAAGTGATTTGTTCTTGATGCCAAGTTTGTTTGAACCATGCGGATTATCTCAGTTGTGTTCATTGCGTTATGGTACTTTACCTCTAGTTCGTGAAACTGGTGGCTTAAAAGATACTGTTAATGCATATAATGAATATGATAAAACAGGTAATGGATTCAGCTTTGAAAAATATGATTCAAATGATTTGATCCACACATTGTACTATGCGATCGATGTTTACTATAACCGTAAGCAGGATTGGGATATGTTAGTCACAAATGCCTTAAATTCCGATGTTTCATGGCAGAATAGTGCTAAAACATATTGTCTGTTATATGATGAGTTGATGAATCATTAAATGAAAATATTGGTCAGTGCCTGTCTATTAGGTCACAATTGTAAATATTCAGGTGGTAATAACTACGATCCTACTTTAAATGAATTATTAAATGGACATGAAATCATTCCGGTCTGCCCTGAAGTAATGGGTGGATTATCTGTACCTCGAATTCCTTGTGAGATCTTAGGAGATAAGGTAATAGGTAAAGATGGAAATGATTATACATATCATTACCAATTAGGAGCTGAAAAAGCTTTAGAGATAGCTAAAAAAGAAAATGTGTCATTAGCAATCCTAAAGAAAAGAAGTCCTAGTTGCGGGGCTTCCTTAGTGTATGATGGAACATTTACAAAACGTCTTGTGATAAAAGATGGTATCTTTGCAAGAGAGTTAAAGAAATTAAATGTTTTGATTTTGGAAGCGTAATCAAAAAATGCTATTTAGTATTGTTTTATTGATAAAAATGGACTAAAATATTTTTAGGTTTATTAGGAGGAATTAATAATGAAACAAGTAACTGTAACTGTAATCGATCCAGTTGGATTGCATGCACGTCCTGCAACAGTAGCTGTAAATGCTGCAAGTAAATTTAAAAGTGAAATCAATGTAGCTTTCAAAGGACGTGAAGTAAACATGAAATCAATCATGGGTGTTATGTCTTTAGGAATCCCAACTCAGTCTGAAATTACTATCAGCTGTACTGGTGAAGACGAAGAAGCTGCTGTAGCTGCAATTGAAGAAGTATTGCGCGCACAGAAAATCATCGCTTAATTATAATAGTTAAGGATAAGAAAGAGGTTGACTAAATTATGTCGACCTCTTTATTTTCATATGGAAAACGATTTATTAATTTTTGAAAAAATCTGTGTTTTTTAATCATATTTGATTGAAAACGATTACATATTGTTCGAATTGTGCTATAATTCCATTAGAAATTTAACAGGAGGAATTTATTATGTCTTTAACTCAAGAAAGATATGAAAAATGGGTAAATCACCCAAATCTAGATGCTCGTTATAAAGATGTATTAGAAAATATGAACGAAGAAGAAAAAAACGATGCATTCTATACATTAATTGAATTTGGTACAGCTGGAATGAGAGGGCTTTTAGGTCCAGGTACAAACCGTATTAATATTCATACGATTCGAAAAGCAACACAAGGGTATGCAAATTATATTATTGCCGCTGGTAAAGAAGCTTGTGAAAAAGGTATTGCCATTGGATATGATAATCGTCATATGTCTCGAGAACTTGCATTTGACTGTGCTGACCTTTTAGCAAAAAATAATATCAGATCTTACGTATTTGAATCATTACGACCAACACCTGAACTTAGTTTTGCGGTTCGTCATTTAGGATGCTTTGGTGGTATCATGATTACTGCAAGTCATAACCCAAAAGAATATAATGGATATAAGTTGTATGATGATAAAGGATGCCAGTTGATTCCTTCTTTAGCTGCGCAGGTTATTGACCAAGTTAATGCGATCGAAGATGAATTAGCTATTGATGCAAATTGTACAGAACAACAGAAAGAATTAATTACTGTTATTGGCAAAGATGTTGATGAAGAATACTATAAAAATGTTTTAAGCATTCAATTAAATCCAGATGTGAATAAAGATATTAAGATCGTATTCTCACCAGAACATGGTACAGCAAATATTCCTGTTCAAGAAGTGTATAAACGAGCAGGATATACTTGTATTCCTGTTGAAGAACAATGCACACCGGATCCAGATTTTTCAAACACACCAACTCCAAATCCTGAACAACCAGGAGCTTATGAATTGGCTTTAGAATACGCAAAGAAAAATGATGCTGATTTGATCCTTGTATGTGATCCAGATGCAGATAGAATGGGTGTGGGTGTAAAACACAATGGAGAATATGTTGTATTAACTGGTAATCAGTCAGGTTCAGTAGAAATTGAATATATTTGTTCTCAGTTGACAAAACAGAATAAAATGCCTGAAAACCCTGTTATGTTTAATACAGTCGTAACGAGTGATCTTGGAGAAAAAGTTGCGGCTGACTATGGTGTTACGACTGAAAAGACATTAACTGGATTTAAATTCATTGGAGAAAAAGTTGCCAAATATGAAGTAACACATGAAAAAAATTATGTATTTGGATATGAAGAAAGTTATGGATCTTTGATCAAACCATTTGTTCGCGACAAAGATGCTCCTCAAGCTTGTTTAATGTTGGCAGAAGCTTGTGCTTACTATAAACAGGAAGGGAAAGATCTTGTTGATGTATTAGATAGTTTGTACGATCGTCATGGAACATATGAAGAAAGTCAAGTTGCATTAACATTATCTGGTGAAGCAGGAGCGAATCGTATTAAAGAAATTCTCGCAAATCTAAGAAAAGATTCTCCATCCGAAATTGGTGGAACTAAAGTTGTAAAGAGCGAAGACTATAAAGAATGTGTGATCAAAGAGGGTGACAAAGTTTCTGAATTGACTGGTTTTACAAAATCAGATGTATTGAAATACTATCTAGAAGATGGAAGTTGGATTGCGGTAAGACCTAGTGGAACTGAACCAAAATGTAAATTCTACTATTGTATCAAAGGAGCTTCTAAAGAAGATGCTCATAACAAGACAGTTCATTTCCAACAGGCGATGAAAGAATTAACACAATCATAAGAGCAGGAATATTACAATTCCTGCTCTTTTTTAAGAAAGAAAAAAACAGCTGATTATCAGCTGTTATTTAATTCTAGATGAAATAAAGTGTTCAATGCGATCACAAGCTTCTTTAATGTGATCTAAGCTGTAAGCATAAGAAATTCGTATAAATCCTTCTCCGCTTTCGCCAAAGGCTGTCCCTGGTACACAGGCAACCTTTTCTTCTTCAAGAAGCTTTTCACAAAATTCATCACTTGAAAGTCCGGTTATTTGAATGTTAGGGAAAACATAGAATGTACCATGAGGCATGTTTGTTTTTAGTCCCATGCGATTTAAACGATTAACTAGTAAATTTCTTCGGTTTAAATAATCGTTTTTCATTACAAGTACATCATCTATTCCATTTTTTAGCGCTTCTAGACCAGCGTATTGTGCTGCTGTTGGAGCTGACATAATGATATACTGATGGATTTTTGTCATTTGTGAACTGATTTCTTTGTTCGAAAGAATATATCCTAAACGCCATCCCGTCATGGCAAACGCTTTAGAGAATCCGTTTATGACAATGACCTGATCGCGGATTTCTTCAAACTGAGCCAAACTGGCGAATTCCTGATCAAAGCTGAGTTCTGCATAGATTTCATCACTTATAACATAGATTCCTGATTCCTTAATGATTGGAACAAGTTTTTCATAGTCTTCATATGTCATGACACCACCGGTTGGGTTGCTAGGGAAGTTGATCATTAAAGCCTTCGTTTTGTTCGTTATCGCTTTTTTTAGATCTTCTGGTAAAAGTTTGAAATCATTTTCTTCTTTTAACTGAATCATAACGCATTTACCGTCAGCTAACCCAACTGTTGGGGCATAGGCAACGTAATTAGGATCAAGCATTATGACTTCATCACCGGGATTAAGAAGAGCTCTAAAGGCTAGATCAATGGCTTCTGACCCACCTACCGTTACTAATGTTTCGGTCTCGGGATCATAGTTTTGGTTATAGCGATTTTTATGAAATTTGCAGATTTCTTGTCTTAGTTCTAATAAGCCTCGATTTGCGGTATAATGTGTTTTTCCTTGACTCATGGAATAAATGGCATTTTCACAAATATGCCAAGGAGTATTAAAATCTGGTTCACCTACACCAAGAGAGATAACTCCTTCCATCGTATTGGCAAGGTCAAAAAATTTGCGAATTCCACTCGGCTTAATTTCTCTAACTTTTCTTGATAACTCTTTCATGGTGTCACGACCAATCTATTCTGTTCATCTTTTTCCTGATCAACAATTACGATGCCACTTTGTTTATACTGTTTTAAAACGAATAATGTTTTTGTGCTGCGGACATCTTCAACACAGGCAATTTTATCGGATACAAAACGAGCAACTTCAAACATTGTTTTACCTTGAACTAAACATAAAAAGTCACAATCTCCGCTTAATAGATACATCGTGTCTACCTCAGGATAATTCGCAATCAGAGCTGCAGTTTTATCATATCCTTTATTTCTTTGTGGAATGCAATCTACTTCTATATATGCAAGTACTTTTTCGTCTCGTAAAGCCTTATTATAATTAATAACAGTATGGTAACCACAAATTATTTTTTCGTTTTCCAATTTTTTGATTTCTTTGGCAACCTCATCTTTATCCTCGTTAAGAATATCGGCAAGATCTTGACTTGTTAGTCGTGCATCATTTTCCAACAAATCTAATAATTTTGACTGATTCATAATGATCCTCCTTATATAGACATTATTTTAGCACTTTTTTTTATCGGAATAAATATTGAGAATTTATCGAATTGAGGTTTGGATATTTTAACACATAATTTACACTTTTAGACTAGTTAATTCATTGACAAACGAGTATCTAAATTCTATAATATTGATGATTATTAAAGGAGGATTTACTGATATGACAGTAAAAGTTGCAATCAACGGATTTGGACGTATCGGACGTTTGGCTTTCCGTCAGATGTTTGGTGCTGAAGGGTATGAAGTAGTAGCTATCAACGATTTGACTAGCCCTAAAATGTTAGCTCATTTGTTGAAATACGATTCAACTCAGGGTACTTATGCTAAAGCTGACACAGTTACAGCTGGCGAAAATTCAATCACAGTTGATGGAAAAGAAATCACAATTTATGCAGAAGCTGATGCTTCTAAATTGCCATGGGGTGACCTTGGCGTAGATGTAGTTTTGGAATGTACAGGTTTCTATACTTCTAAAGCTAAAGCTGAAGCACACATCAAAGCAGGTGCTCGTAAAGTTGTTATCTCTGCTCCAGCAGGAAACGACCTTCCAACTATCGTTTACAATGTAAACCATGAAACTTTAACTCCAGAAGATACAGTTATCTCTGCAGCTAGTTGTACAACAAACTGCTTGGCTCCAATGGCTAATGCATTGAACAAATTGGCTCCAATCCAGTCTGGTATCATGACTACAGTTCATGCTTACACTGGTGACCAGATGACTCTTGATGGACCTCAGCGTAAAGGTGACTTACGTCGTAGCCGTGCTGCTGCAGTTAACATCGTTCCTAACTCTACTGGTGCTGCTAAAGCTATCGGTCTAGTTATCCCTGAATTGAACGGAAAACTTATCGGTTCAGCTCAGCGTGTTCCAACTCCTACAGGATCTACAACTATCTTAGTTGCAGTTGTTGAAGGAAAAGTAACTGTAGACGAAATCAATGCTGCTATGAAAGCTGCTGCTACTGAATCTTTCGGTTACACTGAAGAACAGTTAGTATCTAGCGACATCATCGGTATGCGTTATGGTTCATTGTTTGATGCTACTCAGACAATGGCTCATGAAATGGCTGATGGAAACACTCATGTACAGGTTGTTTCTTGGTATGATAACGAAAACTCATACACTAGCCAGATGGTTCGTACAATCAAATATTTCTCTGAATTAAAGTAAGAGCTTGATGTATGATGAAAAGGATCCTTATGGATCCTTTTTTTTCTTCTATGTGCTTGCCTTGAAAAATAGGTGATTATAGGTTATTCTAAATATATTGAAACGAGGTGTGTTCCATGGCAATTAAAACGCGGTTGATCGATGAAGATAGAGATAATTTGACCAAAGATGTCAATGATTTAGACGCTGCATATTTAGAGCGTATGAAAGAAGATGGAATCGATCCAGAACTTTTAGCTCAATTCCGTGATCTATCTCTAGAAATGGATGAACAAACACATTTAAAATAACTTGTTTCAAACGGTATTTATGATCGAAGCATAGGTATTTACTTATGCTTTTTTACACTATATGAAGGGGGCTCATTATGAAATTATATAATAGTTATTCGCTGCAACTTGAAGAATTAAAACCAATTGAACCGGGGAAGGTATCCATGTATGTATGTGGGCCTACGGTTTACAATTATCCTCATATCGGCAATGCTCGACCTATTGCGGTTTTTGATACATTAAAGAAAGCTTTAAGTGCTCAAGGATTGGATGTAACATTTGTTTCTAATTATACGGATGTTGATGATAAGATCATTAATGCGGCTATTGAAAACAATGTCTCAGAAAAAGAGATTACTGATAAATATATTGAGGCGTATAATGAAGTTAGAAATAACTTGAATGCCGATCTTCCAGATGTAGCACCTAGAGTGACTGAAACGATGGATCAGATCATTGAATTCATTGATAAAATGGTAAAAAAAGGATCTGCATATGTTGTAGATGGAGATGTTTATTTCCGTGTAAGCAGTGATCCAAAATATGGTGAATTATCTCATCAAAAAATGGAAGATTTAATGGTTGGAGCTCGTATTGACGAAAATATAAAAAAAGAAAATCCATTAGATTTTACTTTATGGAAAGTTACAGATAAAGGAATCAAATGGGATTCACCTTGGTCAAAAGGACGTCCTGGTTGGCATACTGAATGTGTAGTTATGATTCAAAATGTATTTAAAAAGCCTTTGATTGATATTCATGGTGGCGGGTTGGATCTTAAATTCCCACATCATGAAAATGAAGTTGCCCAATGTGAAGTATGTAATCATACACATCTTGCCAATATGTGGGTACATAATGGTATGATCAATATTGACGGTGCTAAAGTTTCTAAGTCTACGATGACGGAAGAACAAAAGAGCAAGTTATGGGCAAAAGATCTTATTGCGCATCATGGAGGTAATACGATTCGCTGGGTCTTGATTTCTGCTCATTACAGAGCTCCGTTGAACCTGTCTGATGAAACCATTGATACAGCTAAAAAGGAATTAACAAAGATACAATCAGCTTATAAACAAGCTGTTGTAAAATTGCAACTTGCCAATTTTAAGAATATTGATTCTTATGATGAAGTTCTATGGACAAAGTTTATTGATGAGATCAATGATGATTTAAATACACCAAATGCCATTGCACAGGTGTTTGAAACAGTTAAAATTCTCAATCAATCTTTGCGTGTAAGAGAAATTGATGAAAATAAAGTTGCTTCTTTAGTAAATACTTTAGAAAAAATGATGTATGTTCTTGGTGTTAAATTAGATTATATTACATTAAGTGATGAAGATAAAACAACGTATCAGAAATGGCAGGATGCTAAAAAGGAAAAAGATTTCGCAAAAGCGGATGAATATAGAAACATCCTACAGGATAAAGGAATTCTATAATGGAAATTGTTACTGAGAATGCGACAAGTCTTGCCTGGATCGGTGATGCAATCATGACACTCAAGGTTCGTGAACACATATTAAAAAAAGGGTATCGAAAAGCAGATATCCTACAAAAAAAGAGTGCTCGTATCTGTAGTGCCAAAGGACAGGCTTTTATCTTATCGACGCTTCGTGAGGAAAACTATTTTAACGATGAGGAATGTGAAATACTTCAAAGAGGAAGAAATGCTACGATTCATTCTAAGGCAAAGAATGCGGATGGAAAAACTTATCTAGAAGCAACTGCATTGGAAGCTTTGATTGGATATTTATATTTATATGAACATCAAGATCGGCTTGAACAACTTTTAAATAAAGTAATAGAATATGGAGATAAACTATGATCGTATATGGAAAAAATGTTTTTACCATGATTGAAAAAGATGTAGATTTAATTGAACAGATTTATCTATTAAAAGATATTAAAGATAAAAGAATCTTGCAGAGAGTACAAGCTCTAAAGCTTCCTTATACATTTTTAAGTCGTGCTCAGATGGATAAAAAAGCAGGAAATCCGCATCATCAGGGAATCATATGTGAGACGCAAGATATAAAGACATATTCTTATGAAGAATTATTAAAGAAAGCAAAAACTCCAGGCTTATTTGTAGCTTTGGATGGCATCCAAGATCCACATAATTTAGGAGCAATTTTAAGAACTTGTGACTGTACAGGTGTTCAAGGAGTTTTTATTACTAAACATAATAGTTCTCCTTTAACTCCAACAGCAATTAAAGCTAGCACTGGTGCAGCATATACTGTGCCTGTTAGCATCGTTACTAATCTTTCGCAAACGTTACGGAATCTAAAAAAAGAAGGATACTGGGTCGTTGGTAGTGATATGGACAATGCCCGTGATTATCGAGAAGGTATCTATGATGTGCCTTTGGTCCTTGTGATTGGATCAGAGGGGAAGGGAATATCACCTTTGGTAAAAAAACAGTGTGACTATATGGTTTCATTGCCGATGGTAGGTACGATCACATCGTTAAATGCTAGTGTAGCGTGTGCTGTTTTACTGTACCAGATATTCTCAAATCGCTAATTTACGTATTTGTAGAGAATAAAGGCGAAATATGAAGAAAGAAAATGTTAATGAATTAATTTATAATTACTATCAAAAAGATGAATATGCACTAAAAGAAATTATTGAATTTTATCGACCAATGGCCATTAAAATATTACAGGAAAAATGTAATTTTCAAGATAATAGAACAGCCATCTATAAAGATGCTTTAAGTCGTGCAGACTATCTTCTTGTGAAATGTCTTGAACATTTTCGTTATGGATACAATGGTTCATTTACTTCGTTTTATCGTCGTTCCTTATACAATATGGTTGTTAATGTTGTTCGAAATTACTCACGTGAAAAAAACATTTCGTATAAAATGCTTCCGATCTATCACTATGTCAAAGAAGATTCAAAATATTTGGATTTAAATAATGCGATTCCGCAAAGTAATGAATCAGTACATGAAGAAGTCATGTTACAGCTTGAGGTAGAGGAAAAATTAACGAATGCGAAAAATGTGTTTACAGAGCAGGATTTAAAAATATTAAAGTTAAAACAGGAAGGTTTTAGTACTGCGTTTATTGCAGAAAAACTTCAAATGAATGTAAGAAGTGTTCGTTATCGCATAAATAAAATGAAAAAGTATATTTTATCAGATTGACAGAATGCTTGATTTGATGTTACATTTTATTAGTTACAAAAGGGAGGTAAGATTATGGCTGACAAAGTAATCCTTACATGTACTGAATGTTTATCTAGGAACTATGTAACTGAAAAAAATAAAAAGACGCATTTGCAACGTCTTGAAATAAAAAAATACTGCCCAAAGTGTAAAAAGCACACTTTGCATAAGGAAACGAAGTGAGGGATATCATGGCAAAAGAAAAAAAAGATCGAGTTTATTCACCAGCTGGTGTAATCAGAGAACTAAGAACAGTTAAATGGCCTACTTTTAAAGAATTGATGTCTACAAGTGGAATGGTCATTCTTTTCACTTTATTATTTGGAGTTTATTTCTTTATTTGTGAATTGGTGGCTTCTGGTTTGATCAATTTTATTGTTAAAGCTTAATTTAGGAGGAAAACATGGCTGAATTGAAGAAAGAATGGTATGTAGTTAATACCTATGCTGGACAGGAAAATCGTGTTAAAGAAAATCTTGAACGTCGTGTAAAAACGATGGGTTTAGAAGATTCATTGTTTCAGATCGTTGTAGCGGAAGAAAAAGAAATTGAATATAAAAATGGTAAACCTGTTGAGAAAACTAAAAATCTATTCTCTGGTTATGTACTTGTACAAATGATCATGACAGATGAAGCATGGTATGTAGTTCGTAACACTCCAGGCGTTACAGGATTTATTGGTTCTAGTGGTAAAGGGGCTAAACCATTCCCTGTATCACAGGAAGAAATTGATTCTGTTTTGCGCCGCTTAGGACGCCAGGATATGTCTGTTCAGGTTGATTTTGAGGTTGGAGATACTGTAGAAATCTTAAATGGTGCATTTAAAAACAGTGAAGGAACTGTTGAAAAAATGGATGATGACAAGAAAGAGGCAACCGTTTTATTGATTTTATTCGGACGTGAAACACCTACGGATATTCCTTATATGGATCTAAAGAAAGTCGACTAGACTTTCTTTTTTTGGAGGTTGAAATGAAAACGTTTGTGTTAGATTTAGATGGTACGATGTATCGAGGGACACAAATCATACAAAGTGCTAAAGAATTTATTGATTATTGTCTTGAGAATAAGATTCCTTTTATTTTTTTAACGAATAACGCAATGCGTACACGTGAACAAAATGTAAAGCATATGTTAGATATGGGTTACTTAGGAATTTCCAGTGAACAGTTTTTTAATAGTGCCATAGCTGCTTGTGTGTACGCAAAAAAGCAGTATTCTATCAAAAGAGCAGTGTATTTAGGCAAAGATGGATTAAAGGAAGCGATGGAACTGGCTTCCATAGAGTATGATTCCAAGCATCCGCAGGCTGTCTTTGTTGGATTGAATAAAGAAGCGACTTATCAGGAATATTCACAATATTTAGCGTATCTATTAAATGGTGCCAAACTAATAGGTACAAATAAAGATCGTATCTTGGCAAGTCCAAAGGGATTTGAAATTGGAAATGGAAGTATTGTCAAGATGTTTGAATATGCTTCAAATCAAATAAGTCCTGATATTGGAAAACCGGCAACTCCTATTTTAGATTTGTGTCTAGATCATTTTGGATTGGATCGCAATGATATTCTTCTTGTTGGCGATAACTTAGAAACAGATATAAAACTCGGACAAAATGCGAATGTTGAAACTGTATTTGTGCAAACTGGCGTTCATACTAAAAAGGATATCAAACGTCTCAATATTCAACCAACATATGTAATTGATCATTTGATGGAATTACCGGCATTGATTTTTGATCATAATAATGATAAAATCTAGAATCGTAGAAAGAGTGAACAAAATGGAAGATATTTTGAATGTTATATTAATGTGCCTAAGTGCTGTAATTATTATTCTAGTTCTTTTGCAGAGTGGTAAATCGGATGGTTTATCTGCTGCATTTACCGGAAGTGGTGATTTGAACTTGTTTGCGGTAACAAAAGAACGTGGACCAGAAAAGTTTATTAGCCGCATGACTTTGGTTTGTGGTATCGTATTCTTTGCGTTGGTCATTGCATTACAGATTGTTTAAAAAGGGCATTAAGCTCTTTTTTTTTGTAAAGGAGGGATTTTATGAAAAATCAAATTCTAGGATATTTAAAAATTCATCAACAAGCAACCCTAAAAGAAATCGAAAAAGCTTGTAAACCGAGAACAAGTAAAGACTTCACAAATATGATACGTTCTTTAAATGAGATGGAAGAAGAAAGATTGATTTTTAATGATCATCATATATATCAATATATTGATCCATCATGTATGTTTATAGGGATCGTAAAAGATATTTCTCGTTTTGAGTTTATAGTTAATTGTGCAGATCGCAAGATTCGTGTTGATAAAAGAAACGGTCGAAATGTTTTTGAAAAAGATGAAGTGCTAGTTCTAGAAAAGGAAAAACAAAATAAGATCATTCATGTCTTTTCACACGGCATCAAAAAAATTACTGGTACATTTTATCGTCGCAGAAATGAATTGATCTTTTATAGTGATGTTGATTTTCATCGACCTATCATTATCCGTAATAAAAAAGATTTTAAGATCGAGCATCGCACAAAAGCTGTATTGGATATTATCAAGTACAAAGATACTCTAGAAACAAAAATCTCAGCTGTATTAGGAAAAGAGCACGAAAAAGGTGTCGATATCGATGCGATGTTGTATGAAAATAATGTGCGAATGAATTTTAATGAGCATATCAAAAAAGAAATTAAAAAGATGGACCAAGTTGTTACTGAAAAGGATAGAATAAATCGTGTTGATTATCGAAAGTTAACAACTGTGACGATCGATGGGGATGATGCGAGGGATTTTGATGATGCGATTTCTATTGAAGACGATGAACAGGGGTATATCCTGTATGTTCATATTGCAGACGTAAGTTATTACGTTAAGAAAAACAGCGCGATTGATAAAGAAGCATATTTGCGCTCAACAAGCATTTATTTAGCTGATCGAGTTGTACCAATGCTTCCATTTGAATTGTCTAATGGAATCTGTTCATTAAATCCAAATGTCGATCGATGTACGCTAACTTGTAAGATGCATATTGATGCAGCAGGAAAATGTACATCGTATGCCATTGTTCCAAGTCTGATACATTCCGATCAACGCTGCACATATGCAAAAGTAAATGCGTTGCTTGAAAATGATCCAAGTGTTTTAGCTGAATACAGCAATGTAAAAGACCTTTTATTACGATTAGAAAAGTGTTCAAGAAGATTACAAGAACGATCCATTGAAAGAGGATGTATCGATTTTAATTCCAAGGAATCTAAAATTATATTAAATAAAAATGGTAAACCTATCGATGTGCAATTGAAAAGCAGAGGATTTGCGGAACAGATGATTGAAGAATGCATGATTTTAGCCAATGTATGTGTGGCTAATTATTTACATTTACATGCCTTGCCTTGTATGTATCGAGTGCATGAAGAGCCAGATCCTAAAAAGGTTTATTCTTTATACTCTATAGCGGATATTCTACACGAAGAAATAAACTTTGATCCAGAGCATATTCAGGCAAAGGATATTCAATTACTATTAGAACAGGTGAAGAATCCTGCAAATAAAGAAATTCTTTCTATTGTAGCTTTAAGGACAATGCAGAAAGCTCGTTATGATGAAAAATGTATTGGTCATTATGGATTGGCTTTATCGGAATATTGTCATTTCACATCACCGATTCGCCGATATTCGGATCTTATTGTTCATCGTATGTTAAGAAAATACTGTTTTGAGGAGTGTAAAAAAGATCCAAGATATGATATGGAAATCATTCAGGAACAAAGTTTGCATGTATCTTCAAAAGAAAGAGATGCGATTGCAATCGAACGTAAAGTAGATGATTACGAAAAAGCTCTTTATATGTCTTCTAGAATTGGAAAACGATTTAAAGGAACAATTGTTGGTGTGCAGAGCTTTGGATTCTTTGTTGAATTGGAAAATATGATCGAAGGGTTGGTTCCTATTCGATCGCTATATGATGATTTCTATGAATTTGATGAAGATACAATGTCGTTACGATCAGAAACGACAGGGAATCGATATCAGATTGGTCAAAGTGTTAAAGTTGTATGTATGGAAACAGATATAAACAAAGGGCAAATCACCTTTGCCCTTTGTTAGATAAGATTAAAATGTTCTAAAGCCCAGTATACACCATCTTCGCTTACTGGTTTTGTGACATAATTGGCAACTTGTTTGACGCTTTCCACTGCGTTCCCCATGGCAATACCACATCCAACAATTTCTAGCATATCTTTATCGTTACCGCCATCTCCAAATGCCATAGCTTCATCTGCAGAAAAGCCAAAATATTCCAAGATTTTTTGAGTTCCAATACCTTTACCGCCAGTGGCCGGTATGATATCCATTGCCTCAGGATGCCATCGAGTACAAGTTGTGTATTTAAGGTTTTTTAAGATTAATGGTTCTTGCTCTTTTGAGGCTGCAACCATCATTTGGTAAATATTCTCTTCAATAAGTTTGTCATAATTTTGTAAGACTTTTGCTCCATTAGGATCAGCAATTAACATATAATCATCAAGTTTTTTATCATAGAAGTTGGCACCCATTAATGTATCGGAAGCAGCCATGCATGCCTTATTAATTTCGGCTGCGTTTTGTATGATTCTTTTGACATCTAGGGGATCCAAGTGATTTTCATAAATGATTTCATTATTATAAAGGCACAATTGTCCATTAAAAGTCAAAAAACCATCAAATTCGATACCATCAAATTTAGGTACGATATAATAAGGCCTTCCTGTAGCCGCAAAAATCAAAATGTTATTTTCTTTTAGTTTTTGTAGAGCATATTTTGTTTTTTCACTCATATCATCGGCATCAATATCAATCAATGTTCCATCAATATCAAAAAATATAATTTTGACCATATTCAAATTCCTTTCTATACAAATTAGATTATAAGGGATTCAATTTAATTGTCCAATTTTTTTAAGTTAAATGCAAAATTATCCATACGACGAATCAATATTTAAAAAAAAGGATTTTTTTGTGTTTTGCCTTTTCATATGAATGGATTGTGATATAATTAATGACAGTAAGGAGGTTTTTCCCATGGGATTTATGGATAAAGTTAAAGACTTTGTTGCTCCAATTGAAGATGAAGATGAAGGTTATGAAGCAACTGAAACAGTGCAGCCAGTTGTAGAAGAACCTGTGGAAACTCAAAGTCGCTATGAAAGGCCAAAAAGTCGTACTAATGCATCAACTTTGAGCGCAAATACTAAAATGGTGTTATTTGAACCAAGAAGTTTTACTGAAGCAGAAGAAGTGGGACAGCGATTAAAAGAAGGTCGTGCTGTTGTTGTAAATTTACATAAACTTGATAGAGATTATGCGCAGCGTACAATTGACTTTTTAACAGGTGTTGTTTTTGCTTTAGACGGAAAAATTCAAAAAATTGGTCAGAATGTGATCTTATGTTCTCCAGCTCAGATTGGTGTTCAAGGACAGATCAATTTAGGAAATCCTGACGATTTTGATGAAGAATAGTCAATAAATGAATTTTAATGAAAAAGGTCATGAATTATTTATATCGCAAATACAAGATCAAATACGATCATGCCAAAAACGATATCAAATGGTTCGGACCTCTTTTTTAACGCCTGTTCAACAAGAAATCGTGCAGCAATTAGCTGGCAAGAAAATAATGTATTCACTATATGGTGGATATGAGAATGCACAAAGAAAAGTCGCTTGTTTTTCTTCTTATGAAACAGATTTTGAATATGGAATTACGATTCTTGTATCTAAAGTCGATCTTCGATTTCGCAAGGTTTCTCACAAAGATGTTCTTGGAACTTTAATGAATTTAGGTATCGAAAGAGAAATGCTTGGAGATTTGATCGTTGAAGATGATCGTATCATTGTTTTTACCAAAGAGAAAATGGCAGAATATATCATGCAAAATACGAATCGAATCGCAAATTGTCCTGTTTCTTTTGAAGTGGCAGACAATATTACGATTACTTCTAAATTGACCGAGGAAATACTGGTGAATGCATCTTCGTTGCGTTTGGATGCAATTATATCCAGTTTAGCGCATGTATCAAGAAGTGAGGCTACAATGATGCTGCGTCGTGGTTTTGTAAAACTTAATGATGTCGTACTTGAAGAAAATCGACAATTATGCAATAATGATTTTGTTTCAATCCGAAGATGTGGGCGTTTTCAGTTCAAAGAAGTTAAAACCACGACTAAAAAGGGACGTCTATTACTTCGATTTGATAAATTTATCTAAGCAATTATAGAAGACGCGTCAGAATTTCGATTCTTTTTAGAGAGTATCTTGTATTGGTGAAAAAGATATATAGATAGATTTTCTGGTATCACTTCTTAGCTGATTTTTTGAACTCATAGTAAAAAAATCCGGTTAAGTACCGTTATACACTTATTAAGTGCACAAATCGTTTGATTTGTGAACTAAGGTGGTACCGCGTTATTAACGTCCTTAGAGAGGACGTTTTTTTTATGGAAAAGGAGAGTAGAAATGGATTACAAAGAAACACTGCACATGCCTAAAACAGGTTTTGAAATGCGTGGTAATTTGCCAAAGAAAGAACCTGGAATCCAAAAATCATGGCAAGAAAATCATTTATTTGAAAAAATGTTAGAACAAAGAAAAGACGCTGAACCTTTTATCCTTCATGATGGTCCTCCATATGCTAATGGAGATATTCATTTAGGACATGCGTTAAATAAGATCTTGAAGGATGTTATCAACCGTTCTCATTACATGGAAGGATATAAAATTCCATATATTCCAGGATGGGATACTCATGGTCTTCCTATTGAAACAGCTGTTACAAAACTTGGTTATGATCGCAAAAAAATGCCTTTAGCTGAATTTAGAAAAATTTGTTATGACTATGCTATGGAGCAGGTTGAGAAACAAAAACAAGGATTTTTATCTTTGGGTTCTATTGGTGATTATGATCATCCTTATATTACGCTGACAAAAGATTTTGAAGCTGAACAAATCAAGATCTTCGGAAAAATGGCAATGAAAGGACTGATTTATAAAGGGTTAAAACCAGTTTATTGGTCACCTAGTAGTGAATCAGCTTTAGCAGAAGCCGAAGTTGAATATAAAGATATTAAATCACCAACGATTTATGTAAAATTCCAGGTAAAAGATGGAAAAGGTGTACTTGATACAGATACATATTTTGTAATCTGGACAACAACTCCATGGACAATTCCAGCGAACCTGGGAATTGCCGTTCATCCTCAATTTACGTATGCATTGGTAAATACCGATAAAGGTAAATTAGTCATGCTGGAAGAATTGGTCGAAACATTGTGTCCAAAATTTGAATGTAAAGAATACGAAGTAATCAAAACGTTCAAAGGTAAGGAATTTGAATATATTACTTGTACGCATCCTTTGTATCCTGAACGTGAAAGTCTATTAATGTTGGCAGACTATGTTACAGCGGATGCTGGTACTGGTTGTGTTCATACAGCTCCCGCATTTGGTGCAGACGACTTCTATATTGGAGCAAAATATAATTTACCAGTATACTGTAATGTCGATGAACAAGGAAAAATGATGGCTTCATGTGGAGAATGGCTTGAAGGACAATATGTACTTGATGCGAATAAAACTGTGACGATGAAATTGGATGAATTAGGAGCTTTATTGAACCTAACATTTATTACTCACGCATATCCGCATGACTGGCGCACTAAAAAACCAATCATATTTAGGGCAACGACACAGTGGTTTGCTTCTATTGATAAAATTCGTGATGAATTATTAAATGAAATTCATTCCATTAAATGGGTTCCATCTTGGGGAGAACAGCGCATGCACAACATGATTGCAGATCGTACAGACTGGTGTATTTCCAGACAGCGCGCATGGGGTGTTCCAATTCCTATTATTTATGGTGAAGATGATACTCCATTGATGGATGAAGCTATTTTTGATCATGTTTCTGATTTGTTTAGAGAATATGGATCAAATGTGTGGTTTGAAAGAGAAGCCAAAGATCTTCTTCCTGAGGGATATACAAGCGAACATTCTCCAAATGGTATCTTTAGAAAAGAAGTAGATACGATGGATGTATGGTTTGATTCAGGTTCCAGCCATACCCCTGCTATGTTAAAACGTGGTTTAGGATATCCTGCAGATCTATATTTTGAAGGTTCTGACCAATATCGTGGTTGGTTTAACTCTAGTTTGATCGTAGGTACTGCAGTTTATGGAAAAGCTCCTTATAAACAAGTTTTATCACATGGGTTTGTCATGGATGAAAAGGGAGTTAAGATGTCAAAATCACAATGGAATGCGGTTGCTCCAAGTGAAATCACAAAGAAATATGGAGCAGACATCTTACGTCTATGGGCATGTAGTGTCGATTACCAGGCAGACTGCTCAATGGGTCAAAACATCTTAAAACAAGTATCTGAAAACTATCGTAAAGTTCGTAATACATTCCGTTTCTTGATGGCAAATTTAGATGATAATACATTCACGAAAGAGGATTGTTTATCATTCAATGAACTTTCTGATTTAAATAAATATATGTTGGTTCGTTTAAATGATATGGTTGATGAATGTATTCCAGCTTACAATGAATATCGTTTTGGAGATGTTGTAACTACGTTATCAACAATGATGACCAATGAGTTATCCGCATATTATTTAGATTATACAAAAGATATTCTTTACATTGAAAAAACTGATGATCGTGCACGTCGTGAAGTTCAAACTGTATTATATACAGCAGTAGAAGTCTTGGCAAAATTATGGGCTCCAATTCTTTGTCATACGACTGAAGAAATCAATAGCTTCATGAAGTTTAATGAAACATCTATTCATTTAGAAAGCTTTAAAAAGTTAGATTTAGACTTTGATACAGAAAAACTTCGCGAAGAGATGAATGTTTTATTCGCTGTTCGTAAGGATGTATTTAAAGCACTTGAAGAAGCTCGTGCAAGTCAGTTGATTGGTAAATCTTTGGAAGCGCATGTATTGATCCATGTAGATGTAGATACAAAAGCTGTGATCGATAGGATCTTAAACCAACCAGCTCAGTGGTTGATTGTTTCTAAAGTGACCTTTACAGAAGACGAATTAACTCAATATGAAAGCTGTCAAGTTCAAGTAGAGAAAGCGAATGGACATGTTTGTCCACGTTGCTGGAATTACACAGAATCTGAACACGAAGATGGTTTATGTGATCGTTGCCATGATGTTTTAACAAAATAATCTTCTTACTGCAACCTTAAGTGGTTGCAGTTTTTTTTATGATTTCTGTATAATAAAAAAGAGGGAGATTCTATGCGATATAAATATCTTTGGAATTCAGGTTTATCTAAAAATGAGATCCAGAATATCGAAAATGGTTTATATAGTGACGAACAAATTTGTTTTTTGTGTGAAGCATTTATGAATTCATATCGAATAAAAAAATAAATTTAGGTCTGTTGCAATTTTAGTTTTCTCAATCGTAATCGTATTGACATTGATTACATTATTTCTAATCAAAGATAAGGTTGCAGGGATTTTTTCTTTTTTGTTTACTATAGGTTTATGTAGTGGACTGTTGTTATTTGTCAATGAAAACCATATTGAAAAAAATCGTAGACAATTTATTGTTGCGCTCTCGAAAAGTATCCTAAATATGTTAAATTATGCAAATATATCTAGTTATCATGCATATTTTTTAATATAGACAAAGGTGATACATTTTAGGTCATGTAAATTTGTAATTTGTGATATAGATGAATTAATTATTATAAAATATAATAATTAACAAAAAATTATCGATATATTCCAAAAAAATTGCATATATTAAGTAGATAGATGTTTTAAATCAATGAACCAAAAAAGAATGAGGATAGAACGATTAAAATTGGATTGAATTGTTTTTCATTGATGATTCTTTTACACAAAAACAATATAAATGATTTAAGAAGAAATAAAGAGTGAATAAAAAAACTAGCACTACGCTAGTTTGATAAAGTGACATTTTCACGGATATTTTCTGTTGTTTTAATGATGAAGTCATTGCATTCTATATCAGATGGAATGCCTTTTTTCTTATCTAAAATCCATATGACACCAATATCATAGGTGTTTTGTAAAGAGGAAATAAAATCTGCTCCGTCCTCATAACTCATATTAAATAAAGCTGTACTTAAACCATCTGCAAGGGTAGAGTCATCACAAATGATAGTTACGCTTCGTACATAGCTTGATGGATAACCGGTTTGTGGATCAATGATATGAGTATATCTTTTATCACCTATTTCATAAAACCTTTGATAATCTCCACTTGTCACGATAGACTTGTCTTCAGTTGTTGTATATCGTACAAGACTTGATTGTTTGTCAGGGTTTCGAATACCAATTCTCCATCCATCGCTTTTTTCTGAGAGTAGTACAACATTTCCTCCGGCATTGATAAAACCGTTTACAAGACCGTTTTCATTTAAGATTTCTTTGCATTTTTGAGCTGTGTACCCTTTGGCAATTCCACCTAAATCTAATTTTAATTCTGGATCTAAATAATGGATCGTATTGTCTTTTACTTCCAATTTATCAAAACCGGTATGCTGCATCGCTTCTTGGATCGCAGAAGCATCCGGCAAAATACCATCTTTTCCTTCATCGTTTAATACAATACTTTCTTCTCGAGCATCATGCCATAAGGAAAGTACTGCTCCTTGTGTAATATCAAATTGTGAACTTAAAGTATATACCTTTTGTGCTTGTAGTATGCATTCAAGCAAATCGTCATCAACGCTAACATAGGAGCTGGCTGCTTCATTGTTTAAAGTATATACATTGTTGATTCCTTCATAACTGTTGTATTGATCAAATAACTGGTTGTATTTTGTAAATGTATCACGAACAATCGTTACATATTGATCGAATTCAGAAGAGGAACAAGTTGCCTGAAAATCAATGGATGTGTCAAATCCTACATCCGTTAGCGTGATACTTTGGGTCCTGGAAGAGTTACCTTCACGATTTGATATGTAGGAAGTCATGCATACTATAAGAAATAAAAAACAACAGGATAACAAGAGCCATTGTTTGATTTTTGATGTCATTTTCATGAGTAATATTATATGTGAAAATTGTATGTTTGTGAATACAAAAAGGGTTGTAAAGAAAGAAAAATAAGACTAGAATTATAGATGAGTTTACTTAGGAGGAAGGTAGCATATGTCACTATTTTTAGGACCTATGAGACATCATATCCCGGGGAAAAAAGAACTTACAGAAAGTGTACCTTTAATGGAACTTCAGCCTAAAAAGGAAGTTTATATTCCTTTGGTTGCTGGAGCAAACACAGACTTTGAGATCTTTGTTCAGGAAGGTGATGCCGTCAAAGTTGGAACAAAACTAGCATGTACAAAAGCTGGGTTCTATGTTCCGATTTATTCCAGTGTATCTGGAACGTATAAAGGGATCGTCAAACGAATGCATAATTCATTACGTCCACAAAATCACATGGTAATTGAATGTGATGGGAAACAAGAAAAAATTCGAGCTTTTAAACCTCTCGATTATAAAAGTGCTTCTAGAGAAGAATGTGTCGAGTTTGTGAAAAATGCTGGAATCGTTGGACTCGGTGGTGCAGGGTTTCCTGCTTATGTAAAATATTCAAAACCAGAAGGTATTGACTGTGTTTTAATCAATGCGGTTGAATGTGAGCCTTATATTACAGCTGATTATCGAGCTGTTATGGAAGATTGTTCTTCTTTGATTACAGGTTGTAAGATCATGAAGAAAATGGCAAATACTGACAAAGTCTATATTTGTATCAAATCGAGTCATCCGGATCTAATAGAAAAAGTACAGTCTGAATTACATGATGCACAAGGAATCGAAGTAAAACCAGTTCCAGATGTATATCCAATGGGATGGGAACGTGTTTTGGTTCGTGAAGTTTTACATAAAGAATACAACGCATTACCAGCAGAAGCAGGTGCAATTGTAGGGAATGCCAGTACAGCAATTGCGATTGCGCATGCTTTTGAAGATGGAGATGCAATTTATGAAAAATGTTTGACCGTAAGTGGGGAAGGCGTTAAGAAACCAACAAATGTTAAAGTTTGTGTTGGTATGCCTGTAAGTGAAATCATTGAAGCTTGTGGCGGTTATACAAGTGAGAATGTTCGTTTGATTGCCGGTGGGCCAATGATGGGAAAAACAATCGTAAATGATATGTTTGTCGTTGATCGAGCAATGAATGCGATTACTGTGCTTCCGGATAAGCCAGTTGATGCGATTGCGTGTTTACGATGTGGTCGATGCAGTGACCATTGTCCAAGTGGTCTGCAGCCAGTTCGTATTTCGCAGGCATTAAAGGCAAACGATGTAGATGAGATGGCAAAACGTGGGGCCAGCAGCTGTATCGAATGTGGTCTATGTACCTATATCTGTCCATCGAAAATTGATGTAACAGAAAATGTTCGTAAAGCTAAGCGAATCGTAGCCATGAAGAAAAAGAAATAGGAGGCTTAGATTATGAAGTTTACTTTTCATGTAAGTCCCAATATAAAAGATCGTTTTTCAACACAGCGTATCATGTGGGAATTGACTGTTGGCTTAATGGTCATCTTTGTTATATCTTGTATTTATTATGGAAATTCATATGGAATGAATTATGCGATGCAAGCAATCATTCTTCTTGCAAGTTCGTTGATCACAACTTTAGTTTGTGAAGCTATTTTTGCGCTATGTATAAAGAAAAAACCATTAGATTATATTAAAACATCTTTTGGCTGGGTAACATCAATCATATTGACAATGATGGTTCCAATTTCAATGACACCATATGCATTGATCATCGCAACAGCTTGTTGTATCGTACTTAGATCGGAAGAGCACACGTCTGAACTCCAGTCACCAATGGAAATCT
>CAMJQJ010000012.1 GCA_946408025.1 uncultured Faecalitalea sp.
GATTTCCATTGGTGACTGGAGTTCAGACGTGTGCTCTTCCGATCTAGACTAAAATGGTGTTGGATAACAAATCTCGTTCTAAACAAGATATAGAAGATTTGATGGTCACATTTAACCGTGGTTATACAAAAGGACATGCTTATAAGATGAGTGGATACGATCTTATGAATTTACAAAGCAGTAATCATCAAGGGATTAATATAGGGAAAGTTATTGGAAAGAAAAATGGCCGACTTGTACTAGAGCTAACGAATGAATTAAATCAAAATGATGGAATTCGTATTGGAAAAGACTTGGGTTGCCATGTCAATTTTTTATATGATAAAAAGGGTAAGTTGACGAGTCACATGCCTGCAGGTTCGGTTTGTGAGATCCAAGGCCCTAAACAAGCTAAAGTAGGGGATACGATTTTGAAAACAACCTCTGTCTTAGTATATGAAAAAGTTGAAAAAAGAATTAAAGAAACGAATCGACAAATTCAATTGAATGCATCTATTTCTTGTGATGGTGTTGGCTCTCCATTGATCTGCAGAATATATGATCAAAATATCGAAGTCAATGTGACTTCAAAAGATGTAGCCAGCCAAGCACAAAATCGTGCTTTAGATGAAGTGATGATCAAGAAACAATTCAATAAGACAAAAGATAGTTATGCTTGTTTTGCCTCAATTGATGTGGATATTCCATCAAATATTTTCTTTACGATTTCCAGTGTCAATGAATTAAGACGTAATGCTTTAGAAATGTTCAAATCAAAAAAATTAAAGAAACAACCAATCAAAGAAATAGATTATGTATACAAGCCACTTGTTTCAAAGACAGATCGAAACATTTATGAAGTTATGACACCGGATAAAAAGATGGATACTAAAGATTTATGGGTTTGTGAGATGGACCAAACAAAAGGGAATATTACTTCTTTGCGTGGATCTGTTTTACCTCATTTAGGGGATACAATGATTATTGATGGTATGAATGTTACCAATTCTTGGGCAGTTGCCGCTTTGTTGGAAATGGGATATAAACAGATTGTTTTAAGTGATGAAAACAAATTAGAAAATATTCATGATATTATGTACGCATTTAAAGAAAGATATGGATTTGATGCACCAGTATTGGTTTGCGTTTATCAGCATCGCCGTTTGATGACGATGAATCATTGTATAATTAACACTGCCTTAAAAGATGGTAAGAGAAAAAATTGCTCTTTATGCCGCCAATTCGAATTTAAACTCAAAGGAAAGGATAAAAAATCGGTTATCTGTTTTGGGGATAGAGAATGTCACTTATGTTTATATGATGAAGTATTAAATGATAATATTGAACAAATTAGAAATTTAAAAACATATGGTATTAAAAATTTTAAGGCAGTTTTTTTGAACGAATCAAAACAAGAAATATTAAAGGTTATCAAGCGTATTGAAAATATTAGCAATTAGCTGAACCAAAATTATGGTATAGTGTAATTGAAAGAGGTGAATACTTATGAAAAACCGCATGACGGAATTTATCTCTATAATGGAGAGTCAGTTGCACCGTGCCATGGAGCAAAAAGAATTATTAGAATGTGCGCATTTATTTGCAAATTCTATCTTAAATGATGGTATTATTCATGTGTTTGGTTGCGGACATTCGCAAATGTTTGGAGAAGAGTTATGTTTCCGCACCGGAGGATTGGTACCAGTTAATGCAATTATGATACCTCAGTATAATATTTATCCTAAAGCACGACTATCTCAGCTTATGGAAAGACAAGAGGGATTTGCAAAAGGTGTTTTAGAATCTATGAATCCCCAACCTCAGGATATTATGGTCATAGTATCTGTTTCAGGAAGGAATGCAGCAGGTATCGATATGGCAATTGCCGCAAAAGAAAAGGGAATGAAAACAGTTTGTGTAACATCTCTTGACTATAGTAATCAGGTTGAATCTCGTCACTCTAGTAAAAAACTTTTGAAAGATATATGTGATTTGGTAATAGATATATGTGGAGTGAAGGGAGATTCTGTTTTGGAAGATGAACGAGTGAGTGAAAAATTTTGCTCAACATCAACCATTGTTGCGATGTCATTGTTGAATGGTATTGTTGGTCAAACAATTGAAATATTAGCAGATGCGGGCATGAATCCTCCAATTTGGGTCAGTGGAAATCTAGATCGTGGTGATCAAATTAATCAAGAATTTATGGAGCGTTATAGAAGTCGAATTGATATATTATAATACCAGATAATACCAAGTTTTTTTATTGAAACTAGGCTTATTTAGTGCTATCATTTTAATAGCTTATAAGGCTTAAAGGAGGAAATTTTATTATGCCTATTATTGTTGATGTATATGCACGTGAAGTATTAGATTCTCGTGGTAATCCAACAGTAGAAGTTGAAGTAACTACAGAATCTGGTGCTTATGGACGCGCTATGGTTCCAAGTGGAGCTAGTACAGGAGAAAGAGAAGCATTAGAGCTTCGTGATGGCGATAAAACTCGTTATTTAGGAAAAGGTACTACTAAAGCAGTTGATAACGTAAACAACATCATCGCTCCAAAAATTATCGGTATGGATGTTCGTAACCAGAACCTTATTGACCATACAATGTTAGAACTTGATGGAACTCCATTCAAGAAAAACTTAGGTGCAAACGCTACATTAGGTGTATCAATGGCTTGTGCAATCGCAGCTGCTGATTTCTATGGTATGCCATTATATAACTATTTTGGAGGATTCAACGCTAATACATTGCCAGTTCCAATGATGAACGTAATCAATGGTGGTAGCCATGCTGACTCTACTGTAGACTTCCAGGAATTTATGATTCAGCCAGTTGGTGCAAAATCAATTAAAGAAGCAATCCGTATGGGTGCTGAAACTTTCCATGCTTTAAAAACAGTATTGAAAAAACGTGGATACAACACTAACGTTGGAGATGAAGGTGGATTCGCTCCAAGTTGTGTAAACGGAAACGAAGAACCATTAGAATTATTGGTTGAAGCTATGAAAGCTGCTGGTTACAAACCAGGTGAAGATATGACTATCGCTATGGACGTTGCAGCTAGTGAATTCCACAATCATGAAACTGGTTTATATGAATTGAAGAAATCAGGACAAGGAAACAAAACAAGCGATGAAATGATCGATATGTACGCTGAATGGATTGAAAAATATCCAATCGTTTCTATCGAAGATGGTCTTGGTGAACGTGACTGGGACGGATGGAAAAAACTTACTGATCGTTTAGGTGATAAAGTTCAGTTAGTTGGTGATGACTTGTTCGTTACAAACCCAGCAATTCTTCAGGAAGGTATCGAAAAAGGTATCGCAAATGCTATCCTTATCAAAGTTAACCAGATTGGTACTTTGACTGAAACTTTCGATGCTATGGAATTAGCTAAGAAACATAACTACACTTGCGTAGTATCTCACCGTTCAGGAGAAACAGAAGATTCAACAATCGCTGATATCGCTGTTGCATTCAACGCTGGACAAATCAAAACTGGTTCAATGTCTCGTACAGACCGTATCGCTAAATACAACCGTTTGATGCGTATTGAAGATGAATTGAATCAGCGTGGTGAAGCTCACGTTGCTAAATACTTAGGTAAAAAATCTTTCTACAACTTATACAAATAAGCCTTGTAAAAATTGACCTCTTCGGAGGTCTTTTTTGTTTATCTATACAATATATCATGTATAATTTATGTGTTGTTGGAGGTTTAATATGAAAGCTATAATTTGTGATTTGGATGGTTCTTTGATGCCACCAAGCAGTGGACTATATGTCAGTGAAAAAGTAAAAGAAAAATTAATTGAAATTCAAAAACAAGGAATCATGGTTATTTTAAATTCAGCCAGGATCATTCAAGGGGTATATCCTCTGGCAAAACAAATTCAAATGGAACATTTTGGTGGTTATGTTATTTCTTGCAACGGATGTCATGTGATGAATGTTAAGACAAATGAAACTGTATTCGAATATCAGATATTGAAAAAGGATGCTTTGTTCATTTGGCAAACTTGTATGAAATATGGTTTAAAACCAGGTATTTCTCAACCTGAGTATATGTTGGCAGAAGATTTTGTGATTGGATATCAATTGGATCGAAATAATTGTGAAGTGGATTATTTACTAACTAGAAGCCCAAAACAATATATAGAAGGTCCTATCTGGAAATGTTGTATTTCAGAAACAAAAGAACAATTAGATATTTGTTTTAAAGATGTAAAAAGAATAATTGAATCACATTGTGATTTAAAAGTCATTCGTAGTACGCCTACAATGGTTGATATTATTGATAATAAGGTAGATAAAACTATAGCTGTGGATCGACTATTAAATAAGTTGAATATTAAATGGCGAGATGTCAGTGTTATCGGAGATACGAATTCAGATCTTGGATGTATTCAAAAAGCGGGCTTTGGTGTGACTTTGGAAAATGGAAGTGAAGCTTGTAAAGATACAGCTGATATGATCGTACCATCTTGTTTTGATGATGGATGTATTATGTGGCTTGATAGAATTCTGGAGGACTTTAGATGAAAGTAATAGATATGCACTGTGATACGATCTTAGGGTTATTAGAAAAAGAGCAAAAGTATCAAGAGGTTTCACTTTATGCCAATGATCTTTGTGTTGACATTCAAAAATTAAAAGCTGGAGATTATCTGGTTCAAAATTTTGCCTTGTTTACAGATCAGAAAATATTAGAAATACCTGAACATCAAACTATGAAACTAGTAGATATGTATTATCGAATGTTAGAAGAAAATCAGGAATATATTGCGCCAGTATTACGCTATGAAGATATCGAACGAAATGCTAAAGCTGGCAAGTTATCTGCCATGTTAACATTAGAAGATGGTGGAGTTGTCTTTGATGATCTGGCGATGTTAAGAAACTATTATCGTATGGGTGTACGAATGATAGCTTTGACATGGAATTATGAAAATGGGATTGGTTTTCCTAATTTATCCATTAATGATATGGGAAAGGATTATAAACAGGCTAATTTTTTTCAAAGAGTGGATACAGTAAATGGATTGACAGATTTTGGAATTGAATACATTCAGGAAATGGAGCATTTAGGTATGCTCATCGATGTTTCACATTTAAATGATGCTGGTTTTTATGATGTATTAAGCTATACATCTAAGCCGTTTGTGGCATCACATTCAAATGCAAGAAGTATTTGCCCAGTGGCGCGTAATATGTCTGATGATATGATTTTAGAACTGGCTAAACGTGGTGGGGTCATGGGAATCAATTTCTGTGGTGATTTTCTAGCTTTACATGATCAAGAAAACGGACCAAGTAGAATTTCAGATATGGTTGAACAAATCAAATATATCAAAAACTTAGCAGGTATTGATGTTATTGGTCTCGGAACAGATTTTGATGGAATCAATTCAGAATTGGAAATAAAAGACGCCTCGCAAATATCAAAATTAGCCAAGGCTTTAAAAGAAGAGAATTTTACTGAAGAAGAAATCGAAAAAATATTTTATAAGAATGTATTAAGAGTATATAAGGAAGTATTAAAATAGAGTGCTTCCTATTTTATTATTTCATTTTTTAGCACTTAAGTGTTGACTCTGCCAAAAAATGTGCTATGATATTAGCAGTTAGATAAATGGAGTGCTAACTGATAGAATTTCATACAGAAATAAGGAGGCGATATTATGAAATACTATCCAGGATTTAATAGATTTGATTTATTTGATGATTTTTTCTCAGATGCAACAACAAAAACTGCTAATGTTCTAAAGACAGATATTCATGAAAAAGATGGATATTATATTTTAAGCATGGAAGCTCCAGGTGTTAAAAAAGAAGATATTCAAATTGAATTGAAAGATGGTTATTTGAAAGTTACAGCATCTAGAAACAGTTCTAAAGAAGATAAAGATGAAAAAGGACGCATTATTCGTCAAGAACGTTATTCTGGAAGCAGCTCTCGTAGCTTCTATGTAGGAGAAGGAATCAAACAGGAAGATGTTAAAGCAAACTTTGACAATGGTGAATTAATTATCTCAATTCCTACAGAAACTAAGAAAGTTGAAGAAGAAACAAAATTCATTCCAATCTTATAAATTAAGCATGCCTTTAAGGCATGCTTTTTCTAATTATCAAATTATAAATCATATCTTTTCTTTTTTAAAAAAAACTGTTAAAATAATTAAGCACATATGGCGCGTTCGGCAAGCGGTTAAGCCACAGCCCTCTCAAGGCTGTATCACGGGTTCGAGTCCCGTACGCGCTACCATCTGCTTGTTAAGCCTTTGTTTAAAGGCTTTTTGTTTGCTTTTAATGCTAAATATGTAGATACGACACAGGATATTATATAACTAGAGAGTGAAGATTAATTAAAAATAATGTTGCTTTGTCTATTATATATAAATTGAAGAATATTTTTTAATATGAATAACATGAGAATTTCTAAAATAGAGAATATAAGAATGGCAACAGGTAGATAAAATAATATTCCAACAAAATCATAAATTATTTGAATAATAGGAATGGATGAAGGAAAACCCACAAAAAGATAATTAGAATGAAGGAGATAATTTACTCCCATCGCAATCATTGTTAAGAATGCTAACATAGGAATGTTAAATTTTAAATCTTGAAAACTTAGAGATTTAAGTTGTCTTAACTGCATGACTCCCATAAAAGTAATTGTTCCATGTGAGATAAAAAAATAGATGACACGATAAGAGAATGCTTGATTGATCGAGGCAATGGTTGCTGGATAACATAGAGCAATCAATGCGCCAAGCATATTATTGACTGCGATAAAATGTCGCAGTTTTTCATTATCCAGCCAGAATGCCAGAAAGGATGTCCAGATACAGATAGAACACAGATGCAAAGGAAGAATCTCCGTAAAGATAGGGTATGGACATTTGAAAATGTTCCAGATGTAATAGATGAATTCACAACATATTAAAAAAAGAGAGACAATTTTCTCAAATTTTTTTATTTTTTCTTCATCATAGTCTTTAGATATCTTCAAACCTAGAAATATACAGCAGAGAATCAATATTAAGAATAATAAGTGTGTTATTGAAAACATAATAAATGGCTTCTGTGCCGGACTTTCCATTGTATAATAACCAAAAAAATCCATAAATATCTCCTTTCAATGAATGTATTTTATCATATCTAGCTTGAAATTTTATTTGTTTTTTTCATCCATGAATTTTTGAGAATAGTGGTAAAATGATATAAACAGTTGATAAGAGGTGAGGCCATGCGACTTTTACATAGGAATGAACTTGATTTTATTGGTTTGGATATCCGCACGATTAATTTATCAAAACGATACTTCGAGAGTGGAGCTATCCAATTGCTTCATATTGAAGAAGTGGAAGATTCGTATGGTGTATATCATGATGTATCAGCTGTATTAGAAGTTCACGGACATTTAAACGAATGTTCTTTTCGTATCAATGATTATATGGAAATTGAAAATGAACAATGTGATTGTCCTTGGGGAAGTTATGGTATCTGTGCTCATATTGGAACTGTAATCCATATGATTTCATTAATGACATTTGATACATTCCCGTATCATTATCAGAAAACAACAAGTACACTTCAAAAATATTTGTTAGATAAAGAAGAAAAAAGAAAAGAAGCAGAACTTCTTAGACAAAAGATGATCGTGAAAAGAAGAAAGAATGAATCTAGAAAAATGATCGATCAATTTCAAAGAAATTATCGGGAACGATTAAACCTTATAGTAAAAAAAGAATCCTATCATTTGATTCCTAATTTTATCTTTGATGAAGACAGGCTTCTGATTGGTTTTCAAATTGCACGGGATAAACCATATATTATTAAAAATCTATATACATTTATAGATAATTTAGACAATCATGAAACAGTACGATATGGGAAGTTTCTTGAAGTCTATCATGATATTAATGGTTTTGATGAATTATCAAAAAAATGGATCGAATTGATTAAAACTGAGCATAGACCCCAAACCAGTCTTTACTATACACGAATGTATGAAGGACATTATGATTCTAATCGATATTTAAAAATTGATAATGAAAATATCCATAAGTTCTTTGATCTTTTTAAAGATGAAAAAAAGATCAATCTAACCTTTTTAGAAAAAGAGTTTACCTATCCAATAAAGGTATCAGAGAATGAGTATAGTTATCTCATATCTAAACAAGATAGTCTTGATTTAATTGAAGGTAAAGATGCCTATTATTTGATATCGTATGATCAAATTGTACGATACCCTATTGAAAATTATAGTGATTTAAAAGAATTTATTTCGTCTATTTCTTTAGAACCACTATATGTTGATAAAGATGATTTTGCATCTTTTGAACATTATGTATTAAGCCCAAATCAAAAGTATTTGGATATTAAAGATGAAAGAGAGAAACAACTTGTTTCTGTATTTATTCCTAAATCATTTAAAGTATACGGTGATTTGTTTAATGATGATACCGTTGTGTTTCATGCAATAGGAATAGATGAAAATCAGGAAGTAGAAATCATTAAAAGCAATCATTTTCAACCTAGCCTTCAAAGCGATTTGATCAAAACAATCTTGGAAAATGAAGCAGATTATATTGCAGATCACAAAGCATACTTTAATTTAGATAGACCAGAAACCTTTGAACTAATTGAAGAAGGGACAAAAATATTATCACAGTATTGTGAAGTATTTGTATCTGAAGAATTAAAGAAATTAGGAAAAAGTACAAAATATAATTTGCATGTTGGTGTAAGCTTTGAAAATAATTTATTGGAAGTGAATCTTGAAAGTGAAGATTTTGATGTCAATGAAGTAGATGCCATCTTGAGGGCATATCATAAAAAGAAAAAGTATTTTCGTTTGAAAAGTGGATTGATGATTCATCTTGAAAGCAATGAACTTGATGAACTAGATAGTTTAATGCAGGAATATGATCTGAAATTTAAAGACTTTCATGATGGAAAATTGATCATGGATAATTATCGAGCCCTGAGTTTAGATAAACATTTGGATCAAATGAATTTCATCAAGGTGACTAAAGACGATTCTTTGAGTCAATACATCAAAGGATTTGAAAATATGTCAAATCAAATTGAAATTGATGATCAATATAATGCTGTGTTACGGCCTTATCAAAAGGTGGGAACAAGATGGTTATTGACTTTATACAGTTATAATCTTAATGGCATTTTGGCGGACGAAATGGGCTTAGGCAAAACATTACAAGTCATTGCCATGCTGGATTCTATACGAGATAAAAATAAGACAAGTTTAGTGGTATGTCCTGCTTCTTTGATTTATAACTGGGAAGATGAGATTGCCAAATTCTCAAAAACGCTGAACTGTATCAGCATCACTGGAGCAAAAGCAAAAAGAACATTAGGAATTCAAAATTATCAAGAATATGATCTTTTGATTACGTCGTATGATTATTTAAGAAGGGATGTAGATCTATATCAAGATCATGAATTTGAATGTATCATCTTAGATGAAGCTCAGAATATTAAAAATCAAAAGACAAAGAATGCTCAATTTGTGAAAAGGTTAAAGGCAAATCATAGAATTGCCTTAAGTGGAACACCTATTGAGAACTCTTTGGCTGAATTATGGTCAATTTTTGATTTTTTGATGCCGGGATATTTATACTCATATCATTATTTTAAGCAGGAATATGAAATTCCTATTACGCTCGATGAAGATGAAAAAACAACAAAGAGACTTAGGAATTTGGTAAATCCCTTTATTCTTCGAAGAACGAAAAAAGAAGTATTAAAAGAGCTGCCAGATAAAGTTGATCACAAGTATATGTTAGAATTTAGTGCTTCAGAAAAGAAGTTATATCTAGCAAATCTTACGATGGTCAACAAAGAAATGCAGACAAAGATGAAAGAGGTGCATTTTGATCATATTGCCGTTTTGGCAATGTTGACAAAGCTAAGACAAATTTGCTGCGATGCACGACTGATTTATGATAATATCAAAGAACCTTCTACTAAGGTTAATGCAACGATCAGTTTAATCAAAACATTGACGGAAAACAACAAAAAGATCTTATTATTTTCAGCATTTACATCATTATTAGATTTAGTCAGCAATCAACTTGATAAGGAGCAGATTTCTTATTATATGTTGACGGGCAGCACGAATAAGGAAGACAGAAGAAAGCTTGTAAACAATTTTAATGAAGACGATACAAGTGTATTTTTGATTTCATTAAAAGCGGGAGGGACCGGGCTTAATTTAACTAGTGCCGAAGTGGTGATTCATATCGATCCATGGTGGAATCTTTCTGCTCAAAATCAGGCAACAGATCGAGCGCATCGTATTGGCCAAAATGCGAATGTGCAGGTATATCGTATGATAATGAAAGATTCAATCGAAGAGAAGATATTAAAAATGCAGGAAAGAAAGGCAAATCTTGCCGATAGTTTTGTGGAAGGCAATGATGGCTCTTTATCTAAAATGTCAAGGGAAGAAATTTTAGATTTATTCAAACGATAAAAAAAGAAGACTAGTTAGTCTTCAAATGGGCGAATGCGATAAGTGACGTTTAAATCACTGCAGATTTTTTGGCATTGTTCTTCTTCCTGAGGTGTAATTGTTGTCGCAACTGTGGTCATGACAACATTGGGGATGTATTTCGTACATTTTTCAGCAAAATCAAGCATGGAATCAAATGCTTTTTCCCCGAACTTGCTGCGAACGATCTTATGATATTCCTTCGCATCCGGTGTATTTAAGCTGATTGAAATTGTATCTATGAGTCCTTCAAATTCAGGTGTAATGTCTCGATCATGAATTAGATTACCTAAACCGTTTGTATTGATTCGAATTGGATTTGGGTAATGCGCTTTTAAGTGTTTAGCTACCGGAAGCAATACATCAAGAGCTTCGGTTGGCTCACCAAAACCGCAGAATACGATTTCTTTATATTGAGAGAGATCGTATTTTTTAAATTCATCGATTACTTCTTCGACTGTCGGTTCTTCCTTTAACCATAAGGTTCCTGAATCATCCATACGATCACGTGTTTGTCTTAAACAGAATGTGCAGGCACAAGGACAGCGGTTAGTCAGATTTACATAAAGATTGTTATAAACTTTGTAGAGAATTGTCATGTTATCTTACCTCTTTTCTTTTTATACTTTTAATGTTTGCAGTAACTCTTCAAAACATACACCATCTGTCACGGGTATATCCATTTCAATTGATTTCAAGATACATTTCTTGATGAAGTTAGATGCTTTCTTGACTGATTTGTCAAATGGTACTTGATTAACAGCATCAGCAGCTATAATGGATGAGAATACATCTCCAGTTCCAGAACGTTGCGTCCCAACCCGATGGCAACGTAGAGTCTTAGAAGGTTTTCCTTTTTCATAACAGAAGTTTGCGATGAATTCTTTTTGTACGATGCCTGTGACAACGATTTTTTCTGGCCCTTTTTTAGAGAGTTCTTCGGTCATTTTTTCTAGCTCACTGATCTTCCATTTTTCCTGGTATGGTGTATCGGTCAAAATACATAATTCCGTTATGTTCGGTGTGATAATATCTGCATAATGAACGAGCTTTTTCATTTCTTCACACATTTCTTTTGTGTAAGTGGCATATATCTTACCATAGTCGCCCATAACGGGATCTACAATTATTATATTCTCTTTTGTCTTAAAGTCTTTAAAAAACTGTGTAACAATTTCAATTTGTTTTTTGGAGCCTAGAAAACCTGATGTAATACCATCAAATTGCAGACCTAATTTTTTCCACTCATTGATGTATTGAGGCATTTTGTCCGTATAGTCATCAAAGAAAAAACTATCGAAGCCGGTGTGATTTGAAAATATAGATGTTGGTAAAGGGCAACATTGTATTTTAAGTGTAGATATAATTGGCAAAGCGACAGCAATTGAGCAACGTCCAAATCCGGAAAAATCATTGATGACAGCTATTTTTTTCTGATTGTTATGTGACATAATAGACTCCTTATTTATCTGTCATAAAATAGCATATTCTTAAATGGACTTCAAGTTCACCACTCTATTATCTAAATTGTTAAGTAAACTTAATATTATTCTTCATATATCGTGGTATAATATGCCTAAGGAATGATCTTATGAAATTTAGTACATTTATTCATGATGAGAGACTTCTTAAAGCCATAGATGCATTAGGATTTCACGATTTAACATCTGTCCAACAAAATACGATTCCTGTCTTATTAGATAATAAGGACTGTATCGTTCAGTCTAAGACAGGAAGTGGTAAAACAGCGGCTTATGCTTTACCTATATTAGAAAAGATAATAATTGATCAAAAAGAACCGCAGGCCTTAATTTTGGCACCAACTAGAGAACTTGTACTACAAATTCAGGAAACATTTGATCATTTGGGCGTGTATAAGAAAATCAAAACAGTAGCTGTTTTTGGAAAACAGCCTTTTGCCTTTCAAAAAGAAGATCTATCTCAGCGTTGTCATGTTATAATCGCAACACCAGGTCGACTTTTAGAACATCTAAAGGAGCATACATTTGATCCAACCAAGATTCAATATTTAGTGTTGGATGAAGCGGATGAAATGCTAGGCTTGAATTTTTATCAAGATATTTTACAAATCATAGAATATTTATCCGATTCACGAATTAATTGTTTATTATCAGCAACGATTAATGGCTCAATAGAAAGTCTTTCAAAAGATATTTTAAATGATCCAGTCTGGATCATAAATAATGATCAAGCTGATCAAATTGATCAGAACTTTTACTATACAAAATTGGAAGATAAAATATCCTGTTTACTTCATCTTTTGGTAAAAGAGAAACCGGAAAGTTGTATTGTGTTTGCGAACACGCGACAGATGGTAGATGAAATATATGAACAACTGAAATCTAAAGAAATCAGTGTTAATAAAATTCACGGGGGCATGTTGCAGGAAGATCGTCTGCGGCAAATGAACGATTTTAAACAAGGGGAGTTTCGTATCCTGATCAGTACAGATGTGGCAGCTCGAGGCATTGATATTCAGAAAGTGGATTTAATCATAAATTATGAAGTTCCAAATACTTCTTGGATCTATATTCATCGCATTGGACGAAGTGGAAGAATGAATAATCAAGGTAAGGCAATTACTTTTGTATCCAATCAAGAAAAAGAAAAAATTCAGGAAATTGCAGATAAACTAAATCTTTCAAAGGATCTCAAAACAATCGAGCTACAAAATGAATATGATCTTTCCTGTTTATCAAAACCAGAAAGACAACTTGAGGATAAAATAGAGAAACTCAGAAAAGATATTACAAAGCTCTATATCAATGCAGGTAAAAGCAAGAAGATAAGAGCAAAAGATCTTGTTGGAGCTATTATGAGCATAGATGGAATCGAATTTGATGATATTGGTATCATACAGATTCAGGAACATCAATCCTATGTTGATATTTTAAATGGTAAAGGCAAAATCGTATTAGAAGTGTTACAAAATAAGAAGATCAAAAATAAAGTGGTTCGCGTTGAAATTGCTAAACATTGATCTTCAGGAGGTATTACCATGATTGAGAAAAAAGATGTAACGATTACTCCACTTAGCTTGCAAAGAAGGTTGCATATCTATCTTCCTGATGATTATTATCAAAGTAAGGAAACTTATCCTGTCATGTATATGTTTGATGGGCATAATCTTTTCTATGATGAAGATGCAACCTATGGGAAATCTTGGGGATTAAAAAATTTTTTAGATCAATATGATAAGAATTTTATTGTAGTTGGACTGGAATGTAATCATGAAGGTAATCAAAGGATCGTTGAATTCAGCCCTTATACATATTCAACCCACTATTGGGGAATGATCAAAGGAAAAGGGGCAGAACTTATGGAGTGGGTTGTGTATGAATTGAAACCTATGATCGATTCCACATATAGAACCATGCCTTTTCGCGAGTGTACAGGTATTGGAGGAAGTTCTATGGGAGGTTTGATGGCTTTGTATGCGGTTATCAAGTACAACCGTTTCTTCTCTAAAGCAGCTTGCTTATCTTCGGCAATCTTTGCGGGAAAAGATCAGCTTCTTCATGATCTGCATAATACCAAGATTGATGCTGATACTAGAGTATATTTGAGTCTAGGTAAAAAGGAAGCAAATTCTAATTATCTTCATCAACAAAGACTTTATGATAATATGGTTTTCTCAAATTATTTTAAAGAAATTGGGGCAACAAGTATGTTGAATGTGATTGAAGATGGTAAACATGATGAGGCTTCCTGGGAGAAGGAAAACAAGATATATTTCGATTTTTTATGGAAATGACCTGTGTTTTGGCACAGGTTTTTTATTTCTGTAAAAAAATTAACATTGAAGAATATATATATGAATGCTATTCTTTAAAGGCAGATGGGAGCGGATACAATGAAAAAGATCTATATTTCAGCTGATATTGAAGGAATATGGGGAAATGCGAATCCAGCATATACCATGGCTGGAAGTGAATTGTATGAAGAATATCGTCTTAATATGATCAATGAAGTAAATTTGGTTATTGATCTTCTTTTTAAATATGGAGCTAAAGAGGTTGTTGTAAATGATGGACATGGAAATATGGACAATCTTTTGCCTTCTAAAATTGATAAAAGAGCTTCTTTTGTAAGTGCCAATGGAGCTTACAAAGAATTTGGTATGATGGAGGGTTTAGATTCTTCGTTTGATGGTATTTGTCTCATCGGATATCATACTAGATCAAATACACCTGGAATCATGGCTCATACAATATGGGGAGCAATGATCGAACATATTGAAGTGGATGGTAAAGAGTTAGGAGAGACAGGAATTAATGCAATCTTGGCTCATGAATATGGAGTTCCAATTATTTTGATTAGTGGAGATGATAAACTTCGTGCACAGTATGAAGAAGATATCGGGTATCAAACAAACTTTATAGAGACAAAGAAAGCGATTAATTCGCAAACTGCACTTTGCTGCAGCTGGGATACTTTGGTTGGTCAGTATGAGACAGCTATTCAAAAAGGGATGAATCCAACAACGATAGAAAAAACTAATACATCACATACGATGCGAATTCGTTTTCATTTTATTCGAAATGCAGATTTTGTATGTCGGATGGAAGAAGTGAGAAGAGTGGACAACTGTACAGTTGAAATCACAAAGGAAAGTTTTAAGGAATTGTATAGGACAATGCGCTTTGTTATTAAAATATGTAATGCATTTGCCTAAAATAAAATATAGGGAGAGTTTTGATGGATAAAAAAGTAAAAAATTCGAAGTTTTCAAGCCGGTTAGGGTATGTTTTAGCAGTGGCAGGTTCTGCAGTAGGATTAGGGAATATATGGAGATTTCCATACTTGGCGGCTAAATATGGTGGAGGAATCTTCCTTCTTGTTTATTTGATCTTAACAGTGACTTTTGGATATGTTTTGATCGTTTCTGAAACAGCATTAGGAAGAATGACACAGAAGAGTCCAATTGGAGCTTTTAAAAGCTTTGGTCAAGGAATTTGGTATAAGATCGGGGGATGGATCAATGCTGTAATCCCAATCTTGATCGTACCATATTATTCTGTAATCGGTGGTTGGGTAATCAAATATCTTGTAGAATATGTTAAAGGAAACGCGGAAATATTAGCTCAAGACAATTACTTTAATAATTTTATCAGCGATTCTTTTAATGTTGAGTTCTGGTTTGTTATTTTTGCTCTTTTTGCATTTTTGACAATACTTGGAGGAGTGAAAAATGGTGTTGAAAGATCATGCAAAGTAATGATGCCGTTATTGGTATTACTTGCTATAATGGTCGTTATCTATTCAGTAACAAGACCGGGTGCTATTGAAGGGGTTAAATATCTTTTGATTCCTAATTTTGATAATTTTTCAATGATGACCATTGTGGCAGCCATGGGACAGATGTTTTATTCGTTGTCGATTGCTATGGGGATCTTATATACATATGGATCTTATCTAGAAAAAGATGTGGACATTGAAAAATCGACAAAACAAGTTGAATTATTTGATACAGCTATTGCAATTTTGGCAGGTTTAATGATTATTCCAGCTGTTTTTGCTTTTTCTACAGAGGCAGCTGCAAGCTTACAGGCAGGGCCATCTTTAATGTTTATTACGCTTCCAAAAGTGTTTGCAAGTATGGGTGCTGGAACAATAGCGGGAATCTTATTCTTTCTCCTTGTATTCTTTGCGGCTTTGACAAGTGCAATTTCTTTGTTAGAAACAAGTGTTTCATCTTTATCACAACAGTTCCGTATTTCAAGGAATAAGGCAATTTTCATTATGGCTGTTGTTATGTTAGTTTTTGGAACCACTTCTTGTTTAGGATATGGTGTCTGGGATTTTATTTCAATTTTTGGTATGGCCTTTTTAGATTTTTATGATTTCTTAACGAATTCCATTATGATGCCAATTGCTGCATTGGCAACTTGTATCCTAATTATAAAGGTTGTAGGATTTCAAAAAATCATTGATGAAATCAAAATTTCAAGTTCATTTAAACGAGAAAAAATGTATGTATTTTTCATGAGATATTTAACTCCGATCTTTTTGATCATTGTTTTATTGAGTTCAATAGCTTCTGTTTTAGGTATTATTTCGATGTAGAAAAGAGAGAGGTATGCTTACTTATATTTCTGAATATGATTCAACTATTGGAAAAATCCATCTTGCTAGTAATGAAAAGGTATTGATTGGACTTTGGTTTGATAACCAGAAATATTTTGAAAAAACGATTCAGGGAAAGTGTATCGAAAAAGACACACCTGTCTTAATTCGAACGAAAGAATGGCTGGATGTGTATTTTAAACGAAAAAAGCCAGATTTTATCCCGGAGATTTCTTTTGAAGGAACTATCTTTCAAAAGAAAGTATGGAAAGAATTGCTAAAAATACCTTATGGTGAAACCATAACATATATGGATATCGCAAAAAAGCTCGGGATTTCTTCTGCTCGAGCTGTTGGTCAAGCTGTTGGGCATAACCCAATTTCAATTATTGTTCCATGTCATAGAGTAATTGGAGCTAATCATAAGATCACTGGATATGCAGGAGGAATTGATAAAAAAATAGCCTTATTGGATATTGAAGGCTATGATTTAACGATATTAAAATAAGGCACACAGTTTTAATGACTGTGTGCTTTTAAACGTTCTATTTCATCTGGACTTAGGGCTCTTGCTTGTCCAATTTCTAAATGTTTTAAGTCAAGTGGACCAAAGCTAACTCTTTGTAAGTAGGTTACTTCACATCCAACTTTTTGAAACATTCGCTTTACTTGATGGAATTTCCCTTCACTGATCGTTAGATATGCTTTATCTGTATCCAGAATTTCTAATAAAGAAGGTTTAGCAATAAAGTCATCCAGGTCCATTGGATGATTGAAGATATCAACAGCGTTTTCAGGTAGAGTCCCTTTAAATTCAACATAATATTTTTTTTGTACATGTTTTTTTGGTGATAATAAATCATGTGTTAGTTGTCCATCATTACAAACAAGTAGTAAACCTTCAGTATCTATATCAAGACGTCCAACAGGATAAAGATCTTTTCTTATGCTTGGGATTAACTCCATGATCGTAGGATGGACATTATCTTCAGTGGCACTGACATAGCCGGCAGGTTTGTTTAAAATATAATATTCATATTGGATGTAGGAAACGGGTGTGTCATCCACATAGACAATTTGGTTTTCTTTTACTTGATGATCAGCTTTCTTGATTATTTTTCCTTCAATTGTAACCCATCCATTTTTGATGATGTTTTTTACTTCATTGCGGGTTCCATAACCCATATGAGATAGAAATTTATCAAGCCTCATTGCCATCGCCATCCTTTCGCATATTTATTCTTTATGATTCCTTTATCAATTTTTCCAAAGCCAAGTGGATGTCCATTTACACAGATCAAGACCCAGCCTTTTGTCTTTGTATCTAGATCTTTGATATCGATCGTTTCACCTTTTAAATATTTGATAACTCTTGCATCTTCAACGGATAAGTCGACTATATTTTTAAATTGTTCTTTTTTTAAGGCCAGTGCCAAAGCTTGGCTTGGTTCGAAATGGTTCCTTTTTAATTCTCCACAAATCAGACCAGAGCGTAGTAAACGCCATTTTTTCTGTTCTGGTAATTGTAATGGGCTCCAGATGATCTTATCGGCTTTGTTGGTAAAAGTTCCTTGAGAAAAATCAAACGGGCAGAGATTTAAAAATTCTTTAAATGACTCAGGTAAAGTTGTTTTTTTATTTTGGTATCTTTTTTGAGGTATATCTCCATCTTTTTGTAGTAGAGCTACAAAATGTCCTTCACCATGAATCTTATGAGGATAAAGTCGAACACATTCTTCCATATTTATACCACTAGAAAATCCTGAACATTTAGGGATTGGAACAAGATGTAAGTCTGGATGTCTATCTAAAGCATCTTGAATGACTTCTTCGTTTTCCTTTACAGAGAACGTGCATGTGGAATAAACGATCATTCCTCCGGGCCTCAACATATCAATTGCAGAAGAAAGAATTTCTTTTTGGATAGGGGGATAATAAGTATCATCTCTTTTGATCCAACTATTGATTAAATGAGGTTCTTTTCGAAACATACCTTCTCCACTGCATGGAGCATCAACCAGAATTTTATCAAAAGTTTGAGGAAATCTTTTTGAAAGATCTATAAGATCTTCGCTACATACCCATGTATTATATGCACCAGAAAGTTCCAGGTTTTTGATCAAGCCTTGACAGCGAGAAGTGCTGATATCATTGGATAATAATAGACCTGTGTTATGAAGCTTGGCTGCAAGTTCTGTGCTTTTTCCTCCAGGTGCTGCGCATGTATCAAGTACAAATTCATTTTCTTTTATTGGTAAAACTTGCGCCGGCAGCATGGCAGAAGGTTCTTGAAGGTAATAAAGACCAGCGTAGTAGTATGGATGTTTAGCAGGTTTTTGATCTCCTTCATAATAAAATCCATTATCTGTCCATGGAATAGGTGTTAAATCAAAAGGAGATATTTTAAGAAAGTCTTGTACACTAATCTTGTTTGTATTTACACGAAGTCCATAATATCGTTCGTGTTCAAAACTTTGAATATATGCTTCAAATTCATCTTTAAGCAGTTCTTTCATTTGTTGGATAAAATTTTCAGGTAATTGAGTAGCCATATTAATTCTCCTTTTTGTGCACCTCATTATAGCATAGAATGATGGTATTGTTGATTTCATCGGCAGAATAAAAAGAACCTATATATAATTTTACTTTTCTAATTCGGCATAGATGTAATGTTGTTATTTTGTAAGAATTATTTGAGACGATTTATAGATGCACATGAGAAAGTATGTATCCTGATAAGAAGGTCTGCTAAAAGTGTAAGTTTATATTGAAGTATGTTTTCAGCTGCCAACGAAAGAAGCATTTCAGAATAATTTTGTTAATATTTGAATTTTTCTATATAACTCATACATTTTTGCAAGATATACTAAATCAATTAAATATGGATTTACTAAATGATATATACATAAATCAAAATTGATTGACCACAATCAACGCTTTAAAGTATTAATTAGATTTTTGTATTCAACCTAATTAAATACCTACTTATTGTGGTTTGAGTAAGGAAGTAAATAAAAATGAAGAGCTTTAACAAACCTTCTTTTTACATTCTAATTCGCGGTTTGTTTATCTATCACATCGAGAATGGATAAATGCCAAAAAAGATTGAATATTTTTATAATAATAGTTCTTTGAATTTATACCTCTTTTAAAAGAATGATGATATTAGTATAATTTTTATTATGAATGAGAATTTAATTAAAGGGTCAGTAACAAAATCATTATTACTATTTGCATTGCCTATGATTTTAGGAAATATGCTACAACAGCTATACAATGTGGCAGATACTTTTATAGTTGGGCAATTTATAGGTGCGAATGCATTGGCTGCGGTAGGCTCTTCTTTCACTTTGATGACATTTTTAAATTCAATTATTTTAGGTCTATGTATGGGAAGTGGAGTCCTTTTCTCCATGTTATACGGGGCTAAAAATATAGGTAAGATGAAAAATGCTTTTTTTATATCTTTTGTAGGTATAGGATTATTGTCTGTTGTTTTAGAGGTGGGCTGCTTACTGTTGATTGATCCAATTTTGTCTTTTTTACAGATTCCTCTTGAAATATGGGACGACACGCATAATTATTTATTCTATATATTTTTAGGAATCTTATTTACTTTTTTGTACAATTATTTTGCTACTCTTTTAAGATCTTTAGGAGATTCGAGAACTCCGTTATTATTTTTAGGTGTTTGCGCAATTGGGAATATTGTGTTAGATATCTATTTTATTGTTAGTTTACATATGGGCGTTGTAGGAGCGGCTATCGCAACAACGATTTCACAAGCTCTAAGTGCAGTAGGACTTTTTGTGTATGTGTTCTTCCGACAGAGAGATTTACTTCCACAAAAAGAATATTGGTATTTTGATAAAAGTGTTTTTCAAAAAATCAAAGATTATTCTTTATTGACATGTGTGCAACAATCAGTGATGAATTTTGGAATTCTTTTAATACAAGGATTGGTTAATAGTTTTGGATTAGTAACTATGTCGGCTTTTGCGGCTGCAGTAAAGATAGATTCATTTGCTTATATGCCAGTGCAGGATTTTGGCAACGCCTATTCTACTTTTGTTGCGCAAAATAAAGGTGCAGGATTGGAAAAACGTATACAAAAAGGAACAAAATCCGCTGTTATGGTAGCTGCTTTATTTTGTCTTTTGATTTCAGGTGTTGTTTTTAACTTTGCGGATACGCTAATGTTGATATTCATTAAACCAGAACAAACAGACATCATCTTAAAAGGGGCGGAGTATCTTCGTATTGAAGGAGCTTGCTACCTAGGAATTGGACTTTTATTTTTACTATATGGGTATTATAGAGGAGTTGGGAAGCCTGGCATATCGGTAGTATTAACGATAGTATCTCTTGGAACCAGAGTCTTATTATCTTATATGTTTGCACCAACTTTAGGTGAGCATATGATTTGGTGGTCTATTCCAATTGGCTGGTTTTTAGCGGATACGATAGGAGTGATTCAGGGAATCCGAAGCGAACATTGGTTTTCTAGAAAGGAGAGCATAGAATGAAAAAGTATTCAACGATTAGTGAAATCAGTAAGCTTTTAGGTCTAAGCACCGACACAATTCGATTTTACGAAAAAAAAGGACTTGTTCATCCTCATGTGAATCCTGAAAACAATTATCGTATGTATACATTGATGAATGTCTTAGAGCTATTGGATGTTATTTATTATCGTCATTTGGATTTTCCGCTTTCAGATATTTATGAACTTTCAAAGACATTAGAGCCGTCTTATACAATTGAATTGATTGAGAAAAAGGAAGAAGAAACAAAGCGAAAGATTTATTATGAACAACAGCTATTAAAAAAGATTTCACACATTAAATCAATGTTTCATATGATTGAACGACATGAAAATGAATGTTCCGTTCAAGATTTTAAAGAATCAATTGTTTTGTTTGAAGGGGAAGATAAGGAGGATTTCTTTATCCATGATATTCAATATATGAGTCAAGATCAGTTCGTTCTTTGTGCTTTTTATACGCATTATGAGCTAAAAGAAGATCAGATGAATTTAAGGAGAACCTTTGTTAGTATCGAAACACAGCTTCTTCGAAAGATGAAGATGAAAGAAGAGTTGAAAAATTCAACAAAGATCAATAAACAGAAATGTGTTTATCGAGCTGTGCGAATGAAAGATGGAAAGGTTAGTCAAGAAGATATTGAACCGATGAAGGCATATGCCAAAGAAAATGGCCTTGAATTAAAAAATCATTGTTTTGTTCGTGAAATACCGGTAACGTTCTATACAGATTATGAACACTATTATGCCGAAATATTTTTGCCGATAAAAAACGGTTGACCTTGGAGCAGCTCCAATGTTTATACTCTTGATTTGGGAGGGATGATCATGGAGCGTAAATATTTAAATTCAAAATTTTGGAAGTATATTTTACCATCTATGTTCACCATGTTACTGAGTGGTTTTTATTCAATCGTAGATGGTCTTTTTGTTGGAAATTCGGTAGGAAATGATGCTTTAGCAGCTATCAATCTAGTTTATCCAATCCAAGTGATTTTAAATGCATCTGCAATTGGAATTGGAATAGGCGGTGCTGTAGCCTTATCTTATTATTCAGGTAAGAATGAAAATAAGAAAGCAGATCAGTCTTTAGGTTCAACGATTACGCTTTTGATCGTTACTGGGGTTGTTTTATCTATTGTTTTATTTTTTGCGACACCAACATTATTAGAATTGTTAGGTGCTTCAGATACGATTTATGAATATGCCTATGATTATATATTTGTAATTCTTTGCGGAGGCCTTTTACCTGTCTTAGGAAATGGATTAAGTCCTTTGATTCGTAATTATGGAAAAACCATAGTCGCAACGATTTGTATGAGTAGTGGCTTGATTACCAATATTATCTTAGATTATGTTTTTGTCTTTTTTATGGGAATGGGGTTAGCTGGAGCTGCTATGGCAACAATTATTGCACAGGGCGTTGTTGCTTTTAGCTGTTTAGTGTTCTTGTTTTCATCAAAGTTAAAAGAACTATCCTTTAGCTGTTATATACCTTCCACCTCTTTGATTAAAAGAATCATAACTGTGGGTATTTCACCTTTTGGACAAACCATGATTCCATGTATCATGATTGTTTTAACGAATTGGACATGCATTATATATGGAGGAAATGATGCATTAACAATATATTCAGTGATTTCTTATGTACTGTCTAGTGCCCAATTATTGTTACAGGGGATTGGAGATGGTGTGCAACCACTGTTAAGTTATTATCACGGAAAAGGAAATAAAGATGTCATCCATTATTTATATAAGAAAGCATTCTTTGTTTCTATAGGTGTTTCATTTGTCTTATTTATGAGTATTTATTTATTTAATGAACCTTTAACAGGATTATTTGGCGTTTCTAACGAGCTTTATACTGATACAAAATTAGCTCTGATCATTACGTCTCTTTCTTTTCCTTTTATCGGAATCAGTCGTCTTACTTCGGCTGTCTTCTATGCATCAGGAAGATCTAAGAATTCAACTTTTTTGATTTATATTGAACCTTGTTTGTTATTACCCATCTTCTTGATTGTCTTCTCATCATTGTTCCAATTAACAGGGGTATGGTGTGCTTATCCAGCAACACAAGTCATATTGTCTATAGTTGCCTTGGTTTTGCAGAGTCCGAATTTAGTTGCAAACAAAGATATGGTAGGAGTATCTATTTAATGTATATTATGATATTATCTTTTCTAAAGAGGTGATAATAATGAAGATTGCCGTAGTGTACTCAAGTATAACAGGAAATACAGAGAGTCTTGCGAAAACAATTAAAGGAGTGATTTCAAAAGATGAGCTTGTATATTTTGGAAGTCCTCAGGAAAATATAGAAGCAGATCTTTATTTTATAGGATCATGGACTGATAAGGGATGTTGCAGTGAAGAAATGAAAAGCTTTGTATCAACACTAAAAAATAAAAAGATCGCATATTTCCAGACGGCAGGTTTTGGTGAATCAGAGGTTTACTTTAAGCGCTTATTTGACAATGTGATGAAGTTGTTTGATTCATCAAATGAAATCGTAGGTTCCTATTTCTGTCAGGGAAAGATGCCACAGTCTGTAAAAGATCGCTATCTTATGATGTTAGAAAAAAATCCAGAGGATGAAAGAATTATTGCTAGTTTAGAAAATTTCGAAAAGGCGAAGACACATCCTGATCAGGAGGATTTAAATCGTCTTAGTAGCTGGGTTCTTACAATTTTAAAAAACGTTTAGGCTTGCTAAAAACAGGCCTTTTTTTATTGACAAAGAAGTCTAAAAGTTTATAATGTGAACTGTTCACTAAATGAACTTATAGGAGGCGTGAAGATGAATAAAATAAATTCAATTTATTGTCGTATATTTCAGACTTGTTTTAAAATCGCCATTCCTGTTTTGCCGTATCGCAAACCAGAAACGATTTCATCTATAGATAATTTACCTGCTGTTTTAAAAAAAGAACAATGCTCAAGAATCTTATTGGTTACGGATTCAGGAATTGTTAGAGTCGGCCTTCATTTGCCTGTGATTGAGATTTTAACAAATGAAGGATATCAAGTTAGCGTTTTTGATAAGACATCTGTGAATCCTACAGTTGAAAATGTAGAAGAAGCATCAAGACTTTATCATGAAAATGGTTGTCAAGGTATCATTGCTTTAGGTGGTGGTTCCAGCATGGATTGCGCTAAAGGTGTAGGTATTCGTGTTGTTAGGAAACGTACGCCTCTATCTAGGATGAAAGGTGTTTTAAAAGTGTTGCACAAATTACCTGTTTTGATTGCAATTCCAACAACGGCTGGAACAGGAAGTGAATGCACACTTGCAGCTGTGATCAGTGATCCAGAAAATAAGACAAAATACGCTATCGAAGATTTTTGTCTGATTCCTAAATACGCTTTGTTAGATGCAAGGATGACCGTATCTTTGCCGCCATTTTTAACAGCTACAACAGGTATGGATGCTTTGACTCATGCCATTGAAGCTTATATTGGAAGATCAACGACAAAGGATACAAGAGAAGCGAGCCTTCAAGCAATTTCTTTGATTTATGAAAATTTGTTTGAGGCCTATCATCATGGTGATGATTTAAAAGCGCGTGAAAATATGGCTCATGCAGCGTATCTTGCAGGGTGGGCTTTCTCAAAATCGTATGTAGGTTATGTCCATGCTTTAGCGCATGCACTTGGAGGACGTTATGGTGTTGCACATGGTTATGCCAATGCGATCCTTTTGCCTGTTGTCTTAAGAGGTTATGGAACCAAAGTATATCCAGCTTTAAAAGATTGTGCTATAGCGGCTGGGTTGGCCGATGAAACAACCGATGAGAGAATTGCGGCTATTCGTATGATTGAATCTATTGAAGAGATGAATAATGTCTTTGATATTGGTTCAACAATTGAAGAAATTAAGGTTGAAGATATTCCAGAATTATGCCATCATGCTTCCAAAGAAGCAAACCCTCTATATCCAGTACCTGTACTTTTTGATGAAAAAGAACTGGAGAGGTTTTATTTAGACATTATTAAGAAGGAGAGCGTAGTATGGAGTCCAGTCAAATCCAAGAAATCATTCAAAGCCAAAGAAACTACTTTAATGCCGGAAAGACCTTAAATGTAGAAACCCGAATAGAATATTTAAAAAAGCTTAAAAGAATTATTCTAGAAAAAGAAGACCAAATTAATGATGCTTTGTATAAGGATCTTGGAAAAACATCTAGTGAGAGCTATATGTGTGAAACGGGGATGGTGTTAAGCGAGTTATCATACATGATACGTCATACTAAAAAATTTGCTCGTAAGCATCATGTTATGACTCCACTTGCTCAGTTTTATGCTTCTAGTTATCAGATGCCATGCCCTTATGGTGTTGTTTTGGTAATGTCTCCTTGGAACTATCCATTTATGTTAACACTTGATCCGCTTATTGATGCGATTGCTGCAGGTAATACTGTTATAGTGAAACCAAGTGCGTATTCTCCTTATACTTCTCAAATCATTGAGGATGTACTGACAGAAGTTTTTCCCAAAGAATATGTAAGTGTTATACAAGGAGGAAGAAAGGAAAACCAGGCTTTGCTAGAAGAAAAGTTTGATTATATTTTCTTTACTGGTTCTCCATCTGTAGGGCATGAGGTAATGTCTAAGGCAAGTGCACATTTGACACCGGTAACTCTTGAATTAGGTGGTAAGTCTCCTTGTATCGTGGATGAGACAGCTAATTTAGAGCTGGCAGCTAGACGTATTGTTTTTGGTAAGTATTTAAATCTAGGACAGACTTGTGTAGCACCGGATTATATTTATGTCCATGCTTCTGTTAAAGACAGATTGATTCATAAAGTTATTAAAGAAATCAAGCGTCAATATCAAGATTTGTCTGGTTATGGGAAGATCATCAATGAAAAACACTTTGATCGAATTAGTAAGCTTTTAGATCCTAATAAGATTGTTTATGGAGGAAAGACAAATCGTGAAACATTGAAGATCGAACCAACGATCATGGATCATGTTTCATGGGATGATGAGGTCATGCAAGAAGAGATTTTTGGACCTATCATGCCAATTTTAACGTTTACTAATTTTGAAGACTGTATCAATATCATAAAAGAAAAGCCATCTCCTTTAGCTTTGTATTTATTCTCGTCTAATAAATCAAGAATTGATATGGTAACTCGAAGTGTTCCATATGGAGGCGGATGTATTAATGATACGATCATTCATCTTGCCACCAGCAATATGCCTTTTGGTGGAGTGGGTAATTCTGGTATGGGTGGATATCATGGTAAAGAAGGTTTTAAAACATTCACACATTATAAATCTATCGTGGATAAGAAAACTTGGCTAGATTTGCCATTTCGCTATCAGCCATATTCCAAGTTATATGATAAATTGATTCGCATGTTTTTACGATAAAAGAGCCGTGATTGGCTCTTTTATTCTATGATTTTGATTTCTTGGCAGTTCATCAATTGTGGGGGAAGGCTCATGGTCATACCAGGGCCAGCTAGTACTTGAACATTTTGTCCATCTTTAAGTTTTGATGTATCGATATCATCTGGCAAATATACTTCAACTTCTCCTTTATATGAGGAAATTGATATACCAGATATTTTGTTGTTTTCTTGATCGAATGTAATATTTTCGATGGTGTACCACTCTTGGTCGGTTGTTGTTTCGGGTTTAGGTTTTAAGATAAAAAAACCAGCAAGCGCAATGATCAAAATGATCGTAATAATAATGATTCTTTTTTTCTTCATATTTAATTCTCCTGATGATAAGTATATCATAGAAAAATATTGACATAAAAGGGTAATATATTGTTAAAATGAAGTAAAAAACGATGGTTAATACGTATCAGAGATAGTTTTGAATAGAATTATGTGATAAAATATAGAATAGTTTAGACTCAAGGGAGGAAAATTATGGCTGGATTATTTACCAAATTGTTCTCTGAAGAACAAAGGGAACTGGCATCTTTAGAAAAAATGGCCGATAAAGTCATTTCCTATGAACCAGAGATGCAAAAATTAAGTGATGAAGAATTAGCTGATAAAACAAAAGAATATAAAGAACGTTTGGCAAATGGCGAAACGATTGATGATATTTTATATGAAGCATTCGCAACTGCTCGTGAAATGGCATTCCGTCAATTAGGTGAAAAACCATATAAAGTACAGATCATGGGTGCAATCGCAATGCATAAAGGCGATATTGCCGAGATGAAAACCGGTGAAGGTAAAACTTTGACCGCAACTATGTGTGTTTATTTAAATGCCTTGGCTGGAAAAGGTGTTCATGTTATTACAGTCAATGAATATTTGGCTGGTCGTGATGCTGACTGGATGGGAAGGATCTATCGTGCTCTAGGGCTTACAGTTGGTGTAAACAAACGTGAATTAAACGCAAGAGAAAAACGTGAAGCTTATGAATGCGATATTACTTATACAACTAACTCTGAGCTAGGTTTCGATTATCTTCGTGATAACATGGTAACAAGTGTAAAAGATCGTGTAATGCGTGGTCTTCATATGGCAATCATCGATGAGGTCGATTCTGTTTTGATTGATGAATCACGTACACCATTGATCATTTCCGGTGGTAAAAAACAAACCGCTAATCTTTATATCCAGGCCGATAAATTCGTTAAGACTTTAGAAGCTCCTGAATATGAAACCGATAAATTCACACATGAAAAGACTTTAATTTCAGGTGATTATGATATTGATCAGAAAACACGTCAGATCATGTTAAGTGAGGCAGGTGTGGAAAAAGCAGAAAAGTATTTTAAATTAGATAACTTGTATGATATTAACCATACTCAACTTGTTCATCATATCAATCAAGCTTTGCGTGCAAACTATATTATGATGAAAGAAGTCGAATATGTAGTCAGTGATAATCAGGAAATTGTGATCGTAGACCAGTTTACAGGTCGTATGATGCCTGGACGTGCTTATTCAGATGGTTTACATCAGGCAATTGAAGCAAAAGAGGGTGTGCCAATCAAAGAAGAAACATCTACTTTGGCAACTATTACATATCAGAATTTCTTCCGTCTATATGAAAAACTAGCAGGTATGACAGGTACTGCAAAAACAGAAGAGGAAGAATTCCTTTCTACATATAATATGCGTGTTGTTGTGATTCCAACAAACCGTCCGGTAATTCGTAAAGATATGCCAGATGAAATTTATGCACATAAAGATGATAAATATCGTGCGCTTGTTCGTGAAGTTAAAGCACTTTATGAAAAAGGGCAGCCTGTACTGGTTGGTACGATAGCGGTTGAAACAAGTGAATTGATCAGTGAAATGTTGAAAAAAGAAGGCGTTCCACATGAAGTATTGAATGCGAAAAACCATGCTCGTGAAGCAGAGATCGTCGCAATGGCAGGACGTCCAAAATCTGTAACGATTGCAACAAACATGGCTGGTCGTGGTACCGATATTAAATTGACAGAAGAATCACGTAAATTAGGTGGTTTAGCTGTAATTGGTAGTGAACGTCATGAATCTCGTCGTATCGACAATCAGCTTCGTGGACGAAGTGGACGTCAGGGAGATCCAGGTTTCTCTAGATTCTTTGTTTCTTTGGAAGACTCTTTGATGGTTCGTTTTGGTGGTGAAAAGCTTCAGAAACTATTTGAAAAGATGGGTGATGAACAAATCGAATCCAAAGCTGTTACGAAATCTATCACAATGGCACAAAAGCGCGTTGAAGGATATAACTTTGATATGCGTAAACAATTGTTAGATTATGATGATGTATTGCGCCGTCAACGTGAAATCATCTATGCACAAAGAAATCGCATCTTAGAAAGCGAAGAAGTACATGAAATGGTACATGTGATCTTTGAAAAGACACTGGATCAAACATTACAGGCAAATATCTTGGATGAGAAAAAACAAACAGTCGATATTCCAGGTTTATGTAAATCATTAGAAATGACAGGTCTAACAGAAGACAGGGCCATTCATGCTCAGGAATTGGAAGGCTTGAAATATGAAGAAATCAAACTTCATTGTTTAGATCGTATCTGGAAAGATTATGAAAAAGAGATCGAACCTGTTAAGATGCAGTTCTTGCCATTTGAAAAAACAGTCGTCTTACGTAACATTGATAGAAATTGGATTGAACATATTGACCGCATGGATAAATTAAGAAGTGGTATCTACCTACGTTCTTATGCACAAAATAATCCTTTGCAGCAATATGTACAGGAAGGTTTTGATATGTTTGAAGATATGAACAAACGCATTGATAGAGAGATTGCCTTCTTCTTATTGAAAGTAAGAATTCGTAGGGAGACAAAAGCGTAATGGAACTTTATGAATTGAAACAAGGAGTGACTACTCACCTGGAGAAGTTAAATTCTCTAGGTGAGTCACTTTGACTTAGCTGAAAAAAAGAATCAAATTGAAGAATTGGATAAAAAAACTTTGGAAGATGGCTTTTGGAGCGATCAAAAGAAGGCTCAAAGTGCAATTCGAACACGCAACAATCTAAAAAATATCGTAGACAACTATCAAGCTTTGGATGATACTTTAAAGTCTTTGGATGAAACGGCAGATGCTATTAAGGAAGCATTTGATGATGAACTTATGGCTTTGGCAGAAGAAGAATATGAAGCTATGTCAAAAGACTTTGAGAATTTTGAAATTCAAGTGCTTTTATCGCATGAATATGATCAAAACAATGCAATCCTAGAATTACATCCAGGTGCTGGAGGAACGGAATCTTGTGACTGGGCAAGCATGTTGTACCGTATGTATACGCGATATGCGGAAAAGAAAGGTTTTAAAGTTACAGTTTTAGATTATCAACCAGGTGAAGAAGCCGGTATTAAGAGTGTGACTTTCCTAGTTGAAGGGGATAAAGCTTATGGTTATCTAAAAGGGGAGAAAGGTGTACATCGTCTGGTACGTATCTCTCCATTTGACTCTGGGGCAAGAAGACATACTTCTTTTGCTTCTTTAGATGTAATGCCTCAATTTAATGATGAAATTGAGATTGAAGTAAAACCAGAAGATTTGATTATAGAGACAAAGAGAGCTTCCGGTGCTGGAGGTCAGCATATCAATAAAACGGACTCAGCTGTCCGTATCGTGCATAAGCCGACCGGTATTGTTTCAACTTGCCAAAACGGAAGATCGCAGCACGAAAACCGTGAGGAAGCAATGCGCATCTTAAAATCTAGACTTTATCAATTAGAAATTGAAAAACAAGAAAAGAAACTGGCAGAAATCAAGGGTGTTCAGGCAGCCAATGAGTGGGGAAGTCAGATACGAAGTTATGTCATGCACCCATATAGTTTGGTGAAGGATGTTCGCACAGGTTGTGAAACAAGCCAGGTACAAAACGTATTAGATGGGGAATTAGATGAGTTTATTTTTGCTTATCTAAAATCTCAAATTCAATAAGATCGCCTTCAAAGGGTGGTCTTTTTTTAGGTTCAACTTGTAAAGATAGAGTGAAAGAATTAAACTTATCCTATATGCTGGAGGATGGAAATATGGTTGAAGTTAGTGAAATATTGAGTGTTAGTGCGGATGATTTCTTTGATGCGATCACTGAATCTGTTGTATATGATGCATGTCAGGCAACGGGAAAAAATATTCGAAAGAGTCATTTAAAAAAAGGTTTCTCATACTCCAAAAAAATAAAAAACAGTTTTGGAAAGAAAGAGGATTCAAAAGTCATCATTCAGGAATTTGAACCACCGCTAATTTATAAAGTAAAATTTGAAGGTTCGACCGGCTATGATATCATGACATATAAGATTGAATTGTTGGAAGATGAGAAAATTACGGTTACATATTCAGAAGATTTTATTAGTGAATTCACGATTGGGAGAAAAAATTCTAAAATTATAGAAAAGTTGAATGTCACTAGGGCGCAAAGGCGAGCGAAGAAACTATTAAAAAATATCGAAAATTATATCCATAATAACAAACAAAATATAGAAGATAGACAGGAAGAGATGGAGTTATAGGCTCCATCTTTGTTTTATGATAAAATTAGGATATGAGAAGAAAACGAATACGCTATGATCGAGTGTTTTTGTTGCTGATAATTTTTTTGGCCCTTGTTACTTTTTTGAGTGCCGGGATATATAGAATGTGGTTTTATCAAGCACCGAGAGATAATTCTATGTTCTATATGGAAAATGGATTTATGAATTATTCTGGAGAAGATATAGAATTAATTCATGGAATTGATGTTTCTAGTCACCAAGGCGAAATTGATTGGCAGAGTGTGGCGAACACTCCTGTTGAATTTGCGATGATACGTGCAGGATATCGTGGAGGAACCCAAGGTTTGCAGCATCAAGATGAATACTTTGATCAAAATATGCAGCAAGCGGCATCCAATGGCATTAAAACCGGCGTCTATTTTTATTCCAGTGCAATTACTATGGAAGAATTGGAGCAAGATGCCCAATTAGTATTAGATATGGTGTCTGGATATCAAATTGAGTATCCAATTGCGTTTGATATGGAAATTTATGATGAGGTCAATGGACGAATCAATTCTCTTACTGCAGAAGAAAAAACTTCCTTTGCGTTAAGGTTCTGTGAAATTATGGAAGAAAATGGATATCAGAGTATGATTTATGGAAACTTGGACTGGCTTTATTCCCATTTGAATTTTGAAGAGATACAGGATAAGGAAATTTGGTATGCTGCTTATCTATCAAAACCGCAGATGAATGATGAATTTAGAATGTGGCAATATACCAATACAGGACAGATTGATGGAATCTTAACAAATGTGGATATGAATGTATGGTTGGAAAGAGCTAATTAAAAACCGAGAAATGTTTCTCGGTTTTTAATTAATTTTCTTTAATAGGTCTTCAAAATCAACTTTTTCTATTTTGCCAAATTCAATCGTTACAGAATCATGATCTTTATTAGCGTATCTAGGAATTAGATGCACATGGAAGTGATTTACACTCTGACCAGCTGCTTCATGAATGTTTGACAAAATATTGATGCCATCGCAACCTAATTTTTCTTCTAGAATATTCGCAAGTTTCTGTGCAACTTCAAAAACATGATCTAAAGTTTTAGTTGGGCAATCTAAAAATGAATCACAATGTTCTTTAGGGACGACAAGACAATGACCGTAGCTTGTAGGGTTAATGTCAAAAAATGCAATTACGACGTCATCTTCATACAATTTATTGCTGGGAATGTCACCTTTGACGATAGAACAGAAAACACACATATTATTGTTCCTCCTTATGAATTTTCTTTAAGATTGGATATAGAATGAGTCCAAGTATACAGCCTGTGATTCCCTGGATGATGTTAACCGGCATAGATAATACACCAATCCAAAGAGATTGATTGACAAAGCTATCGGCAATAAAATAACCAATTATCATCCAAATTGCGCCTAATGAGAAAACAAAGCATTTTGATTTAAACTTTGAAATCAAAGTAGAGATAAGTAGTCCCTCTATTCCTTTGATAACAAGAGTGAATAAGGCATAACTTGCATAGCCGCTTACAATGTCGGCTATAGCTGAACTAACACCACCAATTAAAAATGCGAACAGCGGATTGACAAAAGGGGCAAAGGCCAGGATCATTCCATCGCCACAGTTGAAATATCCTTGAAATCCATTCGGAATCTTAATTAGGAAAGTGGCACAAAATACCAAACAGATTCCTAAAGCGGACATGCACAATTCTTTTACTTGGATTTTTTTCATAGTTCCTCCATCTATTATTATAATACTCTATACTCTTTTAGAAAAGATGTATAAAAAAATGAAAAGCCAGGCTAAGGGGGTGCCTGACTTTTCAAAAAATTAAGGGGATAGAAAATTGTACGAACATCATTCGTACCGGCAAGGCCTTCTATTCCTTGCTTGATTAAAAGTATAACACAAGTCAATTCTAAAAATATGTGAAAATTATGTGAAAATACACCAAAATGATAAAAAATAGGTATTTTGTGGGGAAAAATACCATAAAAGTTGGGTTTCATGTCCCGAAAATGGAGTTTTATTAAAAAAAATGGGAAACAGTTGTGTAAGTATATAATCTTTCGAAAAAAAAGCACTGTTGTGTGATATAATATAATCCAAATGGGGGTTTATAGAAATGATCGTAAAAACCATTCAAGAAATTGCGGATATGTTAAATTGCGATTTAGTTGGAGAAGATAAAACTTCTTTGATCCAGGGAGTTGGAATTGACTCTCGTCAGATTACAGAAAGTGCCCTCTATATCCCTTTGATTGGGCAAAGAGCGGATGGCCATACTTTCATTGATTCCGTGATTCAAAAAGGAGTCAAAGCAACGCTGTGGCAAAAAGATCACACACCATATCCTGAAGCTATAACGTGTATCTTAGTTGACGATACACTTGAAGCATTACAAGATTTAGCTAAGGCTTATTTGAATACTTTATCTTGTCTGGTTATTGGAGTAACAGGCTCCAATGGCAAGACAAGCTGTAAAGATATGTTATATAGTATTTTTTCTCAAGAAAAGAAGACACAAAAAACACAAGGAAATCGTAATAACGAAATTGGACTTCCTTTAACTGTGTTGGATCTTGATAAAGATGTAGAAGTTGCCATTCTAGAAATGGGAATGGAAAACAAAGGTGAAATTGATTTCTTAACACATATTGCACGTCCAGATATTTCAATTATCACAACAATTGGCAGTGCTCATATGGAAAATCTCGGAGGAAAGAAACAAATTGCTC
>CAMJQJ010000013.1 GCA_946408025.1 uncultured Faecalitalea sp.
CTATTGAATCAATCGTAAATGAGCTTGCTGATGAGTTAAATATGGATCCAGCTGAACTCCGTTTGAAAAATGTTGTACATGAAGGAGAGACACTTCCTCAATATTACAATGAATATCTAAACAGCTGTACTCTTGATCAATGTATTGAAAAGGCAATGGAAATGATCGACTGGAAAAATAAACCTCTAGTCAGAGACATGGGTGATTTTACACGTGGTCTAGGAATTGCATGTTCTATGCAGGGATCAAGTATTTCAAATGTCGATCTAGCCAGTGTAGAAGTTAAGCTGCAGGATGATGGTTTCTATACTCTATCCATAGGTGCCACGGATATGGGTACTGGTTGTGATACGATTCTGGCACAGATCATGGCTGAATGTATGGATTGTGATATCGATCAAATCATTACCAATGGTGTGGATACAGATACTTCACCATATGATTCTGGTTCATATGCTTCCAGTACGACCTATTTAACAGGTACAGCGGTTGTAATAGCCTGCGAAGAATTAAAAGGAAAGATCGTTCAAATGGCGGCAGAACTTATGCAGGTAGAAGCAGATCATATTACTTTTGATGGATCGAAGATTATCTCTGTTCAAGATGGTAAAGAGATGGAGCTCAAAGATTTTGCGCACACTTGTTTTGCCGGTGGAAAGGGACGCAACTTGATTGCGACAGGTTCGCATGTTTCTAAAACTTCACCACCTCCATTCATGGTTGGAATTGCAGAAGTGGATGTAGATAAAGAAACAGGAGCTATTAAGGTACATGATTATGTCAGCGTAGTGGATTGTGGAACGATCATAAACTCCAACTTAGTAAGAGTTCAAGCAGAGGGTGGCATTGCTCAGGGGATTGGAATGGCACTTTTTGAAGATATCAAGTATTCAGATAAAGGAAAGATGATCAACAATTCTTTCTTCCAATATAAGATTCCTACACGTTTGGATGTAGGAACGATTCGTGTAGATTTTATCCCAAGTTATGAGGATAATGGTCCGTTTGGTGCGAAATCCATTGGGGAAGTTGTCATCAATACACCTTCTCCAGCCATTGCCTCTGCTGTAAGACATGCTACAGGTTTTCAGGTGAGAACACTTCCAATTACACCTGAAAAAGTTTTATTCAAAAAAGATGAAGATTGATCTTTGTATATTGGCTGCAGGGAATGCCAGGCGGTTTTGCGGAAATAAACTTCTTTATGAGTTTAAAGGGAAACCATTGATCCGACATCTTTTAGATAAGATAGATCCAACATTATTTTTACACGTTTTTGTGGTGACACAGTATGATCAAATTGTAGATATCGCAAGAGAATATGGCTTTGAGATCATCATGAATGATGCGCCTGATCTTGGGATTGGGCACTCAATTAAGTTAGCTAGTATGCAATGTCTAAGTGATGCGATCATGTTTGTGGTATCAGATCAGCCTTTTTTAAAAAAAGAAACGATTCAAAAAATGGTTGAGCTTGCCAATCATGAAGATATCATTGCTTTAGAATATGACCATATTTTCTATAATCCGATGATCTTTCCAGATAAATATCTAAAGGATCTAAAACAATTACAAAATCACAGAGGTGCAAAACAACTGATCAAAGGAAAATCAATTGTTTCTGTACCTTGTGATGCTTGCGAAATAGTAGATATTGATACACGGAAAGATTTAAATACATTGATGTGAAGGCAGGAGGTATGTAATGCATAAAAAATATTTCTTTTTTGATATTGATGGAACATTGACAAATCGTGAAACCAAAGAAGTTGTTCCTTCTGCTAGAGCAGCTCTGAAAAAATTAAAAGAAGCAGGTCATTTTGTTGCCATTGCCACAGGAAGGGCACATTATAAGGCAGTTGGTTTTATGCACGATGTCGAGTTAAGCGATATGGTGTGCGCCGGTGGTGGTGCTCTAGTTATTGATGATCAACTCATCCACAATATTCCTCTTGATCTAGACAAGGCAAAGGCTGTGATCAAACAGGCAGAGGAACTTGGTTATGGTGTATTGTTGATGCTTGATGATTCTATTGATGTATATTCCAAGAATGATCTGTTTAGAGAACAGTGCGGTCCACGTAAAGAGCCGACCAATTATATCATTGATCCGTCTTTGGATTATGATGTCTTACAGGCAATCTATAAAATATATATTTCGATTCCAAAAGAAAAAGAAGATGAACTAACATTAAAAGATACATTAGGTCACCTTCGCTTTGTCGAAGAGTATTTGATGTTTCAATATGATGAAAAGAAGCAGGGGATCCTCGACATGATGAAGATCTTAAAAGGTAATCTAGAAGATGTTGTCGTATTTGGAGATGACTACAACGACATGGTCATGTTTGATCCACGATGGACAAGCATAGCCATGGGAAATGCCTGTGAAAAACTAAAAGAAAAGGCATCCTATGTAACGGATGCCAATGTAGAGGACGGAATTTATAAAGCCTGTCAGAAATTTGGCTGGTTTAAAGATGTGCAAGACGAATGACTTGTACATCTTTTTTAATATGGCTCTTTTTTATCGGTCCTGTTGAGTAGATAATCAACGCTTGTATTATAGTATTCAGCAAGTTTTACTAATTGTTCAAGGGGAATCGCTCTATCATCGTTTTCATACCTTGAATAGGTTCTTTGAGTAACATTTAGATACTTAGCGATATCGGCTTGAGTCAAATCGTTGTCTTCTCTAAGGTCTCTTATCCTTTTCAATTTCATAAACATCCCCTTATTCATTATATATGGTTGGGGGTGAATTTTTGAAAATTAGGTCAAATTGGACTGAAAACCGTACGATTCGACATCGAATGATAGAGGTTTCACAAAGCGTGCTTAAGTGTATACAGGCATATAGAGCAGGCAGTGGCAACGTTTAAAGATTCAAAAGTATCCATTTCAATTTTTATGCTCAAATCGCAGATATTCAAGATGTCTTTTCGAATTCCTTTGCCTTCATTTCCTAAAACCAGACCATAAGGCAGCTTAGGTTTTACGTCCTGTAAATTTTTGTATGGTTCATGAAGGCTTGTGGCATAAATAGTCGTATCTTCAATCTGTAAAAAACGGATAGTATCGTATAAATCTGTGTTCATAGTTCCAATATGAAATATAGCACCTTGACTTGATTGTAGAGTTTTAGGGTTATAGATGTCTGCACAATCTTTTGATAGATATACATAGTCCACTCCAAAAGCATAAGCACTTCTTAAGATCGTTCCAACATTGCCGGGATCTTGAATGCCATCCAATAATAAAACAACATCAAATTTCTCGGGTTGAATATCTGGTTTTGTACAGACTCCGATTATTTTGGCATTAGAATTTTGTGACGAAAGCTTGTTGATGACCTGCTGAGAACAAATGATAGGCTCAAGATCGGTGAAATTGTCTTCACCTTCCACTAGATAGATTTCTTTTAGGCAGTTTGCAACCATGGCCTCCTGGATTAAATGATGACCTTCTACAAGGAATAACCCGCTCTTATCTCTTTCTTTTTTTTGTAGCAATTTAGCGCGTTCTTTGATTTGTTTGTTCTGTGTTGATTCAATATATTTCATGAAACCATTGTACCATGAATTGCCACAGATTTGTATTGGGCTTTTTTATGGTTATGCACTTAAAAAAAATCAAAATTAGTGTATAATATTATCGTGTACCCTTTTATCTAAAATTGAGGGATATGTAAAGGAGAAAAAACAGTGAACGAAAAAACATTTAATGATGTTGTTGCTCATATGAAGAGCACAGGATTTGTCTATCAGGGTTCTGAGATCTATGGTGGTCTTGCGAACACTTGGGATTTTGGCCCTTTGGGAATCGAACTGAAGAATAATATAAAAAATGCCTGGTGGAAACGATTCATCCAGGAAGATCCAAACAATGTTGGACTTCAAAGTGCTATCTTAATGAATCCAAATGTTTGGGTTGCCAGCGGACACGTTGGTGGATTTAGTGATCCATTGATGGATTGTAAAGAGTGTAAATCACGTTTTAGAGCAGATCAGTTAATTGAAGAGGCAACGAATCATGAAGTGAACTGTTCAAAAATGACAAATGAAGAGATGGAAGATTACATTGCCAACCATGATATCGTATGTCCAAAATGTGGGGCAAAGAATTTTACTGGCATTCGCCAATTTAACTTGATGTTTAAAACATTCCAGGGTGTTTTGGAAGATGCCAAGAGCACGATTTATCTACGTCCTGAAACAGCACAGGGTATCTTTGTAAACTTTAAAAATGTACAGAGAACGATGCGTAAGAAACTTCCATTTGGTATTGGTCAGATTGGTAAGAGTTTCCGTAATGAAATTACACCAGGAAACTTTATTTTCCGTACTCGTGAATTCGAACAGATGGAACTTGAATTTTTCTGTAAACCAGGAACTGATCTAGAATGGTTTGAGTATTACTGCAATGCGTGTGTGCAATTCTTAAAAGATCTAGGTTTGAGCGAAGAAAACATTCGTTTGCGTGCCCATGATCCTGAAGAGTTGGCACATTATTCAAATGGTACAAGTGATATTGAATATAATTTCTCAGAACCAATTGGCTGGGGTGAGTTATGGGGGATTGCCGATCGTACAGATTTTGACTTAAAAGCTCATCAGACTACCAGCAAACAGTCATTAGAATATTTTGATCAGGAAACAAATTCTAAATATATTCCATATGTCATTGAACCTAGTGTTGGTGTTGAACGTTTGATTTTGGCAGTTATGTGTGAAGCTTATGAGATGCAGCAACTTGAAAATGATGAACGTTTGGTTCTTCATCTACATCCTTATTTGGCGCCTTATAAAGTAGCTGTACTTCCATTGTCTAAAAAATTAAACGATCAGGCTTCCAAGGTCTTCAGTGATCTTGCATCTGAATTTACATGTACTTATGACGATGCTCAAAGTATCGGAAAACGTTATCGTCGTCAGGATTCTATCGGAACACCATTCTGTGTTACGGTTGATTTTGAAACTGAGAAAGACAATTGTGTAACAGTGCGCAATCGCGATACGATGGAACAGGAACGTGTAGCCTTAAGTGAGTTAAAAGATTATATTGAAAAAAGAATCAAATTTTAAGCAGGTGGTATGATTTGAGCTGGATAAAAGAAGAGGATATGCGAGCGATACGCCAACAGGCGGATATCGTTGATATCATGTCTAATTATCTAACATTGGAAAAAAAAGGAAAGAATTACAGAGCAATTTGTCCGTTTCATGATGATCACGATCCAAGTTTATCCATTTCTACAGATAAACAGATCTTTAAGTGTTTCGTATGTGGAACAGGAGGAAATGTATTTACTTTTGTACAAAAGATAGAAGAAATTTCCTTTCCAGAAGCTGTTGCCAAGGTAGCGCAGATGATAGGGTATCCATTGGAAATCAATACGAATGGATTTGAACCAAAACCGAATGTAAATCAGCCTTATTATGATATTATGAATGATTATATCGCTTATACCCAATATGAGTTGAACGCTACTACCGGTATGGCATGTCTTGAATATTGTCATAGACGAAATATTAACGAAGATATCATTAAACGATTCCAAGTTGGGTATGCTCCAGCACAGGAAAAATCTTACCATTATTTAAAAGCTAAAAAATACAGTGATGAAGTTTTGTTGGATATAGGTTTGATTCGTGAAGGAAATGATGGATACACTTCAACTTTCTTTGATCGTTTGATGATACCGATCCATGATGAAAATGGAAATCCAGTTGGATTTACGGCACGTATCATTACAAACAAAGAAGGGGCTCCTAAATATATCAATACTTCGCAAACAAAGATTTATGAAAAATCAAATCTTGTGTTTAACTATCATCGAGCTAAAGATTTTGCTCGTAAAAAACATCGCTGTATCTTGGTTGAAGGAGCCATGGATGTCATTGCCTTAGAAAAAGCCGATATTCATGAAGGTGTTGCCTGTCTGGGAACTGCCTGTACGACAAATCAGATCAATTTATTAAAACGATTACAAGTAGGTGTCGTGGTTTGTTATGATGGAGATAGAGCGGGCATGGATGCCACGTATAAATTCTCCAAGATGGCTTGTGAACACGGACTTCACTTTGTTATTGTAAACAATCGTACAAAGAAAGACCCAGATGAAATATTTGAAGAACAAGGAAAAGATGGTCTGGAAGCATTGATTTCCAAGACTGTTTCATATGTAGAATTTTTGTTTGGTTATCTGTTGACGAAATACAATCTGGATAACTATGAAGATAAGAAAAAGTATGCGGAAGAGATATATGATGCAATCAAGAAAACTTGTGATGAAGTAGAAAGTGCAACATATCTTTTACGTATAAAGACGCAGACAGGATTTGATTTTAGTGCTTTAACGCATGATCAAAAACCACTGGAGCGAAAACAAACAAGTGCCTCTAGATCATATACGTATTTAGAAGCGCCTTTGCAGGGAAGATTGAAAGCAGAACAATCATGCCTTGCCATGATGTTATTATCAAAAGAAGCAGCAATGCGATTTAAAGATGAGATAGGTTTCTTCAAAGATGATTTATGCTCAAAATTATCGCTTTACTGTTACGATATGTATCGAAGTAAAGATCGTCTGGATATAGATGGTCTGATAGCTTCGATCGATGAAGAAGAAGTTAGAAACTTTTTTATCAGTTTGATTGGAAATAGCTCTCTACCCGGAACATATGATGAAGAATACTTCCAAGATTGCCTGATCAAGATCAAGGAATGTACGCTTAAAGAGCAGATTGACTTAATCAATCAAAAAATAGAGAGAATGCCTTCAGCCATGGAAAAGTTGAAATTAGCTTCCAAGAAAAATGAACTTATCGTGCAAAAAAATGCACTTAGAAGAAAGGATGGTTGATGTTATGACAAATTCCTTAACTGATGCTTTAAAAAACAAAAAGTTCGCCACTTTAGAAGACGCCAAAGAATATATTCTTGCGTGTCGTGATGCTGATGTTGAAGTGTCACAAAATCAGTTTATAGAATCTATTTCCCAGTTAAATTTGTCAGATGATGACATGGATAAGTTGTTTGACTGGTGTGATGAAAATGAGATCTCTTTCATGGATCAACACGAGTTTGATATGGAAGAAGAAGTCATTGATGATGTGGACGAAGATCTAGATTCTAGAATTGATGATGCAGTTGATGAAAATTCCATAGAAGATGAAATTTCACAATTAGAGCAGACATTTGCCAACGCATCACATACTAAGATCAATGATCCGGTAAAGATGTATTTAAAGGAAATTGGGCAAATTTCTTTGTTGGATCCCAAAGAAGAGCCAATCATTGCCAAGAGAATTCAAGATGGAGAAGCCGCAAAGAAAAAACTGGAAGAACCAGATCTTGATATAGAAGAAAGAAAGAAACTTGCCAGCGTTCTTGCTGACGGGGAAGAGGCAAAACAAGTATTGATCTCGAGTAACTTACGACTTGTTGTTTCAATTGCCAAAAAATATGTTGGACGCGGTATGTTATTTCTTGATTTGATTCAGGAAGGAAACTGTGGTTTGATCAAAGCGGTTGAAAAATTTGATTATACGAAAGGGTTTAAATTCTCTACATATGCGACTTGGTGGATTCGTCAGTCTATCACGCGTGCAATTGCCGATCAGGCAAGAACGATTCGTATTCCAGTGCATATGGTAGAAACAATTAATAAGCTTACAAGAATCCAGCGTCAATTGGTGCAGGATCTAGGAAGAGATCCATTACCGGAAGAAATTGCGGAAAAAATGGAGAATATCACAGCAGATAAGGTGCGCGAGATCCAGAAGATAGCTCTAGACCCAGTCAGTCTTGAAACACCGATTGGAGAAGAAGATGATTCTCATCTTGGTGATTTCATCGAAGATAAGGAAACTTTATCTCCCGACGATTATACCAATAACCAGCTTCTAAAAGACGAGATCAATAACGTGCTACAAGGTCTTACAGAACGTGAAGAAAAAGTATTGCGTCTACGTTTTGGCTTGATGGATGGAAGAACACGTACGCTTGAAGAAGTCGGTAAAGAGTTCAATGTTACACGCGAACGAATTCGTCAGATTGAAGCAAAAGCACTGCGTAAATTAAAACACCCAAATCGTTCTAAACGATTAAAAGATTTTGTTAAATCATGATATCTGTATCAAAGAGATTACAGGCAATCGTTGATTGGATCGATGGAAATATTCTAGCTGATATTGGATGTGACCATGCTTATGTGGCCATTGAAGCTATTCGCCAAAAGAAGGTCATAAAGGCTTATGCATGCGATATTGCTCAAGGTCCATTAAACAATGCAAAAAAAACGATTGAAGAACTTGGCTTGCAGGATAAGATTGAATGTATCTTGATGGATGGAATTACCGGTCTTTCTTCAGAAGTTGATTTTGTAGTTATAGCAGGTATGGGTAGTAAGACCATTGAAACGATTCTTGATAATGGGGATTGCACAAATCGAACTTTTCTTTTGATGCCGCATAAAGATGAAGATTCCGTGCGAAAATATTGCACGGGTCATCATCTTCGCATAGAAAAAGAGCGGATGATTCACGATGGAAATCATTATTATCCGCTCATGAAAGTTTCTCATGATCCAAAATTTATTCAAAGCTTGAATCAGGCAGAAATATTTTATGGTAAAAATATGCAGAAAGATCAAGTGTTCTATGATTTTATGGAAAAAGAACATAAGAAATGGTCTATGATCTATCAACAAATGCCGGAAGATAAAAGCAATCTAACACTTCAAAGATTAAAAGCCATCCAATCTTTATCTAAAAATTAATAGCCCATCATCTCGAAACCAGTCTCCTGTTTTAAGGGAATCTGGTGGACCGTGATGTTTTCAATATGGATCCTTGGTATCTGCTTCATAGATGCAACCAGGTGATCCATTTTTTCTTGCATACCCTGCAGTTCGCATTCAACACTTCCATCATAATTGTTTTTTACCCATCCGCTCAAGCCTAGATCAACAGCACGTTTCCATACTTCCACACGAAAACCAACCCCTTGAACGATACCGGTAAAGCGATAGTGTCTTCGTATAATGCCGTTATTTGTCATTAGGATAGGTTGAGGTTCTTTTTTCTTCTTTCTAAAAAAGTTCATGATATTGCTCCTTATCTGCATATTAATTCATTTTTCTTTTCTATTCAATAGATTCTGAGCATATTGCAAGCTATTCTTTAAAGACTAAGGTATAATTAGAATATAGAACAAATGTTCTAAAGGAGAAAAAATGAATAATTTAAAAAAAGATCTTGAAACTTGCAACCAGACGATCATCGATAAACTGGAGGCATTAAAACAAGATTCACTAACGACCAAAGATGAGATGAGATTGAAAGCAGAGCTCGCAAAAGAAGAAATCGAATACAATCTTGAAAAGTTTCAAGATAAAGCAGGAGCTGCTAAAGATAATTTGCTCAGAGATGGGAAAAAAGAAGTAGAAAAGCTTAAAGAAGAAGTATTACGATAGAAATACAACTGGTAGAAATACCAGTTTTCTTTTTATATTGTTATAAACAAATTAGATCAAATTTTCTTTATTTTTTTTAAGATTTCTGTATAATAAAAAACATCATGGAGAAAATTGAAGAGAATAGCGCCAGGACTGCTTGCAGTTGACGAGGACCAGATTTATCGAAAGATTCGGCGGGTGATCTGGAGGTTTGATACGGCCTTAAAAGTATGACAAAAACAACCTGTGAAGGTTGAACAAATTCATATAGGTATCCTCCATGAAAAAGTAAATGGAGGTTTTTTATTATGTGTGGAATCACAGCTTTTACTGGGCAAACGAGTGCTTTGCCATTTTTGTTGCAGGGTCTTGAAAAACTAGAATATAGAGGGTATGACTCTGCGGGTGTTACTTTGGTGGATAGTGAAGAACTAAAAACGTATAAAGTCAAAGGTCGTCTAAGTGATCTTAAAGAGGAACTCAAACATCAAGAACATCATCAAACTACTGGGATCGGACATACGCGTTGGGCAACGCATGGGATTCCCAGCCAACTTAATTCGCATCCTCATACCAATCGTTCTAATACGATCTCGATCGTTCATAATGGGATCATCGAAAATCATCAGGCAATTCGAAATTATTTAAAAGAGGTAGGTTATCCCTTTGTTTCACAGACAGATAGCGAATGTATCGTGCATTTGATCGATTATTATTATGAAGATGATTTGTTAGAGGCAACCAGACATGCGTTAAAATATCTTCAAGGCAGTTTTGCTTTATGTGTAGTATCGCTTTATCATCCAGATCAAGTCATCGTTGCAAAAAAAGAAAGCCCGATGATTTTGGGACAGAATGATCAGGCAAGTTTTTGTGCTAGTGATATTCCTGCCATTCTGGAATACACAAAAGATGTAATTGTTTTAGCTGATAATCAGTTGGCTGTTTTAAAATCAGGTTCTATTGAAGTCATGAATTTTGATGGAACTTTGGTTGAGGTAAAGAAACAGCATGTTCCTTATGATATAGCAGCGGCCCAAAAAGGTGGTTATGATACATTTATGGAAAAAGAGATTCATGAACAACCTTATGTGATACACGAAACATTAAGAATGTACATGGATCATGCACAGATTAAAATTGATGAGCTTGACAAGATGGATTGGCATTTTGAAGATTTTAATCGTGTTTATTTTATTGGATGTGGTACAGCATATCATGCTTGCTTATATGCCCAATACTTATTTGATAAATGGTTGGATATTCCCTTATTTTGTATGCCAGCCAGTGAGTTTCGCTATGGAGATCCTAAACTAGACAAAAAATCATTATGTATCTTAGTGAGTCAATCGGGAGAAACAGCAGATACCTTGGCTGCTTTAAAGATGGCGAAAGAAAAAGGGTCTAAATCAATTGCAATTACAAATGTGCTTGGGTCTACGATTTCAAGATTGGCTGATATTACACTTTATACATGTGCAGGACCAGAAATTGCTGTAGCGAGCACGAAGGCTTATACGACACAACTTGTTTTGTTATGTGTTTTGATGATCAAATTGGCGCAAAAAATGAACGTTTCTATTTTGGATGTTGATTCTTTGTTACAAGATCTACAGAAAATGGATATGCATGTTGAAAAGATTCTTTCGCAAAAAGAATTGATCAAAGATTTTTCGAGTTTGTTAAAAAATAAAAAAGACGCATATTTTATAGGTAGACAGTTGGATTATGTAAGTGTTTTGGAAGGGGCGCTCAAACTAAAAGAAATATCCTATATACATGCAGATGCTTACTATGCAGGAGAACTTAAACATGGACCTATTGCCTTGATTGAAAAAGGGAGTGTGGTCATAGCATTAGCAATGCAGGAGAATGTTGCCGAAAAAACACTTTCTAATATTGAAGAAACGATGGCTCGTGGAGCACATGTGATCTTGATCACTTCCATGCAAAAAGTATCTTCTGATTATGACCATGTATTTAAAATCGATAATATTCATCCTTATTTGTCTTTGATACCTGTTACGATTGTCTTGCAACTGATTGCTTATTATGCAGCCTTACAGAATGAATGTGATGTTGATAAGCCGAGAAATTTAGCTAAGTCTGTAACAGTTGAATAAATCATACACGTAGTTTTGATACTACGTGTTTTTTTGTGAATATTGATTTTAAAAATAAAGGATTTCTTGCTATAATGTACGGGCAAAGGGGGAGTTTTTAGGTGACTTATTACCAAATCTTAAGACAACGCAGACTAGACCTTAAACTTTCCATCCAGGATGTGAGCTCGCAAACTCGCTTGGCTCCTGAGTACATTCAGGCGATTGAAATGAATAACCTGGAAGTTTTTTCGGATGATTTCTCCTTTGTTCGTTATTTTGTCCGAGCATATTGTGATGCGATCGGAGTTAACTGGCAGGCTGTTCAGGCTGAGGTTGATGCCAATATCAATGCGTATGCACATCAACGTAACATGGCTTTAACACAGGCCCAAAAACGTATGGTAGCTTCTATGCCTTCAGGGCAGGGAAGAAAAATAAAGAGAAGTAAACAGAGTAATTTTCAAAAAAGGATCACGCGGTTGTCGCGAAATTTAAAGTGGTCGCGCAAACGTTTGACTCGAGTGGGAATTATCGCAGGTATTTTATTTTTTGGTTTGTTGTTTGTAGTAAATCTAGGATTAGATTACTATTCTTCACAGCAGGCTTTACAGGAGGAAGCAAATCGTAAAGCCGAGTTAGCTGAAAAAGAAGCGGAGACAGAAAGATTAGCGCAACAAAGACAAAAGGAAGCACAAAAAGAAGATATCGTAATAGAAAATACGGATACAAATACATATACGATAACCAATGTTTTGGAAAACTCGACACCATTGGAAATAGAAGTTACCTTGCCTTTGGACAGTACAGTTGTCATTTATAACGACGGTGAAGTAATTACAGGGGATACAAGTACGATTTATAGTGATATTTTCAAGAAAGAAATCACTGTAGATAAAGAATGTACATTGGAAATTGAAATAGGTTCTTATTCGGCTAATCAGTTTTCTGTTAATGGCAATAATTTAGCATTTGATGAAAACTATTGGTATCCGGGGAATCCTGCATCTATAGATATAATTATCAAAGCAAGTGAACAAACAGGAGAGTGACGAGAATGAATTTGCCAAATAAGCTTACGATGGTAAGGATAGCCTTAGTACCGTTGGTAGTAATCGTATATCTTTGTATAGGCGATGACTTTTGGGTGATTGATCAAACAAGTGGTTTAGCCTTTCGCGATGTTTTAGTTTTTATTATTTTTGCGGCAGCATCTATAACGGACATGCTGGATGGGATGATTGCACGAAAATACCATTTGATTACTTCATTTGGAAAGTTTGTGGATCCTATTGCGGATAAATTGTTAGTGAATACTGTTTTGATCATGTTGGCTTATACGCATCAAGCAAATATCGTAGCTGTTCTATTGATGATTGCACGTGATCTTTTTGTGGATGGACTTCGAATGACAGCCGCTAGTCAGGGAAAAGTCGTAAGTGCAGGATTCTATGGAAAGCTAAAAACAGTGTTGCAGATGGTTGCAATCGTATTCTTGTTGTTGAAGAACTGGCCTTTCTCATATCTCGGATTACCTGTAGACCAGATTCTATTGTGGGCTGCAACTTTAGCTTCTTTATATAGTGGATATATTTATTTTATGAAATTAAAGAAGTATATTTTGGAGTCTATGTAATGCAAACGGCGAAAGATCTTATCGAATTTTGTAAAGAAAAACATGTGACGGTCTCCAGCTGTGAAAGTTTAACGGCAGGACTTTTTACCAGCATGCTTGCTTCCATTCCGGGAGCTAGTGCTGTATTAAAAGGAGGCTTTGTAACATATTTTACAGAAATGAAACAAGTGATGGCACATGTAGAGAAAGATTTGATTGATACATTTGGTGTTGTTTCTAGTGAATGTGCAAAACAAATGGCACAGAATACTAGAGAAATCACACAGAGTGATTATTGTGTTTCTTTTACAGGAAATGCTGGACCGGATACAATGGAAGATAAACCAGCCGGATGTGTTTTTTGTGCTATCGCATCAAAAAATGCAGTAAAAGTTTATCATTTCCAGTATCAAGGTTTAGAACGAAATGAATTAAGAATGAAGGTTGTTCAAGATATGATCAACAATCTTGCAGAAATCATAATGAAGGAGTAATTATGGCAAAAGCAGAATCAAAAGATAAATTATTAGAAGATGTCTTAACAGAAATTGAACGTGAATATGGTAAAGGTTCTATCATGAAGCTTGGAGATCGTGCTGCAGTGGATGTAGAACCGATTCCTTCTGGAAGTCTTTTATTAGATCAGGCTTTAGGAATAGGTGGATATCCTAAAGGCAGAATCATTGAAATTTTTGGTCCTGAATCCAGTGGTAAGACAACTCTGGCTCTTCATGCGATCGCACAAGTTCAAAAGAAAGGTGGACGTGCAGCTTTTATCGATGCAGAAAATGCTATCGATCCTGTGTATGCACGTAATTTGGGAGTGGATATTGATGAGTTGATCTTATCTCAACCCGATTCAGGTGAGCAGGGACTTAACATTATGTTGATGTTAATTGACAGTGGTGCGGTAGATTTAGTTGTTGTGGATAGTGTAGCGGCATTGGTTCCTCAAGCTGAATTGGATGGAGAAATGGGTGATCTTCAAGTTGGAAGCCAGGCTCGTATGATGTCAAAAGCTATGCGTAAGCTTGCCGGCTTGATGAATCATAATGAATGTACGGCAATTTTTATCAATCAGCTTCGTGAAAAAGTTGGCGTTGTATATGGTAATCCTGAAACAACACCAGGTGGGCGTGCATTGAAATTCTATTCTTCGGTACGTATTGATATACGTAAAGCAGATGCAATCAAAAATGGAACTGATATCGTTGGAAATAAAGTGAAAGTAAAAGTTGTAAAAAATAAGGTGGCTCCTCCATTCAAAAGTGCAGTTTTGGAAATTATGTATGGAGAGGGAATCTCATATGTATCTGAATTGATCGACCTTTGCGTTGATGCTAATATCATCAAGAAAGCTGGTGCGTGGTTTAGCTATGAAGGCGAAAAGATTGGTCAAGGAAAGGAAGCAGCTAAACAATACATCAAAAACAATCCAGATTTTATGAACATGCTGGAAGAAAAATTAAAAGCTTATCAAAACAGTGAAAAAGAAGAATAAGCAAGTACTCGAGAAAATCGCCAAGGTTTTCTCTTTTTTTATTTCTTTATTGCATGATATAATAAGAAAAATGAGGGATTTTTATGGCAAGATTAAAAAATAACCAATATAAACCAATGAAGGTAGATGAATTAAAAGACCCAGTTGTTTTTGTTGTTGATATGGTCAACGGTTTTGTTAAAGAGGGAGCTTTGGCCGATCCTGAAATTATGTCTATTGTAGAAGATCAAAAGAGATTGATGGATCAATTAGAATGTTGCAATGTATTTGTGTGCGATACCCATCCTCCAAAGACAAGAGAATTTTTATCGTATCCACAACATTGTATGATTGGAACAAAAGAATCTGAAGTAATTGATGAATTAAAAGATCATATCAAAAGGATCGTTCATAAAAATAGTACGAACACATTTGTGGCTCCTGAGTTTCAGGAATTTTTGCAGGATGAGTGTTCTCGTTATAAAGATTTGATTATTGTTGGTTGTTGCACAGATCTTTGTATCCTGCAGTTTGCACTTTCTTTGCAGAGCTATTTGAATGAACATAATCTTTGTGAACAAAGAGTCATTGTTCCAGCTAATCTTGTTGAAACATATCATATCGAAGATGTACATGATGCTTATTTTTGGAATGATGTGAGCTTAAAAAATATGGCAACAAATGGAATTTTGGTTGTCTCAGAAATTAGAGGATGAAATTATGAAGGAAACTAGAAATTTATCACTTGTAATGGATTTTTATGAATTGACCATGAGTCAATGTTATTTTAATTTGGATAAAAATCGGGAAGTAGTATTTGATTTGTTTTATAGACATAATCCAGAAGATGGCGGTTTGTGTATTTTTGCTGGATTAGAACAGGTTATTGAATATGTGAAGAATCTGCATTTTGAAAAAGAAGAAATTGAATACTTGCGTTCTTTGAACCAGTTCACAGACGAATTTTTAGAATATTTATCTACTGTTCGTTTTACAGGAGATATTTATGCAATTCCAGAAGGGACTCCGGTTTTTCCTTATGAACCACTGGTTCGCGTAAAAGCGCCGATCATTGAAGCACAACTTGTAGAAACTGCATTATTGTTGGCACTCAATCATCAAACTTTGATTGCAACTAAGGCGCGTCGTATCGTTCAGGCTAGTGATGGAAGAGCTGTAATGGAATTTGGGGCGAGAAGAGCACATAACTTTGATGCGGCAATTTATGGAGCTAGAGCCGCATATATCGTAGGTTGTGCTGGAAGTGCAACGACATATGCTGGAAAAGAGTATGGTCTTCCTGTATTGGGAACTATGGCACATTCTTTTATTCAAAGCTTTGATAGTGAATATGAAGCTTTCTTATATTATGCGAAAACTTATCCGGAAAGTTGTACTTTGTTGATCGATACATACAGTACATTAAAATCAGGTATCAAAAATGCGATCAAAGTTGCCAAAGATTATCTAGAGCCAAATGGCTATCGTTTAAAAGGTGTTCGTATTGACTCTGGAGATATGGCTTATCTTTCTAAAAAGGTACGTAAAGAATTAGATGCAGCAGGACTTGAGGATTGTCAAATCGTTGTCAGCAATTCTTTGGATGAATATGTCATTACTTCTTTGATTCATCAGCAAGGGGCTAAGATTGATTCTTTTGGTGTAGGAGAAAACTTGATCTGTTCAAAAAATTCACCTGTTTTTGGTGGTGTTTACAAACTGGTTGCGATTGAAGAAGATGGCAATATCATTCCTAAGATCAAGATCAGCGATAACGTTGAAAAAGTCACAAATCCAGGACTTAAGAAGTTGTATCGTATTCTTGATAAAGAAACGAATATGGCACAAGCCGATTTAATGGCTTTATGGGATGAAGAGTTGGATGAGTCAAAAGATCTTACGATTTATCATCCTATGTCTCGTTGGAAATATAAAGTTATTCCAGCAGGATCTTATACTTTAAAAGAATTATTAGTTCCAATCTTTATTAGAGGGGAACAAGTGTATGAAGAACCTACTCTTGATGAAATTCGTGCTTATTGTGCAGAACAGTTGGAGTATATTTGGGAGGAAATCAAACGTTTTGAATATCCTCAGGAATATTATGTAGATCTAACCGAAAAACTATTGACTTTAAAGTTGGAGATGTTAGATAAATATAAATAAAAAGAGCCTATGGCTCTTTTTAAATTAGCTTGTCCTCTAAAGCATCATCAATTAAGGTAAAAATACATTCTTCCATGATTCCGTCATATAGCATTCGATGTTTACCACCTTCAATATAGATTAAACGCTTCTTACCAGGAATATTTGGATAGATGTTTCTTGAGCTTTCAACTGGGATTACTTCATCTTTTGTTCCATGAAAAATTGTAACGGGACAGTCGATATGTGAAATAGACTCTTTGTATTGGTTTACGATCGTTTGAAAGGCTTTGGTTTGTGATGCAGACGGAATATTGACACTCTTTTTGGTCAAATTCTTGACTATCTTGATGCCATGGTTTGTGATATTGGCTAAATCAAGATATTGAAAAGCAGGAGCAACAAGAATTAAAGATCTTACGTGATAAATACTTGCTAGATAACTGGCAATAACACCTCCCATGGAAAAGCCAAGAAGGATGATTTCCTGATCTTTATATTCTTGAATCTTATCTTCTGCTTTCTTGATCCATGTTTCATAATTATCATCATGAGGATCATAGGGATCATACATATCAAATTGAACAAATTGATACTTTTTCTTATCGATGTGTTTTGCCAAAGAATCAAATTCATGTTGGACATTTTTACCAAAACCATGGATCGTTATGATCACTTTTTGTTTCTTTTTAAAGAAGAACATGTATTACCACCTCGTTATGATATAATTATAAAAGAAAAGGGGAAATCATGAAAGCGACACTTATAATAAAAAATATTGAAAGTTTATATACATGTGATAAAAATTTTACGGTATATAAGCATGCATTTATCGCATGTCATCATGACAAGATCATTGATCTAGGTGAGCATGATTATAAAAAATGGATCGATAACGCAACCCGTGTTTTAGATGCCTGTGGTGAAACTGTAATACCAGCATTTATCGATTGTAATTTTGAGGGGTTTTCTAAGGTTCGTTTGGGAGATCAATTACGAGAGAATAATTCAGCATTATATGCTATGAAAACAAACGGGATATTGACGATCTTATCGGATAAAAAACGAATTCAAAAAAAAGAGTTGACGCAGGATGTCTTTGTGCGAAAACAAGCAAGTAATTATCCAATTATTGAAAGAGAGCAGGATTTTCATGAATTAAAACCACAAAAGTTTATCATGTCATGTGGTTTCGGTAAGCCAAATTCATATGTATATAGTTTTCAACATTTGGCATATATTTTATTTAATATGTATAAAGTAGATCTAAGAACATTGTTGGAATCGATGACAAGTTTGCCAGCTGAGACATTTGGGTTAAAAGATAGAGGGAATTTAGAAAAGGGAAAACTAGCGGATATTTTAGTTCTGCAGGTCCCTACAATGGAACATTATTATCAAACATTAGGTCGTCCTTTGATCCATAGAATGATTAAAAATGGAATTCCATTTTATCCAAATTGGATTGTTTGTTGAAAATTGATGAAAAATTTTCAGAAAATGTTTGACATATGTTTCTTTTACTGTTAGAATCTTACCATAAGTTAAAAGAGATGTAGAAAAGAAGAGTACTTTAAGAAGTTTTTAAGAAGAGAGTCCTTGTATGCTGAAAGAGGATAAAAACAACTTATTGGAACATGGTCTTGGAGTCGCATGATCGAGAGTGTAGGTCATGACGGGGTCGCCCGTTATAGCGATAGAGTATGATGGTACTCGATGAGGCAAAACAAGTGATTGTTTTGTGAAAATAGGTGGTAACACGTAAGTTCAACTTTCGTCCTATAGCAGGATGAAAGTTTTTTTATTTATAGAAAGGGATGATTTGCTTGATAAATCTTAAACATATCACCAAAACATTCAACACTAAAGATGGTGATGTACATGCGGTTAAAGATGTAAGCTTACAAATTGATGAAGGACAGATTTATGGAATCATCGGTTTTTCCGGAGCTGGTAAATCGACGCTGGTTCGATGCATCAATTTATTGGAAAAGCCGGAACATGGTGAAGTGATTTTTGATGGTAAAGATTTATTAAAGATTACAGAGAAAGAACTTCGTATAGAACGTCAAAAAATGGGAATGATCTTCCAACATTTTAATTTGATGAAATCAAGAACGGTTTATGAGAACATTGCATTTCCGTTAAGACATCTAAAAATGGATAAAGAGCAGATTGATAAAAGAGTCATGGAACTTCTTGAATTAATCGATCTTGTGGAAAGGAAAGACTCATATCCAAGTCAATTATCAGGTGGGCAGAAACAACGTGTTGCGATTGCTAGAGCTTTAGCGACAAAGCCTAAGGTCTTATTATGTGATGAAGCAACAAGTGCCTTGGATCCACACACAACACAAAGCATTCTTCAGTTGATCAAGAAAATCAATAAAGAATTAAAGCTAACGGTTGTTATGATTACACATGAAATGGCCGTAGTCAAAGAAATTTGTGATCGAGTTGCGGTAATGGAAAATGGACGTGTTGTTGAGGAAGGTGACATTGTTTCTGTGTTCGCACATCCACAGATGCCAGTCACAAAGAACTTTATCAATACGACGAATAACTTAGGAAAAATCGATGAATTGATCGAGGCAAACAATCCATTGGTTCAAATTAATGAGAATCAACAAATCATCAAGCTTCAATATCAAAGTGGAAATACTTCAGAAGCTTTGATTTCTAAGATTTCAAGAGATTTCAATGTTGATTGTTCCATTATATTTGGAAATGTCGAAGTTGTAAAAGACAGTCCAATTGGAACTTTGATAACGATCTTTACGGGAGATCATGAAAACATCAAGAAAGCTTTACAGATGTGTAGAGATAATGATGTTGTTGTGGAGGTGATGAAGAAATGATGGATTTTATCATTCAGATCATGCCTAATGTCGTAGATCGCTTTGATGTATTTGTAGAATCGATTTATGAAACATTATTGATGATCCTGATCAGTGGTTCTATAGCGCTGATCTTAGGCTTGATTTTTGGAACAATCCTAGTTGTTACTCGACCAGGTGATATTTTAGAAAATAAATTTATTTATACAGTTTTAGGAAAAATTGTAGATTTATTTCGTGCAGCTCCATTTATTATCTTGGCGATGATATTAACACCTTTATCTCAATTGATCATGGGTACTTCTATTGGTTTAAAAGGTGCTTATATACCTTTGATCATAGGAACTGCTCCATTCTGTGCAAGACAAATGGAACAAGCTTTATCTGAGATTGATAGAGGTTTAGTAGAAGCCAGTCAGTCAATGGGTTTCGGACCTTTTGAAATTATTTGGAAAGTATATTTGAGAGAAAGTATTCCAAGCATTATTCGAGGGTTTACGATTACTTTAATTTCCATGATTGGTTTAACGGCTATCCTAGGTGTTACAGGAAGTGGAGGATTAGGTGTCTTCTGTATCAATTATGGATATAACCAATATAATTATGACATTTTATGGGTTAGTTTAGCTATTCTAGTTTTATTAACAATTTTAGTTCAAGGAATAGGAAATTTCTTGGCTAGAAAAACAAGACATTAGGTTTCGATACTTATATATTAAGTAAGAAATAAATTAAATAGGAGGAAAAGGAAATGAATAAAAAATTTGTAAAAGGATTATTAGCGTGTGCATTAGTTGCAGCACCATTAACAGGTTGCTCATCAGGATCAGGAGATGATGCAGCAGAAGACAAAACAATTACAATTGGAGCAAGTGTTACACCACATGCAGAAATTATTAACAACATCGTTCCAGATCTTGAAGAATTAGGTTATACAGTAGAAGTTGTTGAATTCTCTGACTATGTAAAACCTAATCAGGCATTGTATGAAGGTGAATTGGATTGTAACTATTTCCAACATACACCATACCTTGAAGACTGGGTAGCAAACAATTGTGAAAACGATGACGATTTAGTAAGTGCTGCAAAGATTCACTTTGAACCACTAGGAATTTATTCTTCAAAACACACAGATGTAACTGATGTACCAGAAGGAGCACAAATTGCAGTGCCAAACGATACAACTAATGAAGCAAGAGCATTACAACTTCTACAAGCACAAGGAATTATTACTTTGGCAGAAGGTAAAGGTTTGGAAGCTACAAAAGCGGATATCGTAGAAAATCCATATAATGTAGAAATCGTTGAACTTGCAGCTGAAGTTGTTCCTACAAAATTAAATGAAGTAGATTTTGCAATCGCAAATGGTAATAACGCTTTAAATGCAGATATTACAGATTATTTGTTAGTAACTGAATCAACTGATTCTGAAGCAGCAGATCAATACGCAAATGTTATCGCAGTACGTAAAGGAGATGAAGATTCTCAAAAAATTAAGGATCTATTATCTGTATTAGAAACTCAGAAAACAGTTGATTATATTGAAGAAAACTATGGTGGTGTAGTTGTTCCAGTATTCGAAGTTAAATAGTTTATAGTATAATAGAAAGGTCGAAAGACCTTTTTATTTTGGAGGTTTTAAATGAAATCTATCATAGATGCAATCAACCTAGAAAAAGAACTACATCCTCAGACAACTAGTCAAGATATTTCAAAATTAATATATCAAGCATGTTTTGGAAACGGTCATATGATTACTTCTGTTAAAGATTGTCTAGATCAATTGAAACAGGAAGTAATCCAGGATAACTCTAAGCCATCGTTTCAAGATATAGGAAATGGATACGTTAGAATTAGCTGTAGTGCTATGAAAGAAAAGGAAGAATTGTATAATTTATTGTTCGTGCATAGCTCAAAACAAGATCCAGATACTAAGCTTTATCAAAGTTTATTGTTGAAATATGATCTTCAGCCTGCCAATAATATGCATCATTCAAAAGTATATGTTGATAATTATGATCCGCATTATCGCATCATCAAAAAAGAATATGTAGATTATATTAAAGGTATAGAGTTTGTATATAAACAAATTCAAAATAACGAAAGAACTATAATTTGTATTGAGGGCCCATGCGCAAGTGGCAAAACAACGTTTGCAAAAATTCTTCATGAATTATTTTCGTTAACTGTTTTTCATATGGATGATTATTTTCTTCAACCATTCCAACGTGTGCCAGAACGTCTAGAAGAAATTGGTGGTAATGTAGATTATGAAAGAGTGAAAAAAGAAATCTTTGATTCGTGGACAAAAAAAGAGGATATAGTCTATCAAAGATATAACTGTCAAACATTAAAATTAGAAGAACCCATTCACACTCCTTACAAAGATATTATGGTGGTTGAAGGAAGTTATAGTTGTCATCCGTATTTTAAAGAATTTGATACCAAGAAGATTTGGATCGATCTAGATGCAGAAGAACAAATAAGCAGACTTGAAAAGCGTTCAAAGAATTTACTTGATCGATTTATCAAGGAATGGATTCCTAAAGAAAATGCATATTTTAAAAAATATGAAATAAAATCTACATGTGATGTAATAATCTAAGAAAAAAGACCAATCACGATCATGAGAGTAGTGATTGGTCTTTTTTTATCAGTTAGTCTTTTGTCCATCTTCCAAAAATTCCACAAGGAAGAATACTATTGTTATGGGTAACAGGAAGAAGGTTTTCTCCAGTTTCAATGTTTCCTGGATGTGATGGTAATAAAGAACGGGATAATACTTCTTCTAATGTTTTACAACTAAAACCAGTAGTATAACAGTTTACTAAGAAGAATAAGGCATCTTTATCAAGGATCTTTTGGCATTCATCAACAAGTTCATATAATTGATCCTCTAGTTTCCATAATTCTTGTTTAGGTCCTCGACCATAACTAGGTGGATCCATGATGATTCCATGATATGTTCTTCCACGTCTTTGTTCTCTTTTGACAAATTTTAAGCAGTCTTCAACAATGAAGCGAATAGTGTTATTTTCTAGATGATTTAATTCCATGTTTTCTTTTGCCCATTGAATCATACCCTTAGCAGCATCGACGTGGACTACTTCTTTTGCCCCAGCTTTAGAGCATGCAATCGTAGCACCACCTGTATAGGCAAATAGATTTAAAACACGTATATCATCACGTTTTGAATTGCGGATTTTATTCATCACAAAATCCCAGTTCGCAGCTTGTTCAGGGAATAATCCAGTATGTTTAAAACCAGTTGGACTAATTTTAAAGCGTAATTCTTTATAACCGATTGTCCAAAATTCTTTGATTGGATGTTTTGTCTCCCAATGGCCTCCACCGGATTTTGAACGGTGATAAATCGCATCGACATTGTTCCATTTTGATTCATCTTCAATAGGCCAGATACAAACAGGATCTGGTCTTCTTAAAATTGTCTTGTTCCATCTTTCGAGTTTTTCTTTATTTCCTGTATCTATGACTTCATAGTCTTTCCAGTCTTTACTTATTTGATTCATGACTGTATTATACATTATTATAGAAAAATTGTGTTAAAATATTTTCGCAAATGAAAAGGGGGTCTTTTACATGTATGTTTCTATGATTTGTAAAGATCGTAATGAAAAAGAAAAAAATGAATTATATCAAGTTCTAGGCTTATTGGCGCAAAGAGAACAGGTTCAGATTGAAGATCGTGGTGATGTAGTTGAGATGATCGTGTGCCCACAAGGCAAGATCGTTATTTCTGAAGATGGAGAGGATATGATCATTCATGCCAATACAAGGCATGCGGGAGCTGGTTTCCATGCCTTTGTCGTAGATATTTGTAAAGATATTCAAGAAGAAGTACCAGGAGAATATGAATTGGTAGACGATCTCGAATTTAGCGAAGATGAAGATTTTCATCGCCTTCACCATGTGTATGAAGATGAGCTTGAATATTTAAGAAATGCTTTACTAACAAATGATGTGTTGAAGACACAGAATTATTTGTATGAAGAAACATTCTTCTTACCAATTGAAAAGAAAGATCGTATTTTTACCAGTATTGGAGATATCGATACACAAGAATTTAGAGAAATGCACTTACATGATTTGATGGATAATTTCTATATCTGGAATGATTTTGATCGTGATGCACAATTCTTTAAAAACTGTGCTTTGGTCCTTCTTTCTAAAGAAGGTGTTGGTAAATATACGATGATGAATGATCAAACGCAAAAACATGCAAATACAATCTGTGATTATATTGAATTAGCGTATAAACAAGATAACAGTATTCCTCTTCCGGTTAGAGAATACAACTACTTATGTGACATGTTACAAAGAGAAAAGCTTTTAAAAGATGCAGTTTGTATGGAGGAAGAAGTCATTCAATATAAAACAAAAGAAGTCTATCATTTGTTCCAGGATGCGAAAGTAGTAGCTGATGGAGCAAGTGAAAGGAGCTTTGATCCTGTTAATAATGCACTTTGTTTGATGTCTCCTTATGAAGATGATGCACATTGGGCGTGGTTGATCCAGGCTTCAAAAGAACCGAATATTTGTTCATATCTAAATGAACTGGAAGAAGTCAAACCATTTGTATATCATGGTAAGGCAATTCAAATATTGGATAAAGAAGAAGATGGAATTTATAAGATTGAAACCAAGTTAATGCAGGATGAACGCGTTCTTTATTTCCATATTACATATGCCGATAAAAAAGATGAAAACTATTTAAAACAATGTGTCAAAGAAAGTTGTTTTCAAGATTTGGGATAGCTAAAAAAGCTATCCTTTTTATTTGATGTTTATTATTTAATGATAAGCATTGAATAATTATTGAAAACATATTTATTCTTGTATATGGCAAGCATATGATAGGAAAGATTATGTAGGAAAATGATTTTAAGATCGTGCCAAAAAAAGGAAAAAAAGGGATTTTCAAGGAATTTGATCATATTATTTTTGGTTTGTCTTTTGTTGCTATTGCAATTTGCGATAAGATGCTTTGTTTTTAATTGCTGAATTTTCATATATGATCTGGAAATATTCGGCTTTTTTTGATAGATGTAGTGTTTGAACTAACATTTGTTATTTTATTTTGGGTCGTACTCGTAATCTTGTGTACTCAAAAACCATTCTCTAAGATTTTGTTAAGATGTGCTATAGGTTTGGCTATTTGGTATATTATTACATCATCATTATTTCAAAGATTCCAAATTTTAAATTACAGACATTTATTTTATCGGGATTCAATGATGTTATCCTTTTTGAAGGTTTTTATTTCATCATTGACTAGGTTTTAATTATCTTTAGTGTTTTAATGAAAACCGATTTGATTCTTAAACTCAATTGGAAGATGAAATGTTGTATGTGATGATATGGCGATTATTCTGCGTTTAGATCGAGTAATGGCAGATCGTAAGATTTTTTTTAATGAATTAAGTTCTAAAGAGGGAATATCGAATGTAAATTTGTCGAATTAAAAACAGGAAAGGTAAAGGCAATTCGTTTTCAACATTGGATGCCATCTGCAAAGGTTTAGAATGTTAACCAGCGATATTTTAGAGTGTAAAGAAGATGAATAATTTAAATCCAGCGATGTCTGGATTTTTTTGCATGTGATAATATGGTAAAATAATCAACGGTGATATTATGAGTGAATCAGTGTTAGATACATTAAATATAAATCAAAGAAAAGCAGCCAGTACAATTGATACGCATGTTCGTATCATTGCCGGTGCTGGCAGTGGGAAAACACGTGTTTTAATGGCAAGGATCGTCTATTTAGTAAAAGAAGTTGGAATCATGCCAAATCGAATTTTGGCAATTACTTTTACAAATAAGGCAACACAGGAAATGAAAGAGCGTCTTCATGCTCAATTAGGAGATGAAGCCAGTGTTGTGCGTATTTCTACGATCCACGCACTCTGTGTACGGATATTACGAGAAGATGCTGATCAGATTGGATACCCTCGATCTTTTACGATTTTGGATTCAGATGATCAAAAACAAATATTACGCCCTATTTATAAAAAGATGGACATTGATATAAAACAACTTTCTATGGCTAAGGTTTTAGGGTATATTTCAGGCTATAAATCAGAACATATCGATCCAGACATGGCCATCGCAATGGCTGAAACAGATAATTCGGAACAGATTGCCAATATATACAAATCTTATGAAGATGCTCGCTTAGAGATGAAAGCTATGGATTTTGATGATTTATTGATCGAAGCACATAAACTGTTAAATCATAATGAAGATGTAAGAGCAAAATGGCAAAATCGACTGGATTATATTCATGTTGATGAATTTCAGGATGTCGATCCAGTTCAGTATGGCATTATTCGTTTGATAACAGGAAAGCATGCTTTCTTGTGCGTTGTTGGAGATCCAGATCAAACGATTTATACCTGGCGTGGAGCAAGCGTTGATATTATTCTTCGCTTTAATAAAGATTTTGAAAATTGTGAAACTGTAATCTTGGATCAAAATTATCGTTCTACAAAGCCGATTCTTGAAGCCAGTAATAAAGTTATTTCGTATAATCAAGATCGTATCAAAAAAGATTTATATACGCAGATTCCAGGTGATGATAAGATCTTGCTGCATGCATCAAGTGAAGAAGGGGATGAACCTTTATTTGTTGCAAGAGAAATTTCGAAACGACATAAGAATGGAACAGATTATAAAGATATAGCGATTCTATATCGATCAAACTATAGTTCTCGATCTTTTGAACGTGTATTTCGAACAGTTGGAATTCCTTATATCATTTATGGTGGGATTCGTTTTTATGAAAGACAGGAAATCAAAGATGCTTTGGCGTATTTAAAGCTTTGTACATATCCTGATGAAAATGATCCCGAACAGTTTTCTTTAGATCTTGCAATCTTGCGTGTTATTAATCAGCCTAGACGAGGTATTGGTCAAAAATCCATTGATGCGCTTCGCAATGAAGCTACAAGTCGACATATCAATCTTTTTGAAGAAATGAGAAATCCTTTAGATATCTCTAATGCGATCAAACGAAAATGTGAAAGCTTTGTTTCGCTTATCCTGGATTTAAGAAGTCATCGTAACGATTATTCATTAGAAGATTTTTTAGATTATGTATTGGATAAGACTGGATATCTAAAAATGTTGGAAGACGAAAATGAAACAGAGCGAATTGAGAACTTAAAGGAACTCAAATCCGATATTGCCCAGTCTTTAAAAGATGATCCGGATATGACTTTAGAAACATACTTGCAGGATGTATCTTTATTTACAGATAAAACTTCCGACTCGGCAATGGATTCTGTTTCGTTAATGACGGTTCATGCGGCTAAAGGTCTTGAATTTGATACGGTATTCCTTGTGAATTTTAATGATGGAATCTTTCCAAGTGCACGATCTGTTCAAGAAGGTGGAAGAAAGTCACTTGAAGAAGAAAGACGCTTGTGTTATGTTGCGATGACACGTGCGAAACGGAATTTGATCATTACATGGAATACAGGCTATTCATACATGTTGGATACATATAAAACATCATCAAGATTCTTGATGGAGATACCAGAAGAGTATACCTACGATGATAAGCCAAAACCAAAAGTTGAATATACATCCAATGTGATGCAAAGTTCTGTAAGTCTATCTAAACAAACTTCGAAAAAGAATCAAAAATTTCGTAAGGGAGATTTGGTCGACCACAGTGTTTATGGGCAGGGTGTTGTATTAAAAATTGAAGGAAATGTAGCAACAGTAGCCTTTAGTCATAAATTTGGGGTAAAGAAATTGAATGCCAGTCATCCGTCTTTGAAAAAAGCATGATATAATATCTAAACAGGTGATTAAATATGAATGAAGAAAATCGTATTGTATTTCTAAGAAAAGAACTAGAAAAATATTCGATTGAATATTATGTATATGACAATCCAAGCATTTCCGATCAAGAATATGATCGCTTGATGCAAGAGTTGATGGCATTAGAGGAAAAACATCCTGAAATGTATGATGCCAATTCACCTTCACAAAGAATCATTGGTCAGGTTTTGGAAGGCTTTGAAAAAGTTAGGCATGACAGTCAAATGTTATCATTAGGAAATGTCTTTAATTACGAAGAAATTGAAGAATTTGTTATGCGTATTCAAGGAAGTGTCAAAGATGCCGAATTTGTTGTGGAATGTAAATATGATGGTTTGGCAATGTCTTTGATTTATGAAGATGGTTCCTTTGTTCGTGCTGTGACAAGAGGGGATGGATTGGTTGGTGAAGATGTATCCGCAAATATCAAAACGATTCAATCCATTCCTATGCATATCCCAGAAAGACGTCATGTAGAAGTCCGTGGTGAAGTATATATGCCTAAAAAGAGCTTCGAAGAACTTAATGAACGTCAAAAAAAGAACAATCAAGCCTTGTTTGCTAATCCTAGAAATGCAGCAGCGGGTTCAATTCGTCAACTTGATTCAGGCATTTGTGCTTCTAGAAAGCTAGATGCTTATTGGTATTATTTTCAAAATGCGCAGGATTTTGGAATCTTAACTCAGCAGGAAGCATTGAATCGAATGCGTTCTTTAAATTTTAAAGTAAATCCTTTATATAAAGTTTGTAAGAATACAAAAGAGATTTGGGAGTTTATCCAATCCATTCAAGAAAAACGAAATGATCTACCATATGAAATTGATGGAATGGTAATTAAACTTAATTCTTTATCTGATCAAAGGACTTTAGGTTCAACTGCCAAAGTACCACGATATGCCACGGCATATAAATTTCCTGCCGAACGAGTACAGACAAGATTGCTAGATATCGTAATTACGGTGGGAAGAACCGGAAAGATTACACCAAATGCGGTTCTTGAACCAGTACGCATTGCCGGTACAACGGTTAGTGCAGCGCAGTTACACAATGAGGATATGATCTTATTGAAAGATCTAAGGATCAACGATATCGTTGTGGTACAAAAAGCTGGAGAAATCATACCGGAAGTTGTCTCAAGTGTGAAAGAAAGACGTGATGGATCACAGGTTCCATATGTATATCCGACGCATTGTCCAGTTTGTGGCTCTAGATTGGTAAGACTAGAAGGCGAAGCAGCCCATTATTGTATCAATCAAGATTGTCCAGCTCGTGTTGTGGAGTCAATGATACATTTTGCCTCAAGAGATGCAATGGATATTGATACTTTAGGTGATAAGAAAATTGAACAACTTCATGAATTTGGGTTCTTGAATTCTATTGAAGATATCTATTTTTTACATGAACATAGGGAAGAACTTCTTGAAAAAAGAGGATATCAGAAAAAATCAGTCGATAAGATGCTGGAAACAATTGAATCCAGTAAAAAACAGCCGTTGGCATTATTATTATATGGTTTAGGAATTCGACAGGTTGGTAAAAAAGCTGCAGCTATTTTGGCAAACCACTTTGGTTCAATGGATGAATTGATGAAGGCTGATGTTGATACACTTGTTTCTATCAATGATATCGGCCCGATTACAGCTCAAAGTATAATTGAATTTTTTAAAGATGAATCTAATCAAAAGTTAATTCAAACTTTAAAAGAACAAGGCTTGAATATGATTCAAGATAAACAAGAAATCAAGGCAAGCCGATTTACGAATAAAACGGTTGTTTTAACGGGAACTTTAGAACACTATACGCGAAATGAAGCAAAGGAGATTTTAGAAACTCTTGGAGCGAATGTTTCAGGTTCTGTTTCTAAAAAGACAGACTATGTGATTTATGGTACAGCTGCAGGAAGTAAACTTACCAAAGCACAAAGTCTTGGTGTTGAAACGATGAGTGAGGAGGAATTTGTAGAGGAGGTAGAAAATGCACAGAGTGCTTAAACTATTGACTGGGAGTTTGGTTATTTCTTTATGCCTGAGTGGTTGTATGGATACATCTACAAATGATACTTTAGCTTTACAGGCGGGAGATTATGTGGCTATTCTGCCTTTTGAATCAAGCGATACACGTGTTAAACATGTTGGATTGATTTCGGATCAGGATATACGTATTGAAATTGAATCTGGGTTGATGGATTTATCAAAACAATACTTTGATCCATCGTCTGTTGGATATCGTACACATACATTTCTTGATTTTGATGAATTGGATGCCACTGATGGTTCTAGAGGACTTTTGGGAACATTAAGAGATGATAATCCTAATGGGTTAAATCCGTCTCGAGATGAAGCTTTTGATACAGGAAATGGAGAAGTGACTGGAGCTACGATTCTTGTGGATATCTATGAACTTGACTGGTATAACACTAATGATAACTTGAAAGGGATTTCTTTGGCTTTGGTCGTTAATGATGAAGTTGAGGATGATGCAGGAAATACATATGAGATTGCCGAAGAAAAATTGCAAAATTATATTGAGGTGACAGCTGGGAAGTTGGTTAATTATATGCGAGAGCGTTTTAATGATATCTCAGCTCGAATTCCAATTTATATTGCAGCTTACTCTTTAGACTCTTCGCAGGAATCTTTAGGGGGATATTTCTATGAAGGAATGTTTGAAGGAAGTAGTGGAAGTTATAGTGCTTTAGATGAAGAGTGGATCTTGGTTCCTAGTACACAATTAACGACAAATGATCCGACAACATCGGAACAATTTACAACCTTTAAAGAAGATATTCAGAATGTCGTACCTGATTATACCTATGTAACAGGAAAGGCAAAATATGAGAATGGCAACCTGGTCAAGTTACAGTTAGATATTACTTCACATGGTAAAACGGCAGGTGAAATTCTAGCTGTATGTCAAACGGCAAACTCAAGTTTATCTGTGTTTACAAGTACAGATTGTGAATATCAGATTACAATTACCAACGATGATACGATTTATGCGATGATCAATCGTGATATTGATTCAACAGAAACAAATGTTAATACACGTTTTTGATAAAGGAGAATAAGATGGAAAAGTTTAGTAATGAATATTTTCATAAGTTGGCAAATGATCTTAAATTTGATTTAAGTGATAATGAGATCAACGAATTGAAAAAAGATTTTATTGAAGTCGAAAAACAAGTTGAATTATTTGAAAAAATCGACACAACAGGCATCGAACCTATGGTATATCCTTTTGAAGAGGCAACAACATTCTTAAGAGAAGATGTGGAAGAAGATGTGCTGTCACAGGAAGATGCATTAAAGAATGTTAAAGACGTAAGAATGGGACATGTTCATGTACCAAAGGTGGTGAAGTAAAATGGAAATAAAATCAAGCGTCAGTGCAGTTGAATCTTATAAGAAAATTGAAGAACTACAGCCAAAATTAAATGCAGCTGTAACTATGATCGAACCGAAAGACAATCCTAATCAAGGTAAACTTTCTGGAGTTCCTGTCGTTTTAAAAGATAACATCAATACAAAAGGAATTCGTACAACAGCAAGTTCAAGAATTTTAGATAACTATGTTCCTGTTTATGATGCAACAATTGTTAAAAAATTGAATGAAGCAGGAGCTGTCTTTGTCTGCAAAGCCAGTATGGATGAACTTGGTATGGGTGGAACAAATAAAAATGCCTATACAGGAGCTGTGCATAACCCTTATGACCTTGATCGTATTTCAGGAGGTAGTTCTGGAGGATGTGCGGTTTTAGTAGCTAGTGATGCAGCTCCTTTAGCTATTGGAACAGACACGGGCGATAGTATTCGTAAGCCTGCGGCATATACAGGTGTTGTTGGAGTAAAACCGACTTATGGACGTATTTCTCGTTATGGTATCATTCCTTATGCATCAAGTTTGGATCATGTAGGTTATTTTACGACAAATATTCAAGATGCAGCTTTAGCTTTAGAAGTTTTAGCAGGACGCGATGATAAAGATATGACTTCAAGCTATAAGCCAGTTGAAGAATACTCTAAAAATTTAAATGGAGATCTAAGAGGGAAAACGATTGGTGTCTTAAAGACAGTTATCGATGAAATTGAAGATGAATATATAAAAAATACATTCAATGAATTTGTTTCAAAATTAAAAGAAGCTGGAGCTAATATCAAAGAAGTGGAAATGCCTAGAGAATATATGGAATTGATTCCACCTGTATATAAGACCATTGCCAATGCAGAAGCAACTGCCAACCATTCTAATCTTGACGGACTTCGTTTTGGTATGCGCGAAGATGGTGAAAGTGTAGAAGAAGTAATGACCAACTCACGCACAAAAGGGTTCTCTAGCTATGTTCGTGCTCGATTTGTAATTGGTTCATATTCATTGTTTAATGAAAACCAGGATCGTTTGTTCAGAAAAGCACAAAAAATCCGTCGTTTGATCGTAGATGCTTATAAGAAATGTTTTGAAGGGGTTGATGGCGTATTGTGTATGGCAGCTTTAGATATTGCCCCAATGATTGAAGACAGTCAGGATGTTCGCTTTAAAGTAACTTCTTTTGCGGATGAGCATATGCAGCTTGCCAACTTCTCTGGCTATCCAAGCATTACTTTACCATTTGCGAAAAAAGATGGAATGCCACTTGGAATCAATTTAACATGCCGTCCATTTGAAGAACAAATTATGTTTGATTTGGCACAAGGTATGGAAGATATAACTGGTCTAAAAGATCAGGTTAAGAAAGGAGTCTAAGAATATGGATTATTATGTAACGATTGGTATCGAAATCCATTGCGAATTAAAGACGAATACTAAAATGTTTTCAGGAGCACCCGTTCGTTTTGGAAGGGTAGCAAATACTTGTACATCTGTAGTAGATCTTGGACATCCAGGTATCTTGCCATGTGTCAACAAAGAAGCAGTAAGACTTGCCATCAAGGCTTGTACAGCTATGCATTGTGAATTGGATACGTTATTAAAATTTGATCGTAAAAACTATTATTATTCAGATCTTCCAAAAGGATTCCAAATCACACAACAATTCCATCCAATCGGAAAAAATGGATATGTAGAAATTGAAGTAGATGGAGCAAAGAAAAAAATCCGTATTGAAAGAATCCATATGGAGGAAGATACTGCTAAACAGTTCCATAAGGACACAGGAACATATATTGACTTTAACCGTGCAGGAACACCTTTGATTGAGATTGTTTCCTGTCCAGATATGCATTCGGCCAAAGAAGCGGCTGCCTATGTAGAAACTTTACGTAAAAATCTTCTATATCTAAATGTTAGTGATGTTAAGATGGAAGAAGGTAGCATGCGCTGTGATGTCAATATTTCGTTAAGCAAGGATAAAGATACTTTAGGAACAAAAACAGAAATTAAAAACTTAAACTCTATTGCCAATGTTCAAAAAGCTGTTCAGGCAGAGATTGAAAGGCAGTCTGCTTTACTAGATGAAGGAAAGAGCGTTGAACAGGAGACAAGACGTTATGATGAATCTTTGAAGACAACGGTTCTAATGCGTAAAAAAGAAGGAAACGTTGATTATAAGTATTTCCCAGAACCAAATATCTTCCCAATTCAATTAGATCTTGACTGGGTGAAAGACATTCAGGATTCTCTTGAAGAATTACCAGAACAAAAGATTGAACGATTCATGAAAGACTACGGCTTAAGTGAATATGATGCTAATGTATTGGTCAATGACAGGGCTATGGCAGATTATTATGAAGAAGTTTGTAAGTATACCAAAAATGCGAAAAAGGTATGTAACTGGATCACTGGAGATGTCAGTGCTTATCTAAATAAAAAGAATACAAATTTTGACTCTATAGAAGTAAAGCCTGAATATATCGCAAGCTTAGTTGATTCAATTGAAGCTGGTGATATCAGTGGAAAACAAGGTAAGATTGTTTTTGAAGAGGTTATGTTAAATAAAGATCCAAAGAAAGTCATTGAAGAAAAAGGCATGAAACAAGTCAGTGACGATGGAGCAATTCTTGCTTTGGTAACAAGCGTTTTAGATGCTAATCCTCAAAGTATCGAGGATTACAAGAATGGTAAGGATAGAGCTATTGGATTCTTAGTTGGTCAAGTCATGAAAGCCAGCAAAGGACAGGCAAATCCAAAACGAACAAATGAATTGATCAAGGAAGAATTAAACAAACGTTAATTTTATGGTATACTAATCACTAGGAGGGTAGTTTTATGGCTTTAAAT